>DLSX01000148.1:0-9159 GCA_002500765.1 Neorhizobium sp. UBA7851
GAAGTGCTGCTGATCGAGGCGCTGCGCTCGGCCGGTGGGGCATCCGCGTCACCCGGCCTGCTGCGCGGCATGGCCGATCCGCAGCTGGCATCGACATTGCGTCGGATCCACGATGATCCCGGTGGCAACATGTCTGTCAAGGGACTGGCAAGAGATGCCGCGATGTCCCGTTCGACTTTTTTCGAGCGATTCCGCAGGGAGGTCGGCGCGGCACCGATGGAATATGCGACGAGCTGGCGTATGGCTCTGGCAAAAGAGCTGCTTCGCGCCGATGTTGCGACCGCGGAGATCGCACGCCGCGTCGGCTACGGCTCGGCGAGTGCCTTCAGTGTGGCATTCAGCCGACATGTGGGCATCTCGCCCGGAGCCTATTCGCGATCACCAGGCGTCACTATCAATCCACCGATGCCACCGCCTTGAGGATGACATCGGCCGTCTCTTGCGGATGAGACATGTAGACCATATGGCTCGACACGATCTCGGTCGTCTTGGTGCCGGCGCGACCATACATCCAGCGCAACAGGGCAGGGGGGATCACCTTGTCTTCGGTGGTCACCACGCCAAACGTTGGTTTGTCACGCCAGGCGGCATGTCTCAGACGTGTTTGGTAGGGTTCCAGCGTCATTGGCTTTGACGATGCCGACATGAAGGCCGTGATATCCGCTGGAAGATCCGCCGCGATGGTAGCTTGATATGTATCGGGAGCGGGAACGAAGCTTTTGTCGTCCAGCATCTTCATGTCGATCTTCATTGGAAAACGTTGAGAAAGCTCAGTGAGATTTTCACCGACATCCGGCTGAAGCGCTGCGACATACACCAGCGCCTTGACAACGGTTTCGTCACCCGCCTCGGTGATGACCGCACCTCCATAACTGTGTCCGACCAGCACCGTCGGACCGTCCTGTTGCTTCAGGATCAAACGCGTCGCGGCGATGTCGTCGGCGAGACTGGTATGCGGCAATTGCACCACGCTGACTGAAAGACCTTTGGCTGTAAGGATGTCGTGGACCTGCCGCCAACCGGAGCCATCCATGGTGGCTCCATGCACCAGCACGACGTTGCGGGCATCCGCGTAGGCAGGGCCGCAAATCAGCAGGCTGGCAATGAGTGCGGCAATCGGCTGTTTGGACATTTATCTTTTCCTCAACATCAGGGATCGTGAGTGGAAGATAAGGCCGAAACAATCTATCGATTAGATGGGCTAATTCGTATGCCGTTATCAATGAGGTCGATAGATGGATCGTCTCGTTCTTCGGGACCTTGCGGTGTTTGAGACGGTCGCCCGGCACCGAAGCTTCACCAGCGCGGCCGCAGAACTGGGGATGTCGCAATCTTCGCTCAGTTATGCGATTGTCCAGCTTGAACAAAGGATCGGGATCTCTCTGCTTGCCCGCACGACCCGGAATGTCAAACCCACCGAAGCAGGGCAGAAGCTGCTCGACAGTCTGGTGCCCGCTCTGAGGGATATCGGAGACGGTCTGGCGAAGCTTCAGGAGATGAACGCGACGATTGCCGGTTCTGTTCGGTTGACAATGGTTCCCGTTGCCTTTGAGACGATCCTCAGGCCGATCATGGCGTCGTTCAGGGAAATGTTTCCGAATGTCAGGATTGAAATCTCCATAGATGAAGGTTTAAGCGACATAATCTCTCAAGGGTTTGACGGAGGGCTTCGGTTCAACACGCTCATTGAAAAGGACATGGTATCACTGCAACTGACGGAATCGATCCCAGTAACCATCGTTGCTTCGCCCGAATATCTCCAGAAACGGGGCGTTCCGGTAAAGCCTGAAGACCTCGCCGCACACAGCTGCATAGGCTATCGCTTCGTGAGTTCGACCCGACTGTACCGATGGCCATTGGCCAGGAACGACGTCCATGTCGAATACGTCACAGATGGTGGGATAGTGTTCAATGACGGGGAAGCTATCCGCTCGGCTGCGCTCGACGGGCTGGGACTGGCGTATCTGTTTGCGTCTCAGGTCAGAAACGACATTGCGCAGGGGCGGCTCATTCCGGTGATGGCTGACTGGCTGCCGAACCTGCCTGGATTCAGCCTCTATTATCCCAGCCGGGCAAAAACCGCTCCCGCGTTCAGAGCGATGATCGAGCATCTTAAAAGTAGCCGCCGGTTGCTCAGGTGATCACAGCGATCATCTTGCGGGCGGTCGCTTCGTTCATGCCGCCGGCCTTTGCAAACATCAGCTCAGACATCCAGTGACATCGGTTTCTGTCCGCCCTTGGGAAGCCCGAACAGGCCTCTGATCCAGTTCAGGAACATGCCGTATGGTGAGCCGAGAACCAGCATCATGATCGCTGCGCCAAGGATCCCGCTCAGCAGGCCGCCGCCTTTTGCCCCACTGATCGCAATGATGGCTGCATAGATCGGCACCTGGAAGGTCATGAGGGCGGCACTATCCCAGAACAATCGGGATAGGCGTGCCGCACTGGCGCGCTGCATGAGCCAGTCGCGCCAGATGCCGTATGGACGCGCTACCGGCACCATGAGAGCTGCACCCAGCAACCGCGCGTTAAAGACCTCTTTCCATGCCATGCCGGCGATGAAGCGCTCGTTGATGATGCCTGTCGCGGTAAAAAACAGGATGAGCGCCAGGGTGTCGGCGATGAAGGCGCGTCTCCGCAAGGGCTCGCCCGATGTTTCGTTGGCCATGAGTTTGTTCTCCAGTCCTGTTCCGGCATTGCCAGCATCTGTAGCTTTGCAAAGCGATATCCAGAGTTTGACCGTTCCGCATATTGCGACAGACTTTCGCAGATACGGCGACTATCCGGCTGGTGTTTGCGACGATAGCTACCATTCAGAACAAGGCAGATGGGACAATGATCGGCAGCTGAGTGCTTCGCTCCAGCATGAGCGGCCATCCGGCCACACCCATTGAACGAATCGAGAAAATCGGAGGGATTGATGGCTGAGGTGAGTTTGGGCCAGACGATTGGACCGGCTATCGTCCTGATGGGAGCAGCCGTGGTTGCAGTCCCTCTGTTTCGTCGGCTTGGGCTTGGTTCGGTCCTGGGGTATTTCGCGGCCGGTTTGCTGGTCGGTCCGTCAGCACTCGGCCTCTTTGCCGATGCCCTGTCCATCCTCCATTTTTCCGAGCTCGGCGTGGTGATGTTCCTGTTCGTTATCGGGTTGGAACTCAGACCCCAAAAGCTATGGGCCATGCGTGGCCAGATCTTTGGGCTGGGGCTTGTGCAGGTCGCGGCGGCGACCGCGGCGCTGACCCTTGCCGGAATGCTGGCTTTTGGCCTGTCTGCACCGGTCGCCTTTGTTGCCGGGGCGGGATTCGTTCTGTCCTCGACGGCCGTCATCATGTCGGTGCTGCAGGATCGTGGCGAGATTTCCAGCGCCGAGGGGCAGAAATCGGTCTCCATTCTGCTCTTCGAGGACCTGATGATCGTGCCGCTTCTGGCGGTGGTGGCTTTCATGTCGCCGTTGTCGGAAGCACGGTCGGGATGGATGGAGGTGCTGATGGCGCTCGGTGCGCTGATGGTTCTTCTCGGCATGTCGAAATGGGGGCTCAACCCATTCTTCGCTCTTCTGGCGCGAGCAAGAACGAGGGAGGTGATGACGGCGGGCGCGCTGCTGGTGGTGCTGGGGGCAGCCCTGCTGATGGCCGGCGCCGGGCTATCCATGGCGATGGGCGCCTTCCTGGCTGGTGTGATGCTGTCGAGTTCCAGTTACCGGCACCAGATCGAAAGCGATATCGAGCCGTTTCGCGGTCTGCTGATGGGCCTGTTTTTCATGGCTGTCGGCATGTCGCTCGACCTTGCCGTGGTGTCCGCAGAATGGGGCTTGCTGCTGGCCATGCTCGTCGCATTCACGCTTGCCAAGGGCGCCGTGGTCTATGCGGTTGCCCGCCTGTTCGGCGGAGCCAATCATCACGCGCTGCACCGCACCTCCATGTTTCTTCAGGGCGGTGAGTTCGCCTTCGTGCTTTATGCCGCCGCGACCACCGGGGGCGTGATCGATGCGCGGGAAAATGCGCTGTTCACCACCGTGGTGATCTTCTCCATGGCGCTGACGCCGCTTTTGATGATCGTCGCGGACCGGCTATTGCGCAGCAAGACCTCCATGGAGGGTATTGAAACCGCGCGCGACCTAAGCGGCAAGGTGCTCATCATCGGCTTCGGCCGTTTCGGCCAGATCGCCTCGCAGCTCCTTCTGTCGAAAGGCGTCAATCTCTCCGTCATCGACATGAACCCAGACCGTATCCGCGAAGCGGGGCGTTTCGGCTTCAAGGTATTTTTCGGCGACGGCACGCGCCTCGACACGTTGCACCATTCCGGCGCCGGTTCGGCCGAGGCCTTGCTGATCTGTATCAACGACCCGAAAGCCGCGCTGCAGGTCGTCGAACTGGCGCAGCACGAATTCCCGCAGGCGAAAATATTGGTGCGCAGCTACGATCGCGGCCACGCAGTCGACCTGATCCGCGCAGGCGTCGACTACCAGATCCGCGAAACCGTCGAATCCGCCTACATGATGGGAGCGGAAGGCCTGCGCGCCCTGGGCTATGCGGAACTTGACGTGGAGGAGGCGGCGGAGGACGTTCGCCGGCGGGACAATGAGCGGCTGTCCGAACAGGTGCAGGGCGACGCCATGTCGGGCATCGACCATCTGCATGTCCGACCGGTGCCGGAGCCGTTGAGCGGCATTGCGACGAAGCAGTGAAAGATCAGGGCTGATGAAGACATTCAGGATTGCGATTGCAGGGTTTGGTGGTGTGGAACGGGCCACGGCAAACCTGCTTTTATCCCGGCGGTCGCATTATCGGGATGTCTACGGCGCGAATGTGCGCCTCGTGGCGGTCTGCGGGTCAAGGGCCGGCGCAATGGATGCGGACGGGGCTGAGAAGCTTCCGCATTTTGGGGAACCGACGCACTGACCATGCGTCCTAGCTGTTGATACCGAACGCGAGGTCTCGCGCATTGCGGAGGAATGCAGATGAAAGCCGCTGTTTATCACAAGCCCGGCCCGCCGGGTGTTCTCGAATATACCGATATGCCGGATCCCGTCTGCGGGCCGGATGATGTCCTGATCGCCGTCGAGGCGATTTCCATCGAGGGCGGTGATCTGATCAACCGCCGTTCGACCCAGCAGCCGTCCCCATGGATCGTTGGTTATGCGGCCGCCGGGACGATTGTCGCGGTCGGTAAAAACATCAGGCATCGAAGGGTTGGACAAAGAGTGACGGCCTTCGACATGCAGGGATCGCATGCCGAACTCTGGGCCGTGTCGGCGACACGCACATGGCTGGTTCCCGATGGTTTGGAAATGGCCGAGGCGGCGGCACTGCCGATCTCGTTCGGGACGGCCTATCACTGTGTCATCACCAGGGGGCAGTTGCAGCGAGCCGAAACGGTGCTTATTCAGGCTGCGGCAGGCGGTGTCGGGCTTGCGGCGGTGCAACTGGCCCATCAGGCCGCGGCAGAAGTGATCGCCGTTGCCAGCGGCTCAGAAAGGCAGGCACGCCTGCGCGCGCTCGGTGCAACACATCTTATCGATCGCCGCAGCGAGGATGTGGTTGAAGAGGTTCGGCGGCTGACGGGCGGCAGGGGAGTGGCTCTCGTCATCGATCCCGTCGGCTCGACCTTGCAGGGATCGCTGTCGGCATTGGCTGCCGAAGGACGTCTGGTTTTCGTCGGCAATGCCGGTGGCGGCGGCCTCACAGTCGAGCTCTGGCAACCGATGCAGAACAATCAGACGCTGCACGGCGTTTTCATGGGGGCGCTGTTCGAGCGGCCTGCGGTGCATGACACGGTCGATATGCTTCTCAACGCGGCTGTCGAGAAACGCCTGCAGGTCGTCATAGACCGGACGTTTGCTCTTAGCGACGCGGCGTCGGCGCATGAGTACGCCGAAACGGCCGGGCCATTGGGCCGCGTCGTGATGAAGCCTTGACGCCGCGAAAGATCGAAACGATCGGAACTTGGGAGCCTAGTCGCCATGAAGCGCATCTCATTCAAAAACGGAAATATCGACATTGCCGGCAACATCCATCTACCTGCCGATTTCGATGAAAATCGCTCATACTCGGCGCTCGTCCTGGCGACACCCGGAAGCAGCGTGAAGGAACAGATCGGCGCGATATATGCGGAAAGACTGGCGCAGAGAGGTTTTGTAGCGCTTGCCTTCGATCCGTCCCATCAGGGCGAAAGCGGTGGTGAACCGAGAGACCTTGAGAACCCTGCCGCCCGTATTGAAGACCTTCGTTGCGCGGTCGATTATCTGACGACATTGCCTTACGTGGATGCCGAACGCGTTGGTCTTCTCGGCATATGCGCCGGCGGTGGCTACGCGATCAGCGCGGCTTTGACGGAACGCCGCTTCAGGGCGGTCGGAACAGTCGTCGCCAACGACATCGGCGAAGCCCTTCGCCGTTTGCTGCCGGACTATCGCCAAACCCTTGCGGATGTGGCGAGCCAGCGTACAGCCGAGGCGCGTGGTGCCGAGCCGCGTCGAGACCCCTGGATTCCTGACAGTCTGAAGGATGCCGAAGACGCAGGCATAACGGACCCCGACGTGCTCGAAGCCGTCAGGTTTTACAGGGAGTCGCAATATCGCCATCCGAATTCCAAGAACCGGTTGCTGTTCATCAGCTATGGCGGCATTCTCGGGTTTGACGCTTTTGGCCTTGTGCCCGATCTGTTGACACAGCCCCTTCAGGTGATTGTTGGAGGCCGGCGCGGAACCACCGGGCAGTACGAGGCCGGTCGACGCCTATTTGACCTTTCGCCCTCTAGCGCAAAGGATTTCTTTGTCGTGGAAGGTGCCGGTCACTATGACATGTATTACAAGCCGGAATATGTGGACCCGGCAGTCGACCGGTTGTCGACTTTCTACATGCAGTATCTGACCAAATAAGCGCTGTCCTGCTGGACCCGTCGCTGCGTTCGGATCTGCCTCCGCTGTTTCTAGGAGGGCTGATGGGCTCAATGCCCGCCGTGATCGAAGCACGCGATCAGCATCTCGGTCAGGACACGTACTTTTCTCGAAGGGTGTGGCCCCGGCGGGCGAACGACATAGATGCCGGCCGGTGGGGGCGGATGGTTCGTCATGACTTTCACCAGCGCCCCGGAATCCAGATATTCCTGCGTCAGGCCATCGGGAAGTGCTGCGACCCCCAGGCCCGCTACGGCAGCGACAACGAGAGCGCCTCCGCTATCCGCCTTGAACCGCCCCTGCGGGCGAATGGTGATGGTTTTGTCACCATCCATCACCTGCCATGTTTCCATGCCCTGCATCAGCGCCTCATGGGTGACAAGCTCCTCGGGCGTTTCCGGAGAGCCGTGGGCCTCGATATAGGCGGGGCTGGCGACGAAATTTCCGTAAAGAGGGCCGACGCGTTTCGCGATGAGGTTGGAATCCTGCAGCGTGCCGACCCGGATCGCGCAATCATACCCTTCCGCAATCAGGTCCACGAAGCGGTCGCTGTAGCTCGTCTGGATCTGCAATTGCGGATGGCGCAGGGCCATCTGCGCCAGAACCGATGCGAAATGGGTGGGCCCGAAGGATAGCGGTGCAGCTATCCGCAGGCGACCGCTCAACTCGCCTGCGGGCAGGATCGTATCGCGGGCGACGTCGATTTCGGCGCTGGCCCGCGCCGCATAATCCCGGAACGTGATGCCCGCTTCCGTCAATGAAGCGCCGCGCGTGGACCTTGCCAGCAGTTGCACGCCGAGCTCTGCCTCGAGGCGCACGAGCCGTCGGCTGACCATGGATTTCGAAACGCCCAGTCTCAGAGCCGCAGAAGTCACGCCGCCTGCATCGGCCACTTCCACGAAGGTCCGCAAGTCCTCGATGTCCAAATCGGTGTTCCCTGTTCTGCGACACAGCTCACCATAAACGAGCACTACCGCATCGCAACCCGGAATGACACTTTCCTCCAGCCCGCAGCGCCGCTGCCGGCTCGCGCCATCGGCACATCAATCATTCTAACGAAATGACAATTGGAGGATTATAGATGACCTTTCGTAACGGCCTGGACTCGCTGCTTCGCCCCGAGGATTCGGTCCTCGTCCTGATCGACCACCAGCCTTATCAGCTCGCGAACGTCAACAGCCATGACCCGCAGGCAGTCGTGAACAACACGACGGCGCTTGCAAAGGCGGCAAAGGTCTTCAACGTTCCGACAATCCTGACCAGCGTCATTGCCGGCCGTGGTGGATTGCTCTTCAAGCACCTCACCAATGTCTTTCCGGGGCAGGAGGTGATCGATCGGACCTTCATCAACACCTGGGAGGACAAGAAGGTGGTGGACGCGGTGAAATCCACCGGCCGCAAGCAGCTGATCATCGCCGGCCTTTGGACAGAAATCTGCGTGGCGATGCCGGCAATCCAGGCCGCAGGTGAAGGCTGGGACGTTACCGTGATTACCGACGCATCCGGCGGAACGTCCGTCGAAGCGCATCAGGTTGCCATCCAGCGAATGATGGGCGCCGGCATCAACATGATGACCTGGCTTGCAATCGCTGCCGAATGGCAACGTGACTGGGCGCGCGAGGAAACGGCGGCCGCGCTGACGGACGTGATCATCGAACATGCCGGTGGCAGCGGCATCGCCTATCTCTGGGAACAGCAGCTCCTCAACACGCCCGTACAGGCGGCTTCCCAAGCGGGTCTCTAAGAGACAGCAGGGATGACGGGGCGGAGGTTACCCCTTCGGTGGGGGCTCACTTGGCGCCTCGTCATCTCAGCCAATCTCGTCCACCTGACCAATCAGCGATAAGGATTGCCATGGAAATCGGTATCGACAGTTTTGCAGCCATCCTCCCGGACTCCGCTACGGGCAGGCTTCCGTCGGCGACCGAGCGCATGGCGGAGCTTATCGAGGAGGTCGTGACGGCAGATCGCGTCGGGCTCGATGTCTTCGGCATCGGTGAGCATCATCGCGGCGAATTTCTCGATTCGGCACCGGCGATCATCCTGGCGGCCGCGGCGGCCCGCACCGAACGGATCAGGCTGACGAGCGCCGTCACGGTACTCAGCGCCGCAGACCCGGTGCGCGTGTTCCAGGAATTCGCGACGCTCGACCTGATCTCGAAAGGTCGTGCGGATATCGTCGTCGGCCGAGGCTCCTTTGTCGAGGCCTATCCGCTGTTCGGTCTGGATACACGGGATTACGACGACCTGTTCGCGGAAAAGCT
>DLSX01000148.1:9211-10048 GCA_002500765.1 Neorhizobium sp. UBA7851
TTCCCCCCGCCTCTGCGCGGGCAGGGCGTCTTTCCGCGTCCGCATCAGCGGAAAATCCCGGTCTGGGTCGGCGTCGGCGGTACGCCGCAATCCTTTGCCCGCGCCGGCGCGCTCGGGCTGCCGCTAATGATCGCGATCATCGGCGGAAGTTTCGATCGGTTTCGCCCGCTTGTCGATCTGTATCACGAGGCGGGCAGGCGTGCCGGGCATGATCCGGGCACACTCAAGGTCGGTGTTCACGCCATGGGTTTCGTGGGAGAAACGGATCTTGCCGCACGGGATGCCTTTTTTCCCGGATGGGCGCATCTGACGACGACGATCGGGCGTGAACGGGGCTGGTCGCCGCCTTCGCGCCAGCAATTCGATGCCATGGCAGGCCCCGAGGGCGCTTTTCTGGTCGGCGATCCGCAGACGGTTGCGGCAAAGATGCTGCAGGCGAGCGAAACGCTTGGGGGCGTCTCGCGCATCACCTTCCAGATGAGCACAGCCTCGCTCGACGCGGCCGCGATGAAAAGGTCGATCGAGCTGCTGGGCAGCGAGGTCGCACCGATTGTGAGGGCAAGCCGACTGGGTGAATGACGATATCGATCGCAAGGCGGGGAGGGCCGAATGGATATCGAGGATTTACGAACGTTTGTCGAAGTCGCCGATGCAGGTGGTGTGACACCTGCGGCACGGCGGCTGGGGATATCGAAATCGATGGTCAGCCGCCGCCTCATCCGGCTGGAGGCGGAACTCGGCATCCAGCTTCTGGCCCGCACAACCCGCGGGGCCGGCGTGACCGAGGCCGGCGCGACGTTTCGGGATCATGCGGCAAGGGTCTGCGCCGAGATCGAC
>DLSX01000149.1 GCA_002500765.1 Neorhizobium sp. UBA7851
GGCAACGACCGCTGCAATCCCGGCCACAGAAGGTGCAACCGTCGCCGCTGCGACCGCACCGACCATCCGGACGGCCGAAGGCCGCACCACGGCCGTGCCGGTTCCGGAACAGAACCCGATGAACCCGCTCGCCTATACAGCGCCGGCAGCTCCCGTCAGCGAAGCCAAGAAGCCGTTCTGGAAGTTCTGGGACAAGCAGTGACCTCGCCGGTCGACGTGATCTACGACCTCAGGGGGCTGAAATGCCCTCTGCCGGTGCTGAAGACCCGTCGGAAGCTGAAAGCGCTGCATGACGGAGACCGTCTGATCCTTCAGACCAGCGATCCCCTGGCAGGCATCGATATTCCGCATTTCTGCAGCCAGGAAGGTCACCAGCTCGTCGAAAGCGAAAAAACGGCGGAAGGCCACCGCTTCACCATTCGCAAGGGCAGGGCCGTTATCGGCTGAAGCCGGGCACCGCTAGCGGATTGTCTTCCAGCGCCGCCCGGTCCGGACGGTCGAGGCGCGGCTCTCCGGTAAAGGCCGAAAACAGGTCCGTCACGAATTCCTCCGACAGGCCCTTGGTGATCAGCACCATGCGTGTCTTCCGGTCCGACCCTTCCGGCCAGTGCGGCAGCCGCTGCGGCTGATGGAAGATTGCCTGTACGCCATGCAAGACAAGCGGTCGCTCGGGATTGTCCGACAGCTTGACGACCGCCTTCATTCTGAGCAGCTTTTCGCCATGCGCCGATCTCAGGAGATCGATGAACATGTCGATCGCCATCGGATCGATCGGCCGGTCATGCACGATCGAGAAGGACCTTATATCATCGCCATGGCGGTTCACATCATGATGATGATGATGGTGGTCGTGCGCGTGGTGATGGTGATGTCCGTGATCATCCGCGTGATCACACCCGCAGTCATGCGTGTGATCGTGGCCATGATGGTGATGATGATCCGCGGCAACCTCGTCCCGAAGCCATCGATCCACATCGGCAATTTTCGTCGCCGGATCGTAGAGCCCGTTTACGAGTATCGACAGGCTGCTGGAGGATGCGTCATCGCCATCGGTGATCGGCGCACGCGGATTGAGCGCAACGAGTTTGTCGCGCAAGGCCGAAGCCTGGGCGGGTTCGGCCATCGCCTGTTTCGAGACGATCAGCCGATCGGCAACCGCCACCTGCTTGACCGCTTCCGGATGGGCGGCGAGCGTCGCAAGCCCGTTGACCGCATCCACCACGGTCACCACGCCTTCAAGCTCGAAATTCTGCGCGATCACGGGATTGCCCATCACCGACTGCATGACCGGCGCCGGATCGGCCAGACCGGTGGTTTCGATGACGACCCGTCTGATCGGCTTGGCGCGGCCGGTCTGGATCGCATCCATCATAGACGCTAGCGTATCGACGAGTTCGCCACGTACCGTGCAGCACAGGCAGCCATTGGACAACTCGATCATCGAATCGCCGGAAGCCTCGACGAGCAGGTTGTCGATCCCGACCTCGCCGAACTCGTTGATGATGACGGCTATGTCCTTGGCGGCGGGATCACGCAGCATCCTGTTGAGCATCGTCGATTTTCCCGCACCGAGGAAACCGGTGATGATGGAGACCGGTATCCGGTCCTGACCGTAGGCCATATGCTGTTCCAATCAGAAAGTCGGGCGCGGCACCGGAATCGGGATATTGGCGTAGGTCTTTTCGCCGATCTTGGCTTCCACCGGTTCCGTTCCCGGGATCAGGCCCGCGAACGTATATTGCGGCGGCCGCGTCATCTCGTGGATATAGGGCGAGTGCATGACCGTCCGGCCGGCATCGTCGCGGTTTTCGCTGCGAACCTTGGCCGCCTTCGGATTGCAGATTTCCAGGCTCACATCGTTGACGACTGCCGTATCGCCGTAAGGCGCAAGCGACGCGAGCGGAACGCCCTGATTGCCGGTCGTCGTCAGTCCCTGCTGCAGGAGATTGGCTGAATCGTCAGCGCGGCCCGCCAGGCTGTCGGAACCGAGCACGACCGAAATCACCGTCCGCCCGTTACGGGTAGCGGATGAAACCTGGTTGAAGCCGGCGGCACAGATGAAACCGGTCTTCATCCCGTCGGCGCCGTCGAAACGGCCGATCAGCGTATTGAAGTTCGGATACTGCTTTTTACCGGTGTCGATGCCTTCGATGGTGAAGTAACCGGAATATTGCGGGAACTCCCGCTTGATCTGCATGGCGAGGATGCCGAGGTCGCGGGCGGTCGTGTACTGACCCTTGCCCGGCAGGCCGTGCGGATTGATGAAATGCGTCGAGGACATGCCGAGACGCTGTGCTTCCGCATTCATCATCGCCACGAACTGGTCGTTGGTTCCGCCGACCGTCTCGGCCACGGCCACGGCCATGTCGTTTGCGGACTTCACCAGCATGATCTTCAGTGCGTTATCCATCGTCAGCTGCGAGCCCGGACGGAAATACATCTTGCTGGCCGGCTGGTCGGTGGCGAACTTGCTCATCACCACCTTGCTGTCCAGCGACAGACGCCCGCTCTTCAATGCCCTGAAGGTCACATAGGCTGTCATCAGCTTGGTCAGCGACGCCGGATACCATTTCCGGAACGCTTCCTGATGCGCGATCACGCGACCGCTATTGGCGTCGATGATCATTTTGGGATTGGCTGAAGCAGCCGTGGCAGAGCCGACAAGTCCCACCGCCGTCACGAGGCAGAGAAGCCGGCTGGCGGCGCGATGGCGAATATTTGAGTGCAGCAAGGTGGTCCTCGTCCGAATGTTAACGAGTGGGGCCATTAGATGGCCTATATGTCGAAGCAATGGCAAAGAAGATTGATTACGTCAATCGCGGCAGGCACTATGGCCATGGGTGGAGTGTCATAACCGCGTGAAGTCAGGCCGATAGGAAACAGAATGCCGATTTTGAACCGCGCAGCCGAGCTTCAGGGCGAAGTGACAGGCTGGCGACGTTTTCTCCACCAGAATCCCGAAATTCTTTATGATGTCCACAACACCGCGGCCTTCGTGGCGGAAAAACTGCGCGAATTCGGCGTCGACGAAGTCGTCACCGGCATCGGCCGCACCGGTGTCGTCGGCATCATCCGTGGCAAGGGGGCCGACACCGGATTGGCTTCGCGCACGATCGGCATGCGCGCCGACATGGACGCGCTTCCGCTGACGGAAATGACGGCCAGGGATTACGCCTCGACCGTACCCGGGAAAATGCATGCCTGCGGACATGACGGCCACACATCCATGCTTCTGGGTGCCGCCAAATATCTTTCCGAAACCCGCAATTTCAGCGGCAACGTCGCCGTCATCTTCCAGCCGGCCGAAGAAGGTGGAGCCGGTGCGCTTGCCATGGTCGAGGACGGGCTGATGGAGCGTTTCGGCATCGAGGAAGTCTATGGCATGCACAATATGCCGGGAATTCCCGTCGGCCGGTTCGCCATCAGGAAAGGCGGCATCATGGCCGCTCCCGATCGCTTCACCATTACCATTACCGGTCGCGGCGGCCATGCCGCCCAACCGCACAAGACGATCGACCCGATCTTCATCGGTTCCCAGCTTGTCGGCAGTCTCCAGGCGATTGCCGCCCGTAACGCCGACCCGGTCCAGTCGGTGGTGATTTCGGTAACGCGTTTCGACGCCGGCACGACCCACAACATCATCCCGGATACGGCGACGATCATGGGCACGGTGCGCACGCTGAGCGAAGACACCCGCGACCTTGCGGAAAACCGCATACGCCAGATCGTCGAAGGACTGGTCGGCGCCCATGGCGCAACGGCGGAGATCGACTATTACCGCCAGTGCCCGGTCACCTTCAACCACGATCTGGAAACCGACCACGCGATCGAGGTGGCGACCGACGTGGTAGGGTTAGCCAATGTCGACCCGAACGTCGATCCGACCATGGCCGGCGAGGATTTCGCCTTCATGCTGAAACGCCGCCCCGGCGCCTTCATCTTCATCGGCAACGGCGAAAGCGCCCCGCTTCACAACCCGAACTACGATTTCGACGACGAATCCATCGCCTACGGCATTTCCTACTGGGCAAAGCTCGCCGAAAATCGGCTATCGGAATGATCGCCGGAAAAACGCTTGGCTAATCCGGACGGCTTTTGTATGGATGGGCGCAAGTGGTCCCATAGCTCAGCAGGATAGAGCGCAGGATTCCTAATCCTGAGGCCGATGGTTCGAATCCATCTGGGATCACCATTTTGAACCGGAGTGCCTTGCTTTTGGGCCACACGGTTAAATTGCTCAGATTGTCACCTACATATAGCAATCAAACCCCATCAGCTTCACACAACGCCGCGGTATCAGAATTGCAGCTGCGAAGGCACACATAGCTGGTTTTATGGGCGGATATGAAAGCACCACTCGCATGAATGAACCACTCAAGAAGCTCATCGAGGTTGCTCGTGCCGCACAGCAGACAAAAGGTGACATAGAGGTCCAGCGACGCAGCTTTGCCTATGGGAATACTCATTTCGAAAACAGTAAGATCACCCGCGAAATGGTGGACAAGATTGCCGACGAGATGCCGTTTTCCGGTGATTTGAGCGGGAAGGCGCACTAACTCCATGACGGAAGAAGATCGCCGTCATAGTGTTGCCGGTGAAGCCTATCTGATCACGGACGAAATGGCCCGAGCCGAGGCCGAAGCTAAAAACGGCCTCCGCCAGTTCGACTTGGCCTGCCATATCATAATGGACGCGATCGAAAAGGGTTCAGGTTGGAAACTGCGTCCATCGACAATTTAAGCCTACATCGCGCAGCGCTCGAGGGCATAAGTCCGTATGCAGGAAACTTTCGGCCAGCTGACGTTGCCATTCAAGGCAGCCAACATATACCGGTAGAGGCATTTCGCGTACCCGAACTTATCGAAGACCTGTGTGACTATATCAATGAAAATTGGACCGAGAAGAATGCCATTCATCTCGCATCCTATATCATGTGGAGACTGAACTGGATTCATCCGCTCGGTGACGGCAACGGCCGCACCTCTCGAATGGTTTCCTATCTGGTTTTGTCGGTTAAGCTTGGCATGCTGTTGCCTGGTCGAAACACGATACCCGACCAGATCGTGGATAATCGAAAGCCGTATTTTGGCGCGCTTGAAGCAGCCGACAAGGCAGCATCGGAGGCTAAAATCGACCTCGGTGACATGGAAGCCCTTATCGAGCGTATGCTCGCCGTTCAGTTAGCAGTGGTAATGGAAGCGGCAACCGGAAAGCACTATCTCGACGACAGCGATCCGCAAACCTAATACCCGTTTTTCTGGCGCACAGGCTGAAAGCTAAGACTATTCTTAATATCGCTCAAGGCCGTGCCGGTTGCGGCATGTCGGCCTGGGGACCGATCGAACTCGTGAACGTGCGATCGACCGACTGCAGGCGTGTCCAGGAAACCGAGACGCCGAAAAGAAGGATCGCGATGATGGGAATGACGAGAAGCACAACGCCGCCACTGATGCGCATGACCAACTCCAAAACTACATAGTCATGGGCGCGACCATGTGCGCCGCACCTTAATGGTTCGTTAATTTGTGCCGGTTTTGCACAGAAGCGGCGGCTCTTGGCGCCTCCTTTTGAAACAAAGGCAGCAAGGCATAAAATGGCCGGAAAATGGCCTCAATCGCGGCCGCGATTTCGCTCCGGAAAACCCGTTCCGGAATGAGAGCAATCCCGGCATCCTGCTCTATGTGCCGAACCTCGGGATCACCGCGTCATCAATCCAGCAGCTCGCGAATACGCACCGCAAGCTCCCGCGCGGTATACGGCTTTTTCAGCCAGCTCCCCGAAAGGGCAAGCTCCCGGCCGGCGATCGCAGGCTCCGCGTAGCCCGAGGTGAACAGAACCGGGATATGCGGTTTTTCCGAACGGACGCGGTTGGCCAGCTCATCGCCCGTCATTCCGCCCGGCATCACCACGTCGGTAAACAGCAATGCGATATCGTCATGGCGATCGAGCTGCGAGAGCGCCTGGGTACCGTTTTCCGCCTCGATCACCTGGTAACCGAAACTCGTCAGCCGGGACACCGTCACGCGGCGCACGCGCGGGTCGTCCTCGACGACGAGGATTTTCTCCGGCCCACCCGGCAGCGGGCTTTGGGAATGATGGGACGCGGTCGGCAGGCTGCCCTGCTCGACCTTCCGCTTTGCGGCGGGCAGGAACATCCTGACCGAAGTGCCCTGTCCCTGCTCGCTGTAAAGCTGGATATTGCCGCCGGACTGCTTGACGAACCCATAGACCATGCTGAGGCCGAGCCCCGTGCCGGCACTGACCCCCTTGGTGGTGAAGAAAGGCTCGAAAGCCTTTTCCTTGACCTCCGATGTCATGCCCGTCCCGGTATCGGTAACTGCAACCAGTATGAACTCGCCGGTTCGCATGTTCGAATACATCTGCGCATAGTCGACATCGAGCTTGACGCGGGAAATCTCGACGGTCAGCTTGCCGCCACGGGGCATCGCGTCGCGCGCATTGATGACGAGGTTGAGGATGGCGTTCTGCAGCTGCGACGCATCGACGAGAGCTTCGTTCGGCGCGCCTGCGAGTACCGTCCTGAATTCGATCGCCTCGCCCAGCGTGCGCCGCATGAGATGGGAAAAGCTCGAAACCAGTTGCCCGACATCCACGAGCTTGTTGTTGAGCGGCTGACGCCGCCCGAAAGCCAGCAACTGGCCGGTCAGCTTCGCGCCGTCTTCCGCGGCCGACTGGGCCTCCTGCATGAGAATTCTAAGATTGGGATCCTCAAGCTGGTATTCCATCATCTCGAGATTGCCGCTGATGACCGTCAACAGGTTGTTGAAGTCATGCGCCAGCCCACCGGTCAGCTGACCGATCGCTTCCATCTTCTGCGACTGGCGAAGCTCTTCCTCGATCTTCTGGCGGCTCGTCAGATCACGAACGAAACCGGTAAAGATCCGTCTTCCGCCGGTTCTCGCTTCGCCCACGGCAAGTTCCATCGGAAACGTCGTACCGTCCTTTCGAAGCCCGGTCACGACGCGACCGTAACCGATGATCCGCCGCTCACCCGTTTCCATATAGTTGGAAATGTAGCCGTCATGGGCATCACGATCGGGATTGGGCATCAGTATCTGGACGTTCTGGCCGCACACTTCGGAAGCGCTGTAGCCGAAAAGCCGCTCTGCCGCGGCGCTGAACGAGGTGATGACACCCGCATCGTTGATGACGATCGTCGATTCAGGAACCGTATCGAGAATCGAGCGGAGATGCGCCTCCCGTTCCGCCAGTTCGTTCTGCACCCGCTTCATCGCGGTGACGTCATTATTGGTCTGGATGATGATGGGTGCGCCATCCACCGAGAGGGAAACGGAAACCCAGCGCGTTGCCACGAAGACCGGGCGGCCGTCGCGCGTGCGATGCTCCAGCTCTCCCTGCCAGGAATATTCCGATGCCAACTGCTGGCGAATTTCATCGAGCGGCTTGGGAAACCGCGTCTGCAGCAATTGATGGACGGATTGGCCGACCGCCGCCTCACGCGGCCAGCCATAAAGCGCCTCACAACCGGAACTCCACCGGGCGATGACGCCATCGTTCCCGTGGACGATGACATTGGCATCGTCCAGCAGATGAAGAACCGCATCCAGCTCAGCCTGGGTCGTGAGTGTGTTTCTTATTTTATGTGGCATCAAAAATCCTGGCTGCGGCTACAGCGCCTTGCGCCATATATGGTGCATAAGGGACGCTGCTGCACTTTGTAACTAGCGCATCGCACTTTCTAAAACCATTCCGGTTTCAGGTCGGTACGCTAGTGGTGGCGCCGGTCGTCGGCCGACCCCATCGTGTCTCCCCAGCCGTATTCATCCTCGTCTCCGGCCAATTGTGCAAGCAGCATCGGCTTGATGATCTTCACCGAATGCCGCCCGACGCAGCCGAGGACACCCTTGGTGCTCAGTTTGGTGATCGTGCGCGACACGGTTTCGATGGTCAGGCCCAGATAGTCCGCCATGTCCTGACGCGTCATCGGCAGTTGAACCATCGACTGCACTTCGCTCTTGGCCGCCGCCCTGCGCAGGTGCTTCAGCAGGAATGTGCAGAGCCGTTCCTCGGCACTCTTGCACGAAAGCAGTACCATCTGGTCCTGGGCGGCGGCCATCTCGTCGCAAACCCGCGCGAACACCTGCGGGCGCAGTTCTTCCGAATCGAGGACCGCGGCTTCAAAATTCTTCCTGGTCAGCCGGCGGACCTTGGTCCCGACGATCGCTTCGGCGCTGTAGAGATAATTGCTCCTCAGCGATACACCGAGAAGATCGCCGTCGAAAACGAAACCGGTAATAACCCGACGGCCGTCCGAAATGATCCGGAAGATACGCAGCGCCCCTTCCATGATCTCAAAGACGTGTTTTGCTTCATCACCTTCAAAGAAGATCGACTGGCCCGGCTGGATAAACTCCACCGGCTGGCGCGAGAACAGACCATTGAGCGTTACCGGCTCTGCTTCATGAAGAAGAGTTGCTGTTGTGCGTTCGCGATTATAGCTGGTGAGAAACATGGTATTAACCCCGTCGTTTGATGGGGGTAGTTGACCTGTCGGCGGTAACACGCGAATGCTACCGCTGTAAAAGACGGTTCGAATTGGTAACAGTTTGTAACAGCCCGGCTAGTTTTTAATGTCTATTGACCCGGCCCACGCGGCACACATCCTCGTCGTCGATGACGATCCCCGTATCCGCCAGATGCTTGCCCGCTATTTCGAGGGCGAGGGCTATCGGGTGTCGACTGTAGCCGATGGCGTCGAGATGGACGTTGCGATGCGTCAAGACAGCATCGACGCCGTATTGCTCGACCTTTCGCTTCCCGGTGGACGCGACGGTCTCGATCTTGCCCGCGATATCCGCGCGACCTCCGACGTTCCCATCATGATGCTGACCGGCCGCGATGATGTCGTCGACCGCATCATCGGCATAGAGATCGGCGCCGACGACTATATCGCAAAACCCTTCCACCTTCGGGAAGTCCATGCGCGGCTGAAATCCATACTGAGGCGGCGTCAGCCGGCAGCCCAAAAAGCTGTGCAGGAAGAGGACCAGATCATCCGTTTCGAGGGATGGACCCTCAACGTCTCGCGACGCCAGCTGCTCGATCCGGCAGGAAGCGAGATCGAGCTGACAACCGGCGAATTCGACATGCTGGCCGCATTCCTCAATCATGCCGGCCGGGTGCTGACCCGCGATTTCCTGATGGACCTGACCCGCGGTCGACATCTTGAGGCATTCGATCGCACGATCGATGCGCAGATCGTCAGGCTCCGCCGCAAGATCGAGGCGGATGTCAAGCATCCCCAGTTCATCAAGGCGATCCGGGGTGTAGGCTACATCTTTACCGGCAAGATCGGGTAATCAGGCGGTTCTACGCTGTCGACCCCGCAAATCAGTCCATGGTCCCACGGTCCGTGCTCCAGAAAAGCCGTCAACACGGACCAGTCCGGCGGGGCCGCTGTCCATATGTGAATGGTTTGGCATTTTTCGGTGATCGCAAACGTCCGGATTTCTGAAAAAAGCCGAGACAGAACCTCCCGATTGTCGACCAGACTGACGGATATGAAAAGCGGCACCTCGACCTGACGAGGCAGGTCGCCCTCTCCCCTGACGGCGACATGAGTGATGCCACGGATATAGCCCTCGCCATCCTTGACGACGAACCAGCAACGACACAGCAAGGTCGTGGCGGTGAGAGCGATCCACTGTTCCAGATCCAACCCCGGCATGGCTCGCTCGATCAGCGCATAGGCACGCAACACGTCTCGAGGATTGAGTGTGCCGATCCTGTAGCCCATTCGCTCCGTCCGCACGGTCTGGATACTGACCTTGATCTGAAAATGGCCGGGCCACTTTGACGCACCTCAGGTGTGTTGCCTTGATGCGGATCAACCGCAGGATGGAATCCTGCGGCAATCAGGCGCAGCCTACTGCAATGCCCCGCCGCCAAGCCGAGACGAAATCCGCCGCCGGGATTGGCGATTGAACCTTGCAGCCAGAGTTATCAGTGTGCTTAGAACCGCTGCAACCACCGTACCGAACAGCACGCCGGTCCCGGCCCAGATGGTACCGGCAATGCTTGCGGGCAGAGCCGGCACGAAATTTCGCCAGACATTCGTGATGATCCCTCGATCCCCCTGGCGGAAGATCATCAGGGGTCTCAATATCGGTGAGGCGGCGGACAGATCGTCAAGCTGATCCGACAACTCCTGATAACGCGCAAGACTTCTCCGCATCGCATCCCCCTGTTGCCGGAGAAAACCCTCTTGCGACATGGCATAGACATTCAGGGCAGCCTGCCGGTCGAGACCCGCGTGGTTGGCCTGCTCGTCGAAAGCCTGGATGATGACCGTCAGCTCATCGATGGCATCGGCAAGCCGCTGTCGATATTGCTGGGCGAATTCCGGCGCCTGCGAAACCAGCACGCCGCAGGACACGATAATCAGCAATACCACTACTCGGCGGACAAGAGACACAAACAACCCTCGGCTTCATTGTACCGGTAAACGATTCCGCATCGCAAAGGTTGCAGCACTGGGCGGGACCCCGGACCCTAGCGCCTCGGCCGCGGCTCCCTGATCCGCTCCATTCTGAAACCAAGGCCGATCAGCCGACCGGAAAGATGCGCCAGCACCGGCCAACGGGCGATCCCTCGGATAAAGCCGGGGGGGCCTTTGCGCTTGTTCTCGTTCATCTGATCCGTGCGTCGGCTGCTGCGCATCATCAACTGCAGCTTCTGCGTCGCACGCGTCGGAAAACCACGACGTTTCTCGACCGCGGCAAGATCGACATCGGAAAGCCGGCCCTCTCGCAAGGGGAGGGAAAGGATGTTCGCGGCCGCGACGGCATCCTGGATCGCGAGGTTTACACCCACGCCGCCGATCGGCGACATTGCATGCGCCGCGTCCCCGATGCAGATCAGTCCCGATCGCCACCATTGCCTGAGGCGGTCGATCCGCACGGTCAGGAGGCTGGTATCGTTGAACGACCGGATTTCATCCATGCGCGATGCAGGCAGCGGCGACACGTCGGCCACCATCTTCCTGAACGCCTCGATCCCTTGGTCGCAGATTTCGGCAAAGGTCGTCCGGCGGATGACATAACCGCATTGCCAATAGTCGCCGCGATCGATCAGGACGAGGCCCTGCCTTGGGCCGGCATGCCCCATCACCTCATTGGGATCGCCCTCCTCTTTCGAGAGCTTCATCCAAACGACTTCGCTTGGCGCGCCGAAGCTCTCGACACGCAGTCCGGCCTTGGCGCGAATGATGGAATTTCGACCGTCCGCACCGACGACGAGATCGCTCTCGATCTGGACTTCACCTTCTGCCGTGCGGGCAACGAGGCCTGAAACCCGGCCACCGTCTTCCAGAACATCGACAACCTCACTCTTCATGATGAGCCTGAAGTTCGGAAATGCCTGCGCGGATGTCGCCAGAAAATTCAGAAAATCCCATTGTGGCATGAAGGCGATGAAGCGGTTTTTCACCGGCAGCCGGGAAAAATCCGCGATCGTGATCGTCCGCCCGCCCATCTCGGCCGAGAGTTTTTCCGCTCGCGTATGCGGCAAGGCGAGAAACGCGTCGATCAGGCCAAGCTGGTCGATCACCTCGAGCGTCGAGGGATGGATGGTATCGCCGCGAAAATCCCGCAGGAAATCCGCATGTTTTTCGATGACGGTGACATCCACACCTGCCCGCGCCAAAAGGAAGCCGAGCATCAGCCCGGCAGGACCGGCACCGGCGATGACGCAGGTCGTCTTGATCTTCACGATTTCACTCATCGTTCCATTTCGCTCTCATCGGTCGCCGGATCAAGCCATATCCGATCACATCTGCCCCGTTTAGAGCGCTCTTGTAGCAGCCATCGTTCACTTGTAGACCAACGGCAACTGTGAATATGGAAACGGCATGGCAGATATGGATAGACGCCGCATCAGCATTCTCGGGTCGACGGGCTCGATCGGTGTCAACACGCTTGATGTCGTCGCGCAACTGGGCGGACGGAATGCGTTCAATATTGTCGCGATCACCGGCAACAGCAATGTCGCCCTGCTCGCCGAACAGGCCAGGGCATTCGGCGCACGCCTCGCCGTCACCGCAGACGACAAGCAATATGCAACGCTGAAGGATGCCCTTGCCGGCACCGGCATCGAGGTTGCGGCCGGCCGTGCGGCACTGGTGGAAGCAGGCCAGCGCCAATCGGACTGGGTCATGGCC
>DLSX01000087.1 GCA_002500765.1 Neorhizobium sp. UBA7851
CCGATGCGGCCGGGCTCGCCATGGGCGCGGCGCTCGTCACCTTCGAAGCCCGTACGCAGGCCATGGCCGATCTCGGCGTCGACCTCGACAAGGTCACCTATCGCGCCGCCTTCGGCCGTCCGCTCGATTATTACACCGGCCTCGTTTTTGAAGTCAGCCGCGACAATGCGGTTCTCGCCGGCGGCGGTCGTTTCGACCGGCTGATGACGCTTCTCGGTGCAAGCGAAGATATTCCGGCCGTGGGCTTCTCGCTCTGGCTCGACCGGATCGAACAGGCGAGGGCGCGCTGATGTCCACCATTACCATCGCTCTCCCCTCCAAGGGCCGCATGAAGGAAGACGCTTCGGCGATCTTCGAACGCGCCGGGTTGCCGATCGTCGCCGTTGGCAACGAACGCTCCTATCGCGGCCGCATCGAGGGTCACGACGATATCGAGATCGCCTTCCTGTCTGCCTCCGAGATCGCCCGCGAGATCGGTGCCGGCACCGTCGATTTCGGCGTCACCGGCGAGGACCTGATCCGCGAAGGCCTGATCGATGCGGACGCAAAGATGGAAATCGCCGCACGCCTCGGTTTCGGCCATGCGGATGTCGTCGTCGCCGTGCCGGAAATCTGGCTCGATGTCGATACGATGGCCGATCTGGGTGATGTCGCCGCCGATTTTCGCGCCCGTCATGGACGTAGGCTTCAGATCGCCACAAAATACTGGCGGCTGACGCAGCAGCATTTTTCCGCCCAACACGGCATCCAGCTCTACCGTATCGTCGAGAGCCTCGGCGCAACCGAAGGCGCACCTGCGGCAGGTCAGGCGGATATCATCGTCGACATCACCTCCACCGGCTCGACGCTGAAGGCCAACAACCTGAAGATCCTGTCGGATGGCGTGATCGTGAAATCGGAGGCCTGCCTCGTTCGTGCCCGCAAGGCCGGCCATGAGGGCGATGTCCGCATCGCGGCGATCGTCGAGGCGGTCCGCAAGGCCGTGTGATCAGATGTCGGGCGCTGATGCCAATATTATCGGTCTCTACGAACGGCACGCGCTCGCTTTCGACAAGGTGCGCGGCCGCAACCTGTTCGAACGCCCCTGGCTCGATCATTTTACAGCGCTGATGCCCAAGCCCGGCCATGTGCTGGATCTCGGCTGCGGTGCGGCCGAACCGATGGCTGCGCATCTGATCAGCAGAGGTTTCCACGTCACCGGCGTCGATACGTCGAAAACGCTGATCGGCCTGGCGCGCGATCGGTTTCCGGGCATGGCCTGGTATGAAGCCGATATGCGGCAATTCTACATTCCGACTAAGTTTTCCGGCATTCTTGCCTGGCACAGCTTCTTTCATCTCAACGCCGACGACCAGCGGGCGATGTTTCCCCGCTTTGGCGCGCTTGCCGGGCCGGGTGCGGCGCTGATGTTCACTTCAGGACATTTCGAAGGCGAGGCGATGGGCGAATTCGGCGGCGAGCCGCTCTATCACGCCAGCCTGTCCAAGGCCGAATACGAGGCGCTGCTAGCCAGGAACGGCTTCCAAGTCGTCGCCCAGATCTCCCAGGACCCCGCCTGCGGTGGTGCCACCGTCTGGCTGGCGAAGAACATTCGCCGCTGATTTAACCTGTCTTTTCGGCAATAAAAAACCCGCCGAATGTTGGTCCGGCGGGAGTGTCTTGGCAGGGATTGACAATTGTTAGGCGGCAATTGCGACAGAACCGCGGCGGGCGTCGATGGAATATGCGCCCGGGCCGAAAGTTGCGAGCAGGATATAGGCACCGGCCAGCGTGAAGTTCTTCATCAGCATGATGCCGTTCAGCGCATTGATCCAGCCGAGAGCCGGGTCAGGCCAGCCGGGAACGGCAACGGTACCCGAATGGAAGACGGCGCCGGTGAAAATGCAGAACAGTGCGAGAGCCCAGCCGACGATCTTGGTCTGGAAACCGACGAGGACGGCAAGACCCGTGACGAATTCGAACAGGCCGGCGAGATAGGCGAGAGCCGTCGCGGCCGGAAGGCCGGCGCCGGTGATCATGCCGGCAGTGCCTGCCGGATCGGTCAGCTTGCCGAAGCCGGAATAGATGAAGATGAAGGAGAGAAGGATACGCGCGATCAGGATGACGGCGTTCTGAGAGCTGGACATGGAAGTCTCCGAAAAAGTGCTGCACTCCTGGGGTGGGGCAGCCGTTGAATTCTCTGAAGCCCATGTGCCATTTTTGCTGACGAACCGAAAGATGAACGAAAGCAGACAAACCGTTCCATAAAATTGAACGACATGGATAAGATGACGCGCAATCCGGCACCGTGCGGAGAGGCCACGCAATTGCGGGAATGGGATTTGGGGTCGTGTGGCGTTGCAATTGCGCGGCCTTGGCATATCCGATTCACGTTCTGCCCGTTTCCCTCCGTCTATCGCCTTTCCTGCGGGATGAGATGGCTCTCGAACATGTCCTGCGCACCGCAGGATCGACCTGCGACACGGCTTTATGCCAGCTCCCGCCTGCCCACGAACGTCTCGCGAAACACTCCGGTGGCGAAAGCAGTGCGATTATGTGAGCGCTTTCAGTTGCGGGGATGAAACGCCGCGTTTTTCCTGCCATCTATCTGATCTTGCTGGGTGGGGCATGAAATTACTTCCCCGTTCCATTGTGGCTCCATTGCGGAATGTGAGCCAATTTGTTTCACTTCGTTGCCGTTTGTGAATGAAACCTTCAGGCCCGGTTCACCGTTATGCTCCCATCGTCGGATCGTTCTTAAGACGAGTACGACCGTCAAAAGGAGTAAGGCATGAAGAAGATCATCATCAGCGCATTGGCCCTCGTCATGGCCGCTTCTGTTCCGGCCCTGTCGCAGGCCCAGACCTATCGCAGCGAAGCACGTGAAAACCGTCAGGACTACCGCATCTACCGCGGAGCGGCGAGGGGCGAGCTGACGCGCAAGGAAATGCGCCAGATTCAGCGACAGCAGCATAGGGTCGACCGTGCCCAGTCGCGTGCGGCCCGCGATGGCCACGTCACCCGCCGTGAACGCCAGAAGATCGAGCGCATGCAGGACCGTGCCTCGCGCAATATCTATCGCAAGACCCATAACGGTCGTTACGTATACTGACCGCTATATGCGATGACCGATTTGAGGAGGGTGGCTTTGGCCACCCTTTTTGCCGTTCGTAGTCTTCCGCAGTCGTCATCCTTGCCCTTGAACCGAGGATCTAACCGCGTAGCGACAAGCCGAACCGTAGCTGACGCTCGGGACAGGCCCGAGCATGACGTCGTATAGCGCGCGCCTTGATAAACACGTTGACCTCATCCATCCTTCGCCCGTCGTCGTGGATCGTAGGTGTGTACGCAAGTCCTGCACCAAGCCTGGCGCGGTCCTTATGGGAGTGAGGGGATGAGTTTCGAATATCTGCTGACAGCCTTCATCATCTGCCTCTCGCCCGGCATAGGCGTGGTCTACACCCTGTCGTCGACACTCGGTGGAGGTCTTCGGGCAGGCTTCTGGGCCTCGGTCGGCTGCACCATTGCGACCATCATCCACCTCGTGGTCGCCATGGCCGGTCTCGCCGCGATCCTGCATACCAGCGCCGTCCTTTTCCAGACGATCAAGTTTGCCGGTGTGGCCTATCTGCTCTGGATGGCCTGGGCAGTGTTGCGGGATCGCGGCGGATTGTCGGTGCGCCCGAGCGCGCCCAAATCACCGGCCGCGCTGGTGAAGAGCGGCATTCTGCTGAATATCCTGAACCCCAAGCTGCCGCTGTTCTTCGTCGCCTTCATTCCGCAATTCGTGCCTGCCGGAAGCCCGGTCGGCCTGCTGACGGAACTCGGCCTCGGCTTTACCGCCATGACCTTTGTCGTCTTCATGTTTTATGCCGTGCTCGCGGCGACCGGACGCCAGTATCTTCTGAAGAGCGAAACGGCGATGAACTGGATGCGCCGTGCCTTCGCCGCATCCTTTGCCGCCCTCGGGGTGAAGCTCGCGACCGAGGGGACGCGGTAGGATGCCAGCTGCCGCACGTGCCGGAACTAGAAGCTCAGCTTCAAACCCGCGCGGCCCTGCCAGCTGTCGATATTCTTGCCGCCGAGATTGAATGTGTAGTCGGCTGAGGCGAAGGCGCTGAGGCGGTCGCTGACGTCCCAGGTGACGCCCGCGCCGACTTCCAGCGAAGTCCAGTCCGTATCGGTGGTGATGGCATCGCTGCCGAAGCGCACCGTGTCTGAGCCGCTGAATGCGTGCCAGATATTGGCTTTGACATGCGGCCGGACGAGGCCCGCCGAGGTTTTGTAGCTACCCTCGAGCCGGGCGCCGATCCGGCCGGTGACCATGTTGTCGTTGTCGAAGGCAATGTCGGAAAAGTCATCCGCCTGGTCTTCGAGCGACAGGTGCTGCCAGATCAGTTGCGCCTGCGGCTCCAACGTCCATTCCTTCGTCAATGCGATCGGATAACCGCCTTCCAGCGAGCCGGTGACGCCGAAACCGTCTATATCGATGCCGACATCGCGGTTCGAGGCGGCATTGCCGCCAAACCATGTGCCCATCAGCACGGCGTCGACATACCAGCCTGACGAAGCGATATGGGTCCAGTAGCCGCCGAAGCTGGTTGCGTTGAGGTCGAGGTCTCCAGTGCTGACTCCGTTCCAGCCGAGCGCCTGGCCTTTGATATCTGCATCATAATTGCTGTATCCGAGGAAGAGGCCGGCAATGTCGCGTCCGCCATCGGCGCGGTCCAGATGGATCACGTCCAGCCCGGCCTGAAAACCGTAGAGATGTCCGTCGAGCGCGGGGTCTACCATGCCGGAGAAGGTCTGCTCCGTCTGCCTGCCATAGACACGCATCCAGGCGGCAGGACCATCGACGAAGCTCTGGTCGCCCCTGCGCTCGTGAAGCGTGCCGAGGGCCGACAGCGTTGCTGTGCGGGCGGCGGGCGCGATCGCCGAATAGGTCG
>DLSX01000215.1 GCA_002500765.1 Neorhizobium sp. UBA7851
TATTGCATCGACTGGAATTGAAAGCGGCGCGTTGTCGCGTCGCCATCGTATCGACGAAAACACCGCCCGAAGCGATCGGGCGGTGTTTTCGTTTGTATGGGCAGAATTTGGCGGCGATATCTTTCTCAGCGCGACGAAAGCTGTGCCACGGCCAAAAGCGTATCGGGGCTGATCGAATAGGAACTGCCCTGCAGTATCGAAAGAGCAGCCGAATCCGTCGCACCGTTCTGGCTGTCGTAAAGCGCGGTAAACCGCTGGATGACCTTCTGCACGTAGTCCGGATCGGATAGCTGGTCGAGTTCGACGAATTTCTGCACCGTCGAGGCCTGTTTTTCGAGGTCCATGCTCGAAAAGTAACTCGACAGATTGTAGGCGGTCTTGAAGAAGTTGAGCAGCGCGGAATCCCCGAGGATATCGTAGGCGCTGGTGATCGACGAGGCCTTGCGCTCGAAATAGAGAGCCAGCCGGACACCCTCGTTGGTTTCGCCCTGTTCCTCTTCCAGCGACTGCCTGTAGTAGTTGTTGACCGTCTGCAGGACGTCGCCGCGTTGCTGCACGGTGCCGACGGTGTCGGACGTGAGATTGCCTTCGCTATCGAAATTGAACGATGCGACAATCCTGGCAAAGCTCTTGTCGGACAGCTGGTTCACATAACTCTTCGGATCATCGAGATCCGAGGCGAACATCTGCTTCAACTCGTCTGTCGTGACGCTTTTCGGATCGATCCGCTGGCTTTCCAGGAGGAAGGTGACAAGCCGGTTGTCAGACAACAACTCGTCGACCGTTGCGATCGCTTGCATCTTCTTCTCGAAATACTCGATTTCCTCCGTCGCGGTTTCTCCGGCCTTTTCCCGCTCGGTACCGGTCAGGAAGCGTGACTTGAGGCTGAGATAGTCGGCGGTGAAGTCTTGCGTCACGTTTTCCGACTGCGCCAGAAGTGGTCTGTCCGCGTCTCCCTTGCTGTCGAAATTGAAGGCCTTCACCAGCGCCACATAGCGCTCGTCGTCCAGCTGGTTGACATAGCTGTCTTTCGCGTCGAGATCGCTGGAAAGGATCTTGCGCAGCGCGGTCATCGAAATCTCGTCGGGGTCGATACCATGGGCCCGCAATGCGACGTCCCAGATTTCCGTTACGTCGTCGTTATTGCGGTCGTCGTCATCCGCATTGGATTTGAAGAAGTCGTCGATGCTTTTGACGTCGGCGATGCGGGCCTCGTAGTTCGAGACCGCGTTTTCCACCGCGTCCTTCTGGGTGGACTGGAATGCGGTCTTGTATTTGGCTGCGAGACTTGTCGCCTGTTCGCTTGTCTGCGCTGATCCGCCCGCGGCAACCGTTCCGTCGCTCTGGAACGTGAAATAGTCCAGCAGTTCCGTATTGCCGATCGTCTCGGCAAACGTCCGGCTGTACATCATGCTGGCGACGCTCGATGGCATCATCGAGGCACGCAAGCTGAAGGTCGTCTTGACATATTCGAGCAGTCGCGCGTCCGAGGTGATCTCGGTAGCGCTTCCGGCTTCGGCGACGTGATTTTCCCAGTATTCCTGATTTGCTTGCAAAAGCAGGTCGGAAGGGAAGGTGGACTTGTTGTAGATGTAGTCGAGGCGCAGGTCGGATGTCTGTNNCCCCCGCCGTGACCGTGCCGTCCGCGTTGAAATTGAACGCTGCGGCCAGCTTGCGCCAGGCGTCATTGCTGGCCTGGTTGGCGACGCTGTCGGGATCGTCGAGATCGCTGGTCAGGACCTTGCTGAGATAGCTCTTGGACGTGTAGGTCGCATCGAGGCCGAACGATTCCAGCACATATGTGCGCAACCGATCATTGCCGATGATGTCGTTGACATTGTCGACGCTACCGATCTTCCCCTGGAAATAGGATGTCTCGGATTTGATGTCCGCTTGTTCCTGGGTGAACGAATCCTCATAGGCCGTGACGAGGTTTTCGGTCTGTGCGGATGTCTGCGCCTTCGCCGCGTCGCCCGAAAAATTGTAGGCCTTGGCGAAGTCTCCGTATCGGGTGTCGGTAAGCGAATTTGCGAAGCTGGAAGAATCGTTCGGATCGCTTTCCAGAACCTTCTTCATGAAGGCCTTCGCATAGGTCATTTCCTCAAGGCCGTAAGCCTTCATCGCATAGGAGAAAAGCCTGTAGTCGTTGACGAACTCGTCGACTGAAGTGACCTTGCCGATATTCTCTTCGTAATAGGCCGTATTGACGGCGATATCGCCCTGGTTCGCGACGCGCGACAACGAGGAATTAATGTCCCTGTTGAGGACAAGATAGCTCGTATACGTGGAGAATGCGCTCGAAACCATGCCGTTGGAAGCCTTTTGCCCGCTGCAATGGCCGATTTCATGGCCCATAGCTGCGCTTCCATCGCGCACACATCCGCCGGGCGATTTCACCCTCGGGACGAATTTGAACGAATGTTAGCGGAAAAATGCGCTTTTGTCATCCCCGCGCAACCACCAATTCGCGAGGCTGCACAAGCCGCCGTCACTCTCACGCAAGCTTCGTTTTCTAGGTTTTCCCCAAACCGGCTGGCTGTCCGATGTTGCGACGCTGTCCGAATTTTAGGACTTTGGAAGCGAAAGCGCCTCAGGCGGTTTCCGCATCTCATGACGAGACGGAGCAGAAATGGCCACCCCTCAGAGTATCCTGCCGCTGCCGAAGGTGGCGCCGAAGGGCAGAGACATCGGCTTTGCCGCCGGCATAGTGATGATCCTGTGCATTCTCTTCCTGCCGATCCCGGTCTTCATGATCGACGTCGGGCTGGCGTTTTCAATCGCCTTCTCGGTCCTGATCCTGATGGTTTCGCTCTGGATCCAGCGCCCTCTGGATTTCTCGTCATTCCCGACGATCCTTCTGATTGCCACCATGATCAGGCTCGCGCTCAACATCGCGACGACGCGTGTCATCCTGTCTCACGGTAATGAGGGTCACGACGCAGCCGGCAGCGTTATCGCCGGCTTTTCCAGCCTCGTCATGTCGGGCGACTTCGTCATCGGTCTGATCGTCTTCCTGATCCTGATCGTCGTCAACTTCATCGTCATCACCAAGGGTGCCACCCGTATCGCGGAAGTCGGCGCCCGCTTTACCCTCGACGCCATCCCCGGCAAGCAGATGTCGATCGATGCGGACTTGTCCGCCGGCACGATCGACGAAAAGGAAGCCCAGCGCCGCCGCCGCGAACTCGAAGAGGAAAGCTCCTTCTACGGCGCCATGGACGGTGCCTCGAAATTCGTTCGTGGTGATGCGGTCGCAGGCCTGCTGATCACCGCGATCAACATTTTCGGCGGCATCATCATCGGCTATTTCCGTCACGGAATGGAAATCGGCGAAGCCGCCGACGTCTTCGTCAAGCTCTCCGTCGGTGACGGTATCGTCACGCAGATCCCGGCGCTCATCGTTTCGCTCGCAGCCGGCCTTATCGTTACGCGTGGCGGTACCCAGGGGTCGACCGACACGGCCGTCATCGGCCAGCTGAGCGGCTATCCGAAGGCGATGTCGGTTTCGGCGGGCCTGATGTTCATTCTGGCGCTCATTCCCGGCCTGCCTTTCCTGCCGTTCACCGCTCTTGGTGGCCTGCTGGCTGCCGGCGCATGGTTCATTCCCAAGCAGATCGAAGCACAGAACAAGCTCCTGCGCGAAGAGGAAGAGAAGAAGGCCGTCCGTAACCAGGAAGTCGAGAAGGACACGGTCAAGAGCGTACTCAGGACCACCGAGATCGAACTGGCGCTCGGCAAGCTCGTCTCGCCGCGGCTGCTCGGCGCGCATCAGGAACTGGCCTTCCGCGTCAGCAAGATGCGCAAGAAGTTCGCCGTCCAGTATGGCTTCGTCGTGCCCGAGATCAAGGTTACCGACGACATCGCCATCCCGGACAAGTCCTACCAGATCCGCATCCATGGTACGACGGTTGCTGCAAGCACGCTGCGCGTCGGCGAAGTGCTCGTCATCACCGGCAAGCGTCACAAGCCGTCGGTTCCGGGCGACGAGGTTCGCGAACCCGCCTTCGGCATGCCCGCGGTCTCGGTTCTCGAGCATTTCGTCGAAGACCTGAAGCGCGAAGGCTTCCATCCGATCGACAACATTTCCGCGCTTCTCACCCATGTGAGTGAGGTGATCCGAAACAACCTGCCGTCGCTTCTGTCGTTCAAGGACGTGAAGATTCTCATCGATCGCCTGGATCCGGAATACAAGAAGCTGGCCGACGAGATCTGCTCGTCCCACATGTCCTATTCCGGCCTGCAGGCCATCCTGAAACTGCTGCTGGCCGAGCGTGTCTCGATCCGCAACCTGCATCTCATTCTCGAAGCGGTCGCCGAACTTGCGCCGCATCTGAAGAAGGCGGAACAGATCGTCGAACATGTGCGCGTGCGCATGGCGCAGCAGATCTGCGGCGATCTTTCCGACAACGGCGTCCTGCGCGTCGTGCGAATCGGTACCAAGTGGGATCTGATCTTCCAGCAGGCGCTCAAGCGCGACGCCAAGGGCGAAGTCATCGAATTCGACATCGATCCGCGCCATCTGGAAGAGTTCAGCAATGAGGCTGCCAAGGTTATCCGTGAATTCATGGATGAGGGACTGCCTTTTGTACTTGTGACGCTGCCCGAAACGCGCTCCTATGTCCGCATGATCACCGAGCGCCTGTTCAGCACGCTCCCGGTACTTTCTCACGTCGAGTTGGCAAAAGGCACGGAAATCAAGATTCTCGGTTCGATTTCATGATCCCCGATCCACAGGGCGCCATCATGGCGCTTTTCCTGGTATTCTGCCGGATAGGCGGCTGCGTGATGATCATGCCGGGATTTGCATCGGCACGCTTGCCGATGCAGATAAGGCTCTTTCTGGCGCTGGCGTTATCGCTGGCGCTTTTGCCTTTGTTCTGGGATGTGGTTTATCCGCCCGCTTCGGCCGCGCCTGAAGTCTACATGGTGACGATTTTCTGCGAGACGATGACAGGCGTCATCTTCGGCCTCGTTGCGCGCATTTACGTTCTCGGCATTCAATTCGCAGGCGCCGCGATCAGCATGGCGATTTCGTTCAACGCCACGCCTTCGGGCGATATATTCGAGGACAGTTCCGACAACTCGTTGACCAGCCTTCTGTCCACGGGCGCGCTGCTGATCCTCTTCATTCTCGATTTTCACCACTACATGATCAAGGCGCTGGCCGATTCCTACCAGAGCATTCCGGTCGGCTCGCTGATCGACGCGCAACGGTCGCTGGTCAGTCTGACCGACACGCTTGCCGCTTCATTCATGATCATGCTGAGGCTGGCGAGCCCCTTCATTCTTTACGGTCTGCTGTTCAATGTGGTCGTTGGCCTGATCAACAAGCTGGCGCCGCAAATACCTCTCTACTTCATTTCGACGCCCTTCGCGCTCGCGGGCGGCATCCTGCTGATGTACTTCGGCATAGCGGCCATGCTCGACCAATTCGCCAATGGCTTCTTCATGATCTTCAGCAATCTATAGGAACCGGCAATGGCTGATGTCGACAGATCGAAGAAACTGAAGCGCCTCGTCGGCGTCCAGCGGCATGTGGAAAAGATGATCGAGAACGAGTTGGCGGTTATCGTTCGCCAGCGCGAGGAAGTGAATGCCGCAATGGAATTGACGGCAAATGTGATGACCTCGCTGGATCCGATCCATCGGGGTCTTTCGCGCCACTATCTCGGTCGATTTTCAAGGCTGGCGACGGAAGAAAAGCAGCTCATGGCGGCACGCCGCGCCCAGGAAACGCGCCTGGCAAAGGAGCGCAGCAAGGGCGACCGGCTGGAAGAGCGGCGCAAGGAAGCCTTGGAGCAGGAACAGCGCGTGCGTGACGACGACGCGGTCATCAACTTGCTTGAGATGATGATCACATTGAAGGACGCCAGCTTCCAGCAAGGTTAGGCTGGCAACATCTCCCTTGATTTTGCAGCACCGTGCGCTTCTCAAGGGGCCACGAAAGGCGCTGTGACACTGAGGTCTGCGTATCGCAAGTTCGGAAATCCAAGCTGATTTCCGCCTGACGCGCAAACAAGAGGGAAACGACGTGGCCATATCTCCCCCCAGCGATCTTGTGCTCGACGTAGTCAAGGCAGCCGATCCGAGCAGCATGCTGGCAGCGCGCGAAAAGCTGCGTTCTGTAAGCGCTGAACATCAGGCATCCGTGCTGACTGCAAGCAATGCCGGTTTTGCCGACGTGCTGGGCGCCGGTGCAAGCGATGCCGCCAAGGCCGGCCTTGGCAATATCCAGAATGCCGCGGCCAAGGAGCCGGTGCCGGAAGTTTATCGGAAATTCGAAGCCAGCGTGCTGACGACCTTTCTCAAGGATATGATGCCGTCCGACAGCGAAGCCGTTTATGGCAAGGGATCTGCCGGCGAATTCTGGAAAAGCATGATGGCCGAGCAGATGGCCGATTCCGTTTCCAAGCGCGGTGGCATCGGTATTGCGGAACAGGTCTTCGCACAGGCGCTGAACAAGCAGCGCCTCGAAGTGCCCAACAATACGACTGACGGAAACGACAAGGCTCGGGCTGTCAGCATGATCACGGATTTCGAACGCCGTACGCTGATATCGCCCGGCGCCATCAACAAGACTGATAACGACGCGGCTTGAAGAAAATGCCGAGGGAGAACGATTCTATGGAAGTGTTGAACAGCGAGTACCGCATCAAGGCGGTTCTCGGTCGCCTTGACGTGATCATCGAAAACGAGAACCAGCGGATCGGCACCGATCCCGACTTTGATTTCAAGGTCTCGAATGCACACAAGAGCCGTTGCCTCTACGAATTGACCATGTTGTTCCGCGACAGCGACCGCAACGAGATCACCGCTTCCCATCTGGAGCAGTTGCATGCGCTGAAGGCCAAGCTGAAGCTGAACGAGCGTCGCGTCGAGGCTCATATGCGGGCTGTACGCGCCGTCGCCGAGCTTCTGAAGAATGCCGTGCGCAGTGCCGATGACGACGGCACCTATTCCCAGGAACAGTTCCTCGTCCGGGCCGATAGATGATCAAGATTGTCCTGATCGGTGTCTGGGTATGCGTGATCTCGCTGGGCGGGGTATACGCGGCCGTGACCCTTTCCGCTTCTTCCGGCGCCGAAGCCGCCAAGCCGGTCATCCCGCCGGCCTATGTGGCAGGCGAAACCCTGAGCATACCCGTCGTGACGGAAGGTGCCGTGACCGGCTATTTCCTCACCAAGGTTTCGGTCCTTGTCGATCAGGAGAAGGCGGCGACGACCCATATTCCGATCGCGCCCTATATCACCGACGAACTCTATACCGTCCTGGTGGGCAACAGGATGATCGACCTGCCGAAGGCCGGCAATATCGACGTCGAGGGGCTGCGGAACAAGATCAAGGACGATCTCAATGCCCGCGCCGGGGAGGCGTTGGTGACGGCGGTGATTTTCGAGCAGCTCGATTATCTCTCCAAGGCCGATCTGAACGGCAAGTCGAATCAGAAGATGGCTTCGAAGAAAATCGTTCCGCCCGAGCCTGCACCTGCCGGTGCTGCTGGTGCTCAGGCTCCGGAATCGCGCTGAGATGGAGAGGTAGAACCGTTTCGCATTTCGAAGAAAAGTGAAACGCTCTGTCGGATTTGAGGTTGTTGGGGGAAGCCGCCTTGCAGAAACCAGTTCTGATCGTCGGCGCCGGCCTGTCCGGTGCCGTCATCGGCCGGGAGCTGGCAGAGGCCGGCCATCAGGTCAGGATCATCGACCGGCGCTCTCACATCGCCGGCAATTGCCACACGCAGCGTGACGAGGCGTCCGGCGTGATGGTTCATGTCTACGGGCCGCATATATTCCACACCAATGACGACGAAGTGTGGAATTACGTCAACCGGCACATGACGTTCATGCCCTATGTGAACCGGGTGAAGACCACCAGTAATGGCCGGGTCTATTCGCTGCCCGTCAACCTGCACACGATCAACCAGTTCTTCGGTAAGGCACTCGGTCCGGAGGAGGCGCGCAGCTTCATCTCGTCGCTGTCCGATCCGTCGATCGGCGAGCCTGTCACCTTCGAAGACCAGGCGCTGAAATTTGTCGGGCGGGAACTCTACGAAGCCTTCTTCGAGGGATATACCCGCAAGCAGTGGGGATGTTCCCCCCGGGATTTGCCCGCCAGCATTCTCAAGCGGCTGCCGGTGCGCTTCAACTACGACGACAACTACTTCTCCCACCGCTTCCAGGGCATGCCGGAGAACGGCTACACCGAGATGGTCGCAAGCATCCTGTCGCACGACAACATCTCGGTCGAACTCGACCGGGACTTTGTTCGCGCCGATGCGAGTGATTTCGGTCACGTCTTCTATTCCGGCCCGCTCGATGGCTATTTCGAATACGAGCTCGGCCGGCTTGGATATCGCACCCTCGATTTCGAGGAGTTCCGTCATGAGGGAGATTATCAGGGCTGTGCGGTCATGAATTACGGCAATGCCGAAATTCCCTATACGCGGATCACCGAACACAAGCATTTCGCCCCCTGGGAAACCCACGAGAGCAGCATATGCTATCGCGAATATTCGCGGGAATGCGGTGCGGATGACGTGCCTTATTATCCGATCCGGCTGAGCGGCGAGCAGGCGTTGCTGAAGCGATATGTCGCGCATGCGCGCGCTGAGGAGGACGTAACATTCGTGGGGCGCCTCGGCACATACCGCTATCTCGACATGGATGTGACGATCCGCGAGGCGCTCGATACGGCCCGCTCCTATATCGTGGCCGTGGCCGACGGCTCACCGCCGCCGGTCTTCAGCATGGAGCCGTAACCGGCCCGCGACAGGGGCGTTCTCGCGCCTGCGAGCGACAAGACTGTCAGTCGAAGCGGCAATCCAGGGTTGATTGAATTGCACCGGAGACTCGCCTGCCACGAGTCCGGCAAGAATGAGGCGTGTCAAACGGACTCATGCGGGAGTCTCGCCCATCGGCATCATATCCACCGAAAAAATTGTGCCTCATCGGATTTGACCCACTAGA
>DLSX01000086.1 GCA_002500765.1 Neorhizobium sp. UBA7851
GACGAGCCGACCTCGGCGCTCGACGTGGCACACCAGATCCGCGTCATGCGGACGATCCGCGAGATTACCGAGGAAGAGGGCATCATCTCGATCGCCGTGCTGCACGATCTCGGTCTCGCCTGCCGCTGGTGTGACCGACTGGTGCTTCTGTCCGGTGGTCGCGTCGTCTCCGACGGCGAACCGCAACACGCTCTTACGCCGGATGTCCTCAATCAGGTCTATGGCGTGACCGGCCGCATCGAGCGCTGTTCGCGCGGATTTATCCAGGTGCTGATCGACGAAGTGGCATGAGTGATGGACAAGCTGGATGCGCGTATTAATCTGGCGCGCATCTGCATTGCCCTCAGGAGTTTTCCATGACCGATATTCTTTCCATCCCCGTCAAGCGCACTGACGGGAGCGAGACCACGCTTGCCAGCTACAAGGGGCAGGTCATGCTGGTGGTCAACGTTGCGTCCAAATGCGGCCTGACCAAGCAGTATGAAGGGCTGGAAAAGCTCTATGAGGACAAGCGCGAGGAGGGTTTCGTCATCGCAGCCTTTCCCGCCAACAATTTCAAGGGGCAGGAACCCGGCACGGATGCCGAGATCGTCGAGTTCTGCCAATCGACCTATGACGTGAAATTCCCGATCTTTTCGAAGATTTCGGTGAAGGGCGATGACAAGCATCCGCTCTACAAGGTGCTGACCGGCTCGGGCGTCGCGACGGTTGGTGACGGGCCGATGAAGGACCGGCTGCGCGGTCACGGCATGGAGGTTGCCGATGACGAGGAGATCGTCTGGAATTTCGAGAAATTCCTGATCGATCGTGAGGGCAAGGTGGTTGGGCGTTTTGCGCCGGATGTGACCGTTGAAGACAGCCGTTTGGTCGAGGCTCTCGATCGCGAACTGGCGAAATAAGCGAGAATAAAAAAGGGCGCCTCAGGCGCCCTTTTCCTTGGATCAATGCAGCTTGGTGCCGCCGCCCTTGGCCTTGTTTTTGGCCTTGGCGCTTCTGGACCACATGTTGAGCATCTCGACCAGGGCCGAGAAGGCCATGGCGGCGTAGATGTAGCCCTTNNATCATCAGCAGGAAGCCGAGCGCCAGCATGACGATGGTCGGGTTACGCTCGATGAAGTTGGCGAGCGGGGTTGCTGCCAACAGCATGACGGTAACGGCTGCAACGACGGCGACGATCATGATCGGCAGGTGCGGCGTCATGCCGACAGCGGTGATGATGCTGTCGATCGAGAAGACGAGGTCGAGGATGAGGATCTGCACGATTGCGGCGCTGAAGCTCATCTGCACGACGTCCGATCCGGCGCCGACGAGGTCTTCCTTGTGATCGACAGTATCCACGGAATGGTGGATTTCCTTGGTTGCCTTATAGACGAGGAAAAGACCACCGGCGATCAGGATCAGGTCCTTCCAGGAGAAGGGCTGGCCGAAAACTTCGAAGATCGGGTTGGTCAGCTGGACGATCCAGGCGATCGTGCCGAGCAGGCCGAGGCGCATGATCAGCGCCAGACCGATACCGATCTTACGCGCCTTTTCACGGTGCTCAGGCGGCAGCTTGTTGGTTAGGATGGAAATGAAGATCAGGTTGTCGATGCCGAGCACGACTTCCATGATCACAAGTGTAACGAGCGCTACCCAGGCCCCCGGGTCTGCTAAGAGCGCTGCAATGTCCATCCATGTCTCCTGTTTTCAATCAAAGGCGGTAAATGCCCGCCGCATTTGGGGGCTTGTCGCCTAAAAACAAGAGCAGGTTGAGGTAATGAGGCGACAATTTGTCCCGCTCAGAGCGCTTTGGTGATCACGGGTTTGTTATCTGCGGCGTAGGCTGCCATGAAAACGCGGATTGCCCCACGGATGACGCGGTCGATCTCCTGCCGCGAAGGGGCTTCCTGCATCGTGCCGAACAGGCGGAACTTGAAGAAGCTGCCGCTGGCCAGATCAAGGAACTGGCCGGAGGCAAGGTCCAGATCGTCGATGACGAGCACGCCTGTTGCGACCCCGCGTTCGAGATAGTCGTGCAATACGGTTCGCAGGTTCTGAGGCCCGCGAAAGAAGCGCGAACAGAGATCGGGCATGCGTTCACGCACACCAAGAACGGTCCGCATCGCCGTCATCACCTTTTCGTCGGTCAGATGTTCGAGAAACTTGACGCCGAATTCATAAAGCCCCTGTTCGATATCCTCGTAGCTGGACAGGACGGTTCTGAGCGAAGCGAGAAAAATAGCTCTCTCGGTCTCGACCATGGCGACGAAAAGGTCTTCCTTATTCTGGAAATAGACATAGATCGTGCCCTTGGAGACGCCGGCTTCACGGGTAATGTCGTTCATGCTGGCGGCATCGAAGCCCATGCGCATGAAGACGCGCTTGGCACCCTCCAGAATTTGCTCGCGCTTGGCCGGGTCTTCACCTGCTGCAAATCGGCCGGTCGTCTTGCCGGCATCCTTTAGCGAGGCCTTTTTTAACCCAATCGACGTCATTTCTTTCCATTTCCAACTTTTTCGAACCGATCGGTTCGATCTGCACTTGATATGTGACAAAGATCAATCTATGTCAACGCTCCGAACTGATCGGTTCGATCGGTTTCAGTCCCATTCAGAGATGGTTATGCCCATGACGGCCTCCAAGAATGCCGGCGCCCTGCGCTCAGTAACGAATGATGACACGACCGTGAACGCGGCCTCGACGTCGGAGACATCCGGTCCCGCGACGGCAGAGGCCAGTCCGGCCGCTCCGTCGCAGGCACAGGCACAGGGGCAAGCCGCTGAAGCGCCGAAGACCAAGAAGCGTGGCGTGGTGCTTCCGATCGTCATTCTGGCGCTGCTCGCCGGTGGTGCCGTTTATGGTTATGAGTGGTGGACCAATGGCCGTTTCATGGTGTCGACGGACGATGCCTATATCGAAGGCGATATCGCCACGATCTCTCCCAAAGTCACGGCATTCGTCGCCAAGGTGAACGTGGTCGCAAACCAGCAGGTGAAGGCTGGCGATGTTCTGGCAACGCTCGATGCGGGTGACTACCAGAATGCGCTCGATCAGGCCAATGCGGCGGTCGAAACCGAAAAGCTGTCGCTGTCGCGCATCGATGCACAGGTCGAGGGCGCAGAGGCGAGCCTTGCACAGGCGCAGGCTTCGAAGGTTGCTCTGGAGGCTGCCGTGCGCGGCGCCGAAATCACCCAGAAGCGCCAGCAGGAACTGGCGACGAAGTCGGTCGGCACGGCTGCCGATCTCGACAGCGCCAATGTGGCGCTCGACCAGGCGAATGCCAACCTGATCGGCGGCGATGCCGCGATCAAGTCAGCCAAGGCCAATATCACCATTCTCGAGGCACAGCGCAAAGAGGCTGAAAGCTCCGTGCGCACCTTGGAGCTGCAGCGTGACAAGGCGGCGCGGGACCTGTCCTTCACCGTGCTGAAGGCACCCTATGACGGCGTTGTCGGCAATCGTTCGGTTCAGGAAGGCGATCTTGTCTCTCCCGGCCAGCGTCTGATGGCGCTGGTGCCGACGCGCCAGCTCTATATCGACGCGAATTTCAAGGAAACGCAGATCCAGCATCTGGAGCCGGGCTCGAAGGTGAAGGTTCATGTCGATGCCTATAGCGACGATCCGATCACCGGCACGGTGGAATCGATCTCGCCGGCATCCGGCTCGGTTTTCTCGCTGTTGCCGCCGGAAAATGCGACGGGCAATTTCACCAAGATCATCCAGCGTGTTCCGGTGCGGATCGCGCTGCCGCAGGATGCACTCGACACGGGTCGGCTGCGCGCGGGCTTAAGCGTCGTTGTCGATGTCGACACGCGCACCGCGCCGCAGAAGTAACCCTGCCCTGAACGAAAACCCCTGACGACAGGGCGGAGGTGGTCCCATGGCCGGGAGCGCAACGACAACTGCAGGATCGGCGCCTATTGCTTCGATGCCGGTAGATGAGCCGATGGACCGGAGAAAGCTGATCGCTTTCTTCGCCATGGTGCTCGGCATGTTCATGTCGATCCTCGACATCCAGATCGTCTCGGCATCGCTGTCGGAAATCCAGGCCGGACTTTCCGCCGGCTCGGACGAGATCGGCTGGGTGCAGACATCCTATCTGATCGCGGAAGTGATCATGATCCCGCTGTCGGGTACGCTCGCGCGGATCATCTCGACGCGTTATCTTTTTGCCGCATCGGCTGCCGGCTTCACCATTGCCAGCGCGCTTTGTGCCACGGCGACGAATATCGATCAGATGATCGTCTACCGCGCCATTCAGGGCTTTATCGGCGGGGGCATGATCCCGTCGGTTTTCGCTGCGGCCTTCACCATCTTTCCGCCGTCGAAGCGGGCCATCGTCTCGCCGATCATCGGGCTTATCGCGACGCTTGCGCCGACCATCGGCCCGACCGTCGGCGGGTATCTCTCCCACGCGTTTTCCTGGCACTGGCTGTTTCTCGTCAACATCGTTCCGGGCATCATCGTTACGATCGTTGCGTGGAACTTCATCGATTTCGACAAGCCGGAACTGTCGCTTTTCAAGAAGTTTGACTGGTGGGGGCTTCTCTCGATGGGCGTGTTCCTCGGTGCGCTGGAATATGTGCTGGAAGAGGGCAATTCCAACGACTGGTTCAACGATCATCTGATCGTCATCGGCGCGATCGCCTCGGCGCTCGGCGCGATGGTGTTCTTCTACCGGGCGTTCACGGTGGAGTTCCCGGTGGTGGACCTGACCGCGTTTGCCAACCGCAACTTCGCGCTCGGGTCGATCTTCTCCTTTGTCATGGGGATCGGGCTTTACGGGCTGACTTATATCTATCCGGTCTATCTCAGCCGCGTGCGCGACTATGACAGCCTGATGATCGGCGAGACGATGTTCGTCTCGGGTCTGGCAATGTTCGTTACCGCGCCGATCGCCGGCAAGCTGTCGACCATCATGGATCTCAGGGCGATGATGGTGCTCGGCTTCGTCAGCTTCGGTGCCGGCACCTATATCATGACCGGGATCACGGTAGACTGGGACTTCTACGAGCTGTTCGTTCCGCAGATCCTGCGCGGTTTCGGGCTGATGATGTGCATGGTGCCGATCAACAATATCGCGCTCGGCACGCTGCCCCCCGCCCGTATCCGCGGCGCATCGGGCCTGTTCAACCTGACGCGTAACCTCGGTGGCGCGGTGGGGCTGGCGATCATCAGTACGCTGCTGTCCAATCGCCAGGACGTTCATTACGAGCGCCTGCGCGAACATCTCGATTGGGGCAATCCGACCGCGGTCGACCAGCTGAACAGCATGGCATCCAATCTCAATGCGGCCGGGCTGGACGGTTCCACGGGCGCAATCCGGCAGATGGTCAATCTTGTGACGCAGCAAGCTGTCGTCATGTCGTTCAGCGATGTCTTCCTGATCCTGACCGCGCTGTTTGGTTTGATGGTTCTGGGCGTCGCGATGATCGAAAAACCTTCGCCGCAGATCACAGGGCGAGGTGGCGGCGGCCACTGATCATTGACAAGAATTTCAGGAAACCACCGCCGGAAGGGGCCGCCGCTGCAAAGTGACGGCCCCTTTTCAGTTGCGCTTCGCAGGTGTGGCAATTTTCTGATTTACGTACCTCAAAAACTGCGATACGACGCTTCACGGAGGAATTCATGAAGCCCACCGTCCATGATATCGCGCGCAGCGCAGGCGTCAGCCTGGCGACGGTCGATCGCGTTCTCAACGGCCGGCCGGGAGTGCGCCATGTGACGCGCGAGCGTGTCGAACAGGCGATATCGGTCCTCGGCTACGTGCGCGATGTGGCGGCGGCCAACCTTGCCAAGGGACGGACCTATTCCTTTACCTTCGTGCTGCCTAATTACGACAATTCCTTCATGATCGGCATTCGCGACGAGGTGGAGGCCGCTGTCTCGCGCTCCGGTGCCGAGCGGACGCAGATCCGCATTGTCGAGGTGCCGCCCTTCGATGCGCAGGTGCTGGCGGATGCTCTCGATCGTATCGCGTTGGACATGCCGGACGGCGTTGCTTTCGTTGCCGTCGAGGGGGACGAGGTTCATGCTTCGGTCGCAAGGCTTAAGGAGGCCGGCATTGCCGTCGCGACGCTGGTGTCCGACCTGCCGGGATCGGAACGGGATCATTTCGCCGGTATCGACAACAATGCAGCCGGACGCACTGCCGCCAATTTGCTCGGGCGGTTTGCAGGCGGGCGTGACGGCCGGATTGCGGTTATTGCCGGTTCGATGCTGGTTCGCGATCATCGCGAGCGGCTGGAAGGTTTTCTTGCGGTGATGGGGGACGATTTTCCGCGTCTTACGGTTCTCCCCGTCATGGAAGCGCGGGACGACCCGACGCTTGCGGCGGAAGTCGTTTCGGCGGCGCTAGGGCACTATTGCGACATTATCGGCCTTTACAGTCTGGGTGCCGGCAATCGCGGCATCGCGCATGCTCTGCGACAGGTCCCGCCGGACGCGCGACCTGTCGTCGTTGCGCACGAGCTGACCAATACGACCCGTGCGGCGCTGGCCGAGGGCCTTATCGATGCCGTACTCAATCAGGATGCTGGCCATGAGGTTCGAAGCGCCATCCGGGTGCTGAAAGGCAAGGCGGATGGCCTGCCGGTGATCGCCGCGCAGGAACGTATCCGTATCGACATATTCCTGAAGGACAACATGCCCTAGGGCGCGTCGCGAACAGTGTGAAGCGGTCTTCCGGAAAAGATGCGCTTTGAGTGAAAAGACTGCCCAAGGGCAGGATGAAAGGAAAAGACATGTATCTCGGTCTCGATCTCGGCACATCCGGCGTCAAAGCGATGCTGATCGACGGCGACCAGAAGATCATCGGTTCGGCGAGTGGTGCGCTCGATGTTTCGCGGCCGCATTCCGGCTGGTCGGAGCAGGAGCCTGCACACTGGATCCGTGCCTGCGAGGAAGCGATCGCGGGGTTGAAGGCCGCACATCCGGCAGAGCTTTCGGCGGTCAAGGGCATCGGCCTTTCCGGGCAGATGCACGGTGCGACGCTGCTCGACTCGGATGACAAGGTGCTGCGGCCCTGCATCCTGTGGAACGATACGCGTTCCTTCCATGAGGCGGCAGCACTCGATGCCGATCCGCGTTTCCGCAAGATCACCGGCAATATCGTCTTCCCCGGCTTCACCGCGCCGAAACTGGCATGGGTGAAAAAGAACGAGCCGGAGATCTTTGCCAGGGTCGCCAAGGTTCTCCTGCCGAAGGACTACCTGCGCTTCTGGCTGACGGGTGAGCATATTTCGGAAATGTCGGATTCGGCCGGCACGTCCTGGCTCGATACCGGCGCGCGCAAATGGTCGGCCGAACTGCTTGCCGCCACCGATCTCTCCGAAGAGCAGATGCCGTTACTGGTCGAGGGAACGGATCAGGCCGGCAAGCTGCGCGGCGAACTGAAGTCAAAGTGGGGTATTGCTGGTGATGTGGTCGTGGCCGGCGGAGCGGGCGACAATGCCGCTTCCGCCTGCGGCATGGGCACGGTTAAGGAGGGGCAGGCCTTCGTTTCGCTCGGCACGTCCGGCGTGCTGTTTGCCGCCAACGGTTCCTATCTGCCGAAGCCGGAAAGTGCCGTTCATGCCTTCTGCCATGCGCTGCCGAAGACATGGCACCAGATGGGCGTCATCCTGTCCGCGGCCGATGCCATCAACTGGCATGCGAAGGTGGTGGGCAAGCCGGCGGCGGAGCTTTCCGGCGAACTCGGCGATACGCTAAAGGCGCCGACCGGAGTGACCTTCCTGCCTTATCTTTCGGGCGAACGCACGCCGCATAACGACGCCGTCATCCGTGGCGCCTTCATCGGCCTCGAGCACGAGTCGAGCCGGCCGGTGCTGACCCAGGCGGTGCTGGAAGGCGTTACCTTTGCGATCCGCGACAATCTCGAAGCGCTGAAATCCGCCGGTACCTCGATTTCCCGCGTGACGGCGATCGGTGGCGGCTCGCGGTCGCGCTACTGGCTATCTTCCATCGCGACCTCGCTGAACGTGCCGGTCGACATTCCGGCAGACGGCGATTTCGGTGCGGCCTTCGGTGCTGCCCGCCTCGGTTTGATCGCTGCAACAGGCGCCGATCCGGTTGCCGTCTGCTCGGCGCCAAAGACGGAATCGACGATCGAGCCGGTAACTGCGCTATCGGACGCCTATGAAGCTGCTTATGCGCGCTACCGCGCCGCCTATCCTGCTATCCGGGCGATTGCCGGCTGACATTTTTCGGGGGAGGGGGCGCCTCCTCCCCACAAACCGGGCCGATGCCGTCGCATTTTTTTGGCCTATAATGAGGTACGTACCTCACAAAACGTTGAAACTCTCTTTCGACGAGTTTTCCAAGGAGGAAACGCATATGAGCACAGGCTTTTTCGGTGATATTTCGAAGATCAAATATGAAGGCCCGGACAGCACCAATCCGCTGGCCTATCGTTTTTACAACCCGGATGAGGTCGTGGCCGGAAAGCGGATGGAAGATCATCTGCGGTTCGCGATTGCCTATTGGCACTCGTTTGCCTGGGAGGGCGGCGACCCGTTCGGCGGCCGCACCTTCGATCGTCCGTGGTATGACGGCGAGATGGACAAGGCCAAGCTGAAGGCCGATGTCGCTTTCGAAATGTTCTCGCTGCTCGGCGCGCCTTATTACTGCTTCCACGATGCCGACGTGCGTCCGGAAGGCAGGACCTTTGCGGAGAACACGAAGAACCTCAACGAGATCGTCGACTATTTTGCGCAGAAGCAGGAAGAGACCGGCGTCAAGCTTCTCTGGGGCACGGCGAACCTTTTCTCCAACCGTCGCTTCATGTCGGGTGCCGCCACCAATCCGGATCCAGACGTGTTCGCCTATTCGGCAGCGACCATCAAGACCTGCATGGACGCCACGATGAGGCTCGGTGGCGAGAACTATGTTCTGTGGGGCGGTCGCGAAGGTTACGAGACGCTGCTCAATACCGACCTTTCCCGCGAATTCGACCAGATGGCGCGCATGCTGCATATGGTCGTCGAATACAAGCACAAGATCGGTTTCAAGGGCGCGATCCTGGTCGAGCCGAAGCCGCAGGAACCGACCAAGCACCAGTACGACTACGACGTTGCGACCGTCTACGGTTTCCTGAAGAAGTACGGTCTCGAAAACGAAGTGAAGATGAATATCGAGCAGGGCCATGCGATCCTTGCCGGCCACACGTTCGAGCATGAGCTGGCGCTGGCCGCGGCGCACGGCATCTTCGGTTCGATCGACATGAACCGCAATGACTACCAGTCCGGCTGGGATACGGATCAGTTCCCGAACAACGTGCCGGAAATGGCGCTCGCCTATTATCAGGTTCTGCTGGCTGGCGGCTTTACCACGGGTGGCACGAACTTCGATGCCAAGCTGCGTCGCCAGTCGATCGATCCCGCCGACCTGCTGATCGGTCATATCGGTGGCATGGATTGCTGCGCCCGCGGCCTCAAGGCTGCTGCGAAAATGGTGGAAGACGGTGCGTTGTCGAAGCCGCTCAATGAGCGTTATGCCAAGTGGGACAGTGCCGACGCACAGAAGATGCTGCGCGGCGAGTTGAGCCTCGAAGAGATCACCGCCAAGGTTGAGCGCGAGAACATCAATCCGGAACCAAAGTCCGGCCGTCAGGAATATCTGGAAAACGTCGTCAACCGGTATGTATGACGAAGCCCCTCTGCCGGAGAGCACTCTCCGGCAGAGGATTTTTGAGGTCAGGGAATGAGCCGGTCGGAGCGCAGCTTTTCAAACAGCGCGTAGAAGGCGTCGTCGGTCGGCTGGTAATCGAGGAAGCCGAGGCGACGGCTCTTCGACATGTCGGTGACGACTTCGATCGGCCGGCCGAGATCGGCATCGGTATGCCAGGGCGACACAAGCCGGTCGATATCCGCTTCCGCCAGATCATGCTTTTGTGCAATCTCGCGCCAGATTACGGCATCGCTGGCCATCTGCTGTTCCAGCGGCGTGACTGTTCCGTCGAAGGGGGCGGGCTCGAGGTCGAACCATTCGGCGATGCGGCCCCACATCCATTTCCAGCGGAAGACATCGCCATTGACGACATTGAAGCCCTGGTTGGCTGCTTCCGAAGTGGTGGATGCCCAGAGAAGATGTCGGCCAAGCAGATTTGCGTCGGTCATGTCTGTCAGGCCATTCCATTGCATCTCGACGCCGGGGAAGCGGAATGGACGGCCGGTGTGCTTGCAGACCGCCGCATAAACGGCGAGCGTCGTTCCCATGTTCATGGCATTGCCGACCGCCTTGCCGATGATGGTGTGCGGGCGGTGGATGCTCCAGGTAAAGCCGTCACGGGCGACGGCGGCAAACACCTCGTCTTCCTGGGCGTAATAGAAATTGTCGATGTCGAGGCGGCCCTGTTCCTCGCGGAAGGGTGTCTGCGGCAGAGCGCCTTTTCCATAAGCTTCGAACGGGCCGAGATAGTGCTTCAGGCCGGTGATCAATGCCACATGCTCGACAGAGCCTGCCGGCGACAGGGCATCGAGAAGATTGCGCACCATGGCGGAATTGACGCGGATGTTTTCCGCCTCGGTCGGCTGCCTGAGCCAGGTCGAGATGAACACATGCGACGGGGTGATGCCGGAAAGCGCCGCCTTCAGTGATGCAGGGTCGAGAAGGTCAGCTGCGACCGGTATCACATTCGTCTGCTGCTGCGGCTTGCGGGCGAGACCCCAGATCTGCCAGCCGTCGTCATTGAGGACCTGTGCCGTGGCGCTGCCGACAATGCCGCTTGCGCCGACGATCAATGCTTTCTTCGTCATGGTTACTCCTGTCTTGATGCGGCTGATCTAGTCTTTCTCAGGCAGGCGTGCCAGAAGGCACCTCAACGGGACATAGACACCCTCAGGTAACCACTTCAGTCAGCGACAGGGAGACAGATGATGCAGGCAGGTTCGCCGGATCACGAATGGCGCGAGGATTGCGCGCCGCGCCGCGTCCTGGAAATCTTTTCCAGCAAGTGGACAAGCATGATCCTGCATGTGCTGGAAACGCGGCTTGAAGGATGCGCGCGCACCGGCGTGCTGTTACGAAGCCTGCCCGGTATTTCGAAAAAGATGCTGACCCAGACCCTGCGCGACATGGAAATGGCGGGGCTGGTCACACGTCGGGTCTATGGCACGGTGCCGCCGGCGGTCGATTATACGCTGACGCCACTCGGTCGACGCTTTGTCGAGCCGATCGATCTGCTCTACGGCTGGGCGCGCGACAATGCCGATGCGCTGGATGCGCTGGTGGTAAAGAACCGCGCCTGACGGTGAAAAGGCCGCCCCGTTGCCGAGGCGGCCCGACGATCATGCAGCCTTCTTGCCTGCGATGCCTTCCAGCTCGGCAAGTGCGTCCTGCGGCAGTTCCAGTTCTCCGGCTGCCAGATTTTCCTTCAAATGTCCCACCGACGAGGTGCCGGGGATGAGAAGAATGTTCGGCGAGCGCTGCAGCAGCCAGGCGAGCGCCACCTGCATCGGCGTGGCATTCAGGCGGGCAGCGACATCCGACAGCGTCGAGGATTGCAGCGGCGAGAAACCGCCGAGCGGGAAGAAGGGCACGTAGGCGGTGCCTTCCTTGGCGAGCTGATCGATAAACGCGTCGTCTTCGCGATGGGCGAGATTGTACTGGTTCTGGACGCAGACGATCTCGGTGATCTTGCGTGCTTCGGCGATCTGGGACGGCGTGACGTTGGAGACGCCGATATGGCGGATGAGGCCCTGGCGCTGGAGGTCGGCCAGCAGCGTCACCTGTTCCTCGATCGATCCCTCGGCCGGGCCGTGAATGCCGTGCATCGAGCGGAAATTGACGACATCGATGACATTGAGGCCGAGGTTGCGGAGATTGTCGTGGACGGCGGCCGTCAGTTCTTCCTTCGACATGGCCGGCACCCATTCGGCATTCGGGCCGCGTTTTGCCGAAACCTTGGTGACGATGGTGAGATTGTCCGGATAAGGATGCAGCGCCTCCTTGATGATCTCGTTGGTCACATGCGGGCCGTAGAAATCGCTGGTGTCGATATGGTCGACGCCGGCTTCGATGGCGGCGCGCAGGACCGCGACGGCGGCGGCACGAT
>DLSX01000144.1:0-3144 GCA_002500765.1 Neorhizobium sp. UBA7851
TCGCCGTCCAGCACCGCCTCCACCTCGCCGCGCCGCCGGTTGGCGCGACTTCCGGTCTGAACCGCGCCCGCCATCACAGCACCCCGAATGCCAGCATGCCGGCAGATTCCAGCGCCAGTTCAAACCGCACCTCGCCATTATGCTCGCCGGAATATTCAAGCGCCGTCAGCTGGAAGGGCCCGGTAATCGTGCCGAAGCCGGGAATGATCACCTGCCAGTCGAGGATCAGGCCGGAAAAGAAAGCGGCCCGCACTTTCTCGTCGCTCGCCTGGTCCTTGAATATGCCCGCTCCGTTAAGTGATGCGCGCTGAATTCCGGCCCCGCCCAGCAATTCGCGCCACCGCCCGGCACTTTCGGCATCCGTCACGTCCACCGTCTCGGCATTGAAGGCGAGACGCCGTGATCGCAGCCCCGCCACGGTGATGAAGGTTCCGCCCTCGTCGATTTTCAAAAGCAGATCCCTGCCCTTCTGCGCTGCCATGTCCGGTTTCCTTCTCGATTGGATATTCTTCTTCGCGCGTCTTCGTCCGGAGCCACTTCTCCGTCGCCACCCGACCTGCTACAGCCGAAGCCTGCCTGCCCTGTCCGCGATGTTCCCGCCCATGACCTTTTCCTTCCGCTCGGCTCAGACCGTGAGTGTCCTTGCCGTCACCCAGCTGATCGGCTGGGGCACGACCTTCGAATCCGTCGGCGTGCTCGGCCGAAGGCTGGCGCCCGATCTCGGACTGCCAAACGAAATCGTCTTTGCCGGGCTTTCGGTAATGATGATGGTCAGCGCGTTGATGAGCCCGCTCGTCGGCCGGCTTCTTGACCGTCACGGGGCTGCCCGCGTCATGGCCGCAGGCTCGCTGCTTTTCGCCAGCGGCCTCGTCTTCCTGGCAAGCTCCGGCGGCATCGTCACCTATGGCATCTCCTGGGTCATTCTCGGCCTTGGCGGCGCCATGGCGCTGTCCGCGCCGGCCTATACCGCCGTGGTGGAGCGGGAAGGCATCGACGGCAAACGTACCATCGCCATCCTCATGCTGTTCACCGGCCTGTCGGCGACGATCTTCTGGCCGCTCTTGAGCCTGTGCTCGGACATGTTCGGCTGGCGCAACGCCCTGTTGATGGCAGCAGCGCTGCATGCCTTTGTCTGCATGCCGCTTTCTCTCTTCTGCCTGCCCAAGCCGATCAAATATGCGCCGACCGATACGACAGCAGATCTTGCTCCCGTCCCGCTGACACCCGGTAGTCGAAAGACCGCTTTCGTGCTGGTCGCGATGGCAACGGCCATCGCCTCTTTCGTCACCTTCGGCCTTTCGCCCTCGCTTCTCGAAATCCTTCATCAGGCGGGCGCGACACCGGAACTTGCCCTGCAGCTTGCCGCCGCCCGCGGCGTGCTCGGCATTTCCGCCCGTGGCGTCGATATGCTGCTCGGCAAACGCGGCAACCCGTTCATCACCTCGGTCGCAGGATCGAGCCTGATGCTGATCGCCTTTGTCGGCCTGCTGGTTCTGCCGTCGTCGACATTCAGCCTCTGGGCCTTCATCGCGCTCTACGGTTTCGGCTCGGGCATACTCGTGGTCGCCCGGGCGCTGCTGCCGCTCGCCCTGTTTTCACCGCGCGAATACGGACGTCAGGCAACCCGCCTCGCACTGCCGCAGAACATCGCCAATGCAGCGGCCCCGATCATCTTCACCGCGCTGATCGACCGGACCGGCATAGCGACAGCACTCATCGCTGCAGTCGTGCTTGCGGGGATCGCCCTCGTGTCGATCATCATGCTGATCTCGCTGGTACGAAAGGCCCGGACAGAGGCCGAGCTCATTCCGTCACGGCCCTGAAGCGGATCTCCGCGAGATAATATTTCGTTTTCGTCTCCCGCCGCGTCCGCGTTGCGGTCCGCAGGATGCTCACCAGCGCCGCTCCATCCAGCACCAGCAACGCGTCATCGAGCAGGGCTACGACCTTCGCCGCGATCTCCAGTGCCTGGCGTCGCCCGTCGCCTTGCGACCAGACTTCCAACACAATAAAATGCTCCTCTCCCGGTTCGTTCACTGTCGAAAGATCGCGCGTCTCCATCTCGCCGAAAACGATTGCCGGCAGCTTCGGTCGTGCCATCAGGCGGTCATGAATGCCGTCCGGCCCAAGCAAAGCGACCAGCCCGGCATCATCGGAAAGCCGATGATGGATCGCCTTCAACAGCGCATTGGCCGCACTCATCCCACATCCTCCTCGCAAAGGCAGGTCAGGTAACGCCCCGTCTCGTCCGGGTCCTGCACCAGCTTCACCACGAACAGCCGCGATCCCTTGCGCAGACGCTGCCCCGCAGACACGCCCTCGCGAAACCGCAACCAGATGCGATGGGTGATCGTGCCGATCTCGGCGCCGGCCCGTTCCGTCACCATCGACGATACCGGCTCGATCTTCGCCCACATGGCAGCGATCTCCGCCCAGGTCTTCGTCGCGCCGCCCTGCCCGTCCGGCACATTCACCGGCTCCTCCAGCAAAAGCCGCACCGTCATCTGGCCAGGATCGAAAAAGACGACCATCACAGCCTCCGAAGACGGAAGGGAGCAATCAGCCGCTCGTAACCGTCGGGAACACCCGCCGGCTGCTGGTCGGCGGAAATCACTCCGCGAAAGGCGAACATATGGCCGATATGGATCAGCATCGCGCGTTTCAGCGTGTCGGGCACATCCGTCCCCGCCTCGCCGTAACCGGCCATAAAATCGATCTCGATACCGTTGACGGCCCGACCCGGAAAAGGCGGATCGCGCAGCCAAAGACGCGCCGGACGGCCGGTGCCATCAAGCAGATGATCTTCAAGCGAAACTTCAACACTCACGCCATCCGCGTCATAAACCGTAACGGATAGAATCGCTTGCAGCGGCGACTTCAGGATGCGGATGATCCCGTCCTTCGGCCACACGTCGAGATAAAGCCTCCAGCTCTGGGCGATCAGGCACAAGCCCGTCTCGCCTTCCAGAAACTCTCTGGCTGTCCCGATGAGCGATAGCAGCAACGCATCCTCCTCACCGCCATCAAGCCGCAGATGCGCTTTCACCTCGGCAAGCGTCAGCGGCTCCGCGACAGGCGGATCGATCAGGGCATAGGTCATGGAAATCCTTTGATGGGTAAGAGCCCCTCATCCGCCTGCCGGCA
>DLSX01000144.1:3242-3939 GCA_002500765.1 Neorhizobium sp. UBA7851
ACATAGGGCTTGGCCGAATAGGGATCGCGCAGGATGCGAACGCCTGCCCTGTCGACGACGAGATAACCAGAGCGGAAATCCCCGAACGCGATCGAGAGCGAACCCGCCGCCACATCCGGCATTTCCTCGGCTTCCGCCACCGGAAAGCCCATCAGGGTCGCCGGCTGTCCGGCCGATGCCGGCGGGCGCCACATATAATTGCCGTCGGCATCCTTGAACTTGCGGATATCGGCCTGCACCTTGCGGTTCAACATGAAGGTGCCGTTCTGCCGGTGCCCCGCCTTCAGCGAATAGATCACATCGACCAGCGTGTCGGACGGACCGGTGGACTTCCAGCCGCCTGCCGCCCCCGTCGCGATATAACCGAGACTGCCCCAGGCCCAGGCGCTATCGGCCACGGCCGTGTAGGACAAAAATCCCTTTGGCTTGTTGATGCCGTCGCCACGGATGAAGGCATCGCCCTCCTGTTCGGCAAAGACGATATCCACCTCGCCGGCGATCCATGCCTCGATATCGACCGCCGCATCGTCGAGCAGCGCCTGGGTTGCCGCCGGCATGGCGTAAAGCTCCATGGTCGGAAACGACAGTTCGGCAAGCTGCGGCGCATTGGTCTGCGGCCGTGCCGCGGTTTCCGCCACCCAGCCGGTCGCAAGGCCCGTCGTTGCAAACGGCTTTTTCAGCACGGCGGTCGAGACGG
>DLSX01000194.1:0-262 GCA_002500765.1 Neorhizobium sp. UBA7851
AGCAAGGCGCCATCGGCGCCGAGCGTCAGCACGACGTGGCGAACGCCGGACTGCAGCAGCTTTTCGGTCGCGGCGGTGTCGGATGAACCGGTGAGGCTCTGGGCCTCGCCCCGGTTCAGGAAGGCGATGTCGATCAGCGGCCAGAAGCCGGTGAAATACGGCCGCAGCGGCGAGGGGTTGAAGGCGGTGACGATGCCGCGGCGGCGGGCTTCCTCGAGCAGGCTGCGGGTGGTGGCTTCGGAAAGGTTGCCCTGTAGCACCA
>DLSX01000194.1:330-4119 GCA_002500765.1 Neorhizobium sp. UBA7851
GCATCAGCGAGCCGGCGGAATCGGTGGTGGTGACAATGGCATTTTCTCCATCCGGGGTGGTGAAGATGATGGAGAAGTCGCTGGAGCGGCCGGCAAGCGTGATCAGCTTCGCCTCGACCGGTTCCGGCGCCAGCTGATCGCGAATGGTCTGGGCGCGGAAATCCTCGCCCACGGCCGTGACGAGGGTGGTGGGAAGGCCTGTCCGGGCCATCACGACCGCCTGGTTCGCACCCTTGCCGCCTAGGTCCCGCGTTTCTTCGCGACCGAGGATCGAAGCTCCGGCTTCCGGCATAGTCGACACGGAAATGGTTTCGTCGACGCAGACGTTACCGATGACAAAAGCACGAGTTTGGGCAGGCATGGCTGGCCTTTGAAAGGATGAAAATGCAGACGATTTCGGACAACAATTCAAGCGCCATAAGGGAAATATTCGGCACTGACAAGGCATTGATCGGGATGATCCATTGCTCGCCCTTCCCGGGCGCGCCGCGTTATCGCGGCGCTGCGATGAGCACCATCTACGACGTCGCCATGCGTGATGCAGAGGCCCTCATCGATGGCGGCATGCATGGCCTGATCATCGAAAACCATGGCGACATCCCGTTCTCCAAGCCCGAGGATATCGGCCCGGAAACCGCCGCCTTCATGTCGGTCGTGACCGACCGGATCGCGCGGGCGACAGGTATCCCGATCGGCATCAACGTGCTGGCGAATGCGCCGATCCCGGCTTTTGCCATCGCCATGGCGGGCGGCGCGAAATTCATCCGCGTCAATCAGTGGGCGAATGCCTATGTCGCCAACGAGGGCTTCATGGAAGGCCGCGCGGCCGAGGCGATGCGTTACCGTTCGGCTCTGCGGGCCGAGCATATCAAGGTATTTGCCGACAGCCATGTGAAGCACGGTGCCCACGCGATCACCGCCGACCGGACGATCGAGGAACTGACCCGCGATCTGGCCTTCTTCGATGCGGATGTTGTCATCGCCACCGGTCAGCGCACCGGCAATTCGGCAACCGTCGAGGAGATCGAAACGATCGCTGGCGCCACCAACCTGCCGCTTCTCGTCGGCTCAGGCGTCACCAAGGACAATATCGTCGAGATCCTCAAGCGCACCAACGGCGTCATTGTCGCTTCGTCGCTGAAGGAAGGCGGTGTCTGGTGGAACCCTGTCGAACCCGCGCGTGTGAAGGCCTTTGTCGAGGCGGCGCGTCCGGCGTTGGGTGCCTGAGATGAGCGAGACGCTTTCCGAGCAGATCCTGCGCGAGAACAGGATCGTCTTTGATGCGATGGTGAACCATCGCTTCGTCGAGGACATCAAGGGCGATCGTCTGTCGAAGGATGTCTTCGAACGCTATCTCGTGTTCGAAGGTGCCTTCGTCGATACGGCGATCTCGATCTTCGCCTTTGCCGCGGCGAAGGCCGAGACGATCGTGCAGAAGCGTTGGCTGATCGGCGTCCTGGATGCGCTGGCCAATCAGCAGATCGCCTATTTCGAAAAGACGTTTGCCGAACGCGGCATCGATCCTGCGGTCTTCGACGCGTCCATTCCCGAGGTCGCCGCCTTTCGTGACGGCATGCTGGCGATCTCTCAGGACGGTGGCTATCTCGACACGGTCGCCGCGATGTTTGCCGCCGAATGGATGTACTGGACATGGTCGAAGGAGGCTGCCGGGCACGGGATGAGCGACCCGCTCCTGAAGGAATGGGTGGATCTCCATGCGCATGAGGATTTCGCAGCGCAGGCTCTATGGCTGAAGGCCGAACTCGATACAGCGGGCGAGGGAATGAGCGCGGAGGAACGATCGCGCCTGAGCGGCATATTCGGCCGTGCGCAGGCGCTCGAAATCGCCTTCCACGACGCTCCCTATCTCTGAGGAAAAACGGATGATCGAGATCGACGGCAATCGCCTTATTGGCAGGCTCGACACTTTTGCGGCTATCGGTGCTACGCAGAAGGGCGGCGTCAATCGCCAGGCGCTGACGGAAGGGGATCGTAGAGCCCGCCGGCTCCTGGCGGAACTTGCCTGGACGAGGGGATTCTCGGTTCTGCAGGATCCGATGGCGAACCTCTTCATCCGCCGCGCGGGGCATGATGAAAGTCTCCCGCCGCTGCTGATCGGCAGTCATCTCGACAGCCAGCCGGCGGGCGGCCGTTTCGACGGTGCACTCGGCACGCTGTCGGCTTTCGAAGTGCTGGAAAGCCTCGAAGATGCGCGTATCGAGACCGAGCGTGCCGTTATGGTCGTGGCATGGACGAACGAGGAAGGATGCCGTTTCGCGCCGGGCTGCATGGGATCCATGGCGTTTGCCGCGGGAGAGATCCCGCCCGAATGGCAAAAGAAGCTTGCGACCGACGGCGCACCGTTTGCGGGCGAACTGGCGAAGACGATCGAAAGCCTGCCCGGCGCGACGGTGATCCCTCTCGGCTTTCCGGTCCATGCCTATCTTGAAGTGCATATCGAACAGGGCCCGTCACTCGAGGCGAACGATATCCCGATCGGTGTTGTCGGCGGTATCCAGGGAACGCGGTGGCTGGACGTGATCGTCACGGGGCAGACGGCGCATGCCGGCACGACGGGACAGGCCTATCGGCGTGATCCATTGCGGGCGCTGACGGCCGCGCTCTCCAGCCTCTATGAAGCGATCATGCCTTCAGACCCCGATGCGCGGTTCACCATCGGGCGCGTCTCCGTCGAGCCCGGCTCGGTGAACGCGATTCCCGACGAGGCCCGTTGCACTGTCGATATCCGCCATCCCGATCCTGGCAGACTGGATGAGCTGGAAAAGCAGGTCACATCCACCATCGCGAAAGAGTCCGATCTGCAGCGCTGCACGGTTGCGATCTCCCGATCCTTCGACATGCCGCCCTGCACGTTCTCCACGGATCTGCAAAACATGATTGAACGGGCTGCCGCGGATAGAGGGTTCAGGAGCACACGAATGCTTTCAGGCGCTTTCCACGACGCGCTGTTCGTCAATCGCGTTGCGCCTGCGTCGATGATCTTCGTTCCCTGCCGCGACGGGTTGAGCCACAACGAGGCTGAGTTCGTTGAGCCCGGGCACGCCGTCGCCGGCTGTGAAGTCCTTGCGCAGGCGACGGTGCTTCTAGCTAAAGAAGCGGACGTTGAACGTGTCCATCAAGCGGATTGAAATATTTTCAATTCGGGGAATTTGAAGCCGTTCGTTCTAGTAAAAGGCGGGTAGATGCCCGGTTTCCGTGGATATAATCCCGATAATTGGAATGGCGTTTCTTTGACGGCTGCGAAACCCACCCATACGCTTTGAAGCGCTTCAATCGGCGGGGAAATGATGAAAAAAGGCCGTCCCACCATTACGGATGTTGCGCGTGCCGCCGGGGTTTCGGTCGGCACGGTGTCCAATTTCCTCAATGGGACGGTGCCCGTCAAAGCCGAAACCGGCGAGAAGATCCAGGCGACGATTCAAAAGCTCGCCTACCGGCCAAGTGTGTTCGCCCGGTCGCTGCCGATGATGTCGGCTCGTAAGGTGAAGGCAGCAGAAGGCAATCCTCGGCTTCTCGTCGTCGGCCATATCTGTGTCGACTATCTCTGCAGGGTGCAGGTCCTGCCCCATCCCGACGACCGCGGGGCGGCAAGCCATATCGACAAGGCGCTTGGCGGTCCTGCCGCCAACCTTGCGGTCGCCGCCGCTGCCGTCGGTGCGCCCTACGGCTTGCAGATCGATCTTGCAACGGCGGTCGGTGATGACGCCGACAGCGAATGGGCGATGGCAGAGCTACTGTCGCACGGCGTCAATGTGCTGCCGATCCGTC
>DLSX01000194.1:4150-4645 GCA_002500765.1 Neorhizobium sp. UBA7851
GTCGGCCGGGCAAGAACCGGCTTCCGCGGGCGATGGTGATCATCGAGGCCAATGGCGGTCGCACGATCATCCACGAGACCTTCGAGCTGAGCGAGATCGACCTGACCGCCAATATGGATATTGCGCCCGGCGCGGTGCGGTCCTGCCTGCATATCGAAGGTTTCCACTACGAGCGGATGATGCCGTCGATCGGGCGTTTTCATGAGGCCGGCTGGAATGTCAGTCTCCATACCGCCGGCCTGCCCGAGGGGTCGCGGACCCCTGAGGCTTTCGAGCGTCTGATCGGCCAAGTCGACCTCACCTTCATCAACGACGACACGCTGCGCGAAATCTACGCCATCCGTACGCCGCTCGCCTCGATGATCGACGAGGCCGCACGCACGATCGCGCGGGTAAGACCGCGCGGCGATGTGGTGCTGACGCTCGGCGAATTCGGCGCCGTGGTCTTCCGCAAGGGCGGCGGCCCGCCGATCGAGGTGCCTGCACTGCCGGTCA
>DLSX01000246.1 GCA_002500765.1 Neorhizobium sp. UBA7851
TCTGACGCATGCTGTCGATCGTCGCGATCGAGCCGCCACCGGCGCCGATCTCGACCATCTCGATGACCGGGATGGAGATCGGCATGCCACTGCCCTTCTTGAAGCGCCAGGTGCGCGCCACTTCGAAGGTTTTTGACGTCTTGGGCGTCTGCTTTTCGATCAGGCAGATTTTTGCGGTTGTGCCGCCCATGTCATAGGAAAGAACCTGGTCGAGACCATAGCTGCTGGCGATATGGGCCGCGAAGATCGCGCCGCCGGCCGGGCCGGATTCCAACAGGCGCACCGGAAACTCGATGGCGCTTTCGACACTGATGATGCCGCCGCCCGAATGGATCATGAAGACCGGGCAACGTGTGCCTTCTTCGGTCAGACGGCCGACGAGGCGGTTCAAGTAGGATGCCATCAGCGGCTTGACGAAGGCATTCGCGCAGACGGTGTTGAAGCGCTGGAATTCGCGCATCTGCGGCGACACTTCCGAGGAGATGGACACCGAGATATCGGCTTTCTTCGCCAGCAGCCGGTCGCGGACCACCTTTTCATGCGCGCCGTTGAGATAGGAATGGATGAAGCCGATAGCGACGCTTTCATAACCGGCTGCAATGATGCGGTCGCAGAGCGCATCGACCTCCGCGAGATCCAGTGCCTTCAGCACAAGTCCGTCGGCGCCGATACGTTCATCGACGACGAAGCGTTCGTTGCGCGGCACGAGCGGCGCCGGCAGAACGATATCGAGATCATACTGTTCGAAACGGCTTTCGGTGCGCATCTCGATGACGTCGCGAAAACCCTTGGTGGTGATGAAGGCGGTGCGGGCACCGCGTCTCTCGATCAGCGCATTGGTGGCGAGCGTCGTACCGTGAATGATCGTGTCGATTTCGGACAATTCGACACCGGCAACCTCCGCCACCTGCCGGATACCCTTGACGATCGCATTTTCGGGATAGGAATAATCGGTCAGTACTTTGATCGAATGGAGCGTGATGCCTACCTCCATCGCAACGTCGGTGAAGGTGCCACCGATATCGACACCGACCCTGATCTGCTTGCCATCTTTCGCCATTGTCTGTCTCATGCTCCATAAGCGAGCTGTTGTTGCGTGCTGCCCGAAAACCCGGTTTTCGGCGCGCAGCGACCTGTCCCCGCCCGCACGAACAGGCGGGGGCCAAGAGCTCTTCAGTTGTTGATGTTTTCTGTCCGGCGCGGCGGCCTTCAGCGGTCGCGCTGGATCGGGATGTTACTGCTTGCCTGTAAAGTCGACACCCGGCAGCGTGGTCGGGAGTTTTGCGCGATCGACGCCGATCCACTTCTTGTAGAGCGCATCGAGTGTGCCGTCAGCGGTGTGACGGGTCACAAAATCGGTGAGGAAGTCGAGCATTTCCTTGTCGCCCTTGCGAACCGCCATGCCCTGAAAGTTGTCGGCAACCTTGTACTTGCGCTCGAACTGCGCGTCATAACCTGCCTGCTTGATGACGAGGCCATAGGTAATGCTGCCGACGATCGCATCGACCTGGCCGGACAACAGCGACTGAACCGTCGTCGCGTCATCGTCGAAACGCTTGATCTGCGTGTTCGGCGGGGCGACCTTGACGAGCAGCGGGTCGAAAGCGCTGCCGCGGTTGACGCCGATCACGTATTTGCCGAGATCCTCATTGGCCTTGATGGCCGCATCCTTCTTGCCCCAGACGGTGATGTCGTTCGACGAGTAGGGAATGACATACTGGATGACCTTGGCGCGCTCCTCGGTGATCGTCATGGACGGCACGAGGAAATCGACATTGCCGTTGACCAGCAGCGGAATGCGGTTCTGGCCGGTGATGCGCTCGAACTTCACCTCGACGCCGAGTTCCTTCCCGATCAGCTTGGCGATTTCGATATCGAATCCGTCATTCTGGCCCTTGGGATCGATGAAACCCCATGGAAATTGATCCATCTGCACACCGATCGTGGCTGTGCCCTTGGCCTTGATCTCTTCCGGCGTCACGGCGAAAGCCGTGGTGGCGAAGGAGGTCGCAGCCAGAAGCACGGCGGCAAACCCGCCCATGACTTTCGAACGCGAAAGGGTCAATGCTGTATTGAACATGTGGTCACCTCTGGTTGGTTTCTTTTTTCATGCGTTCTTGTTTTACCGAGCGGCGTTGAAGCGCCTTTCGATCCTTGCGCTGCAATAGGTCAGGGGTAAGCAGATGATGAAGTAGATGACTGCGACCGCGCCATAGACCTGCAACGGCTGAAAGGTGATATTGGCCATCAGCTGGCCGGAGCGGGTAAGCTCGGTGAGGCCAAGCAGGGCGGCGAGCGCCGTGCCCTTGATTAGGTTGACGAGGAAGCTGATGGTCGCCGGCAGTCCGATGCGGAAGGCTTGCGGCAGGACGACATCGATCATCCGGTGCATGTAGCCGATGCCGAGCGCCCGGGCAGCCTCGCTTTGACCATCCGGCACCGCCTGGATGCTGCCGCGCCAGATTTCACCGAGAAATGCGCTCGTATGCAAGGAAAGGCCGATCGTCAACGCCATCCAGACATCCACCTTGAGGCCCAGAAGCGGCAGGCCGAAATAGACGAAGAAGAGCTGGATCAGCAGCGGCGTGCCCTGGAAGATCTGGATATAGGTGGCCATCAGGATGCGCAGCCAGGCCCATTTGCTGGTCCGTCCGAGCGCCACGGCAAGCCCCAGCGCGCCGCCGAAGGTGAAGGCAAGCAGCGACAACACGATCGTCCAGCGCGCGCCTTCGATGAGAAAGAGGAATTCACCCCAACCGAATTGACGGATCATCTCGCTGCCTCACTTTGCCGGATAGGAGAAATAGACCCGGCCGATCATGCCGAGAGCGATGGAGAAGAACTGCGACAGCGCCAGATAGATGACGCCGAGCGTCAGATAGATTTCAAAGCTGCGGAATGTCTGGGCATCGAGCGTCTGGGCGAAATAGGTCAGTTCTTCCGCGGAGACGGACGACATCAGGCTGGAGTTCAGCATCATCAGGATGAACTGGCTGCACAGGGCCGGATAGACCGCGCGGATCGCCGGGCGAAACACGATGAAGCGGTAGATATCGACCATATGCATACCGAGCGCCCTGCCCGCCTCGATCTGGCCGGGCCGAATGGACTGGACGCCGCCGCGGACGATCTCCGCCGCATAGGCCGCACAGTTGAGCGTCATCGCAAGGATGGCTGCCTGTTCGCCGCTCAGGCGAATGCCGATCGCCGGCATGCCGAAGAAGACGAAGAACACCTGCACGAGGATCGGCGTATTGCGGATCATTTCGATGTAGCCGACGGCGATTACCTTCAGCGCCGGCTGCTTGCTCATCCGCATCATCATGAAGACGATACCGAGCGAAAGGCCGAAGAGCATCGACAGTGACGACATCTTCAGGGTGCCGATCACGCCATCGAGAAGCGACGGCCAGGCGGCAAAAACGGGGGCGAAGTCGAATGTGTAATTCATCGGCCGCCCCTCAATGATTGAGGATCTGGCTGAGGAAAGTCTTGGTGCGCTCGTGGCTCGGATTGCTGAAGAAAACATCCGGCTTGGCGCTTTCGATGATCTCGCCGCGATCCATGAAGATGACACGGTGCGCCACGGCGCGGGCAAAGCCCATTTCATGCGTTACGCAGATCATCGTGATGCCGTCGTCTGCAAGCGAGATCATCGTGTCGAGCACTTCCTTGACCATTTCGGGATCGAGCGCCGAAGTCGGCTCGTCGAACAGCATGATCTGGGGATCCATGCAGAGCGCCCGGGCGATCGCGACGCGCTGCTGCTGGCCGCCGGAAAGCTGGGCCGGATATTTCTGGGCCTGCTCGGCAATATGCACCCGCTCCAGATGGCGCATCGCCTTGTCCTTGGCCTCGGCGACGGAAGCCTTGCGCACGCGGCGCTGCGCCAGCATGCAGTTCTGCAATACGGTCAAATGCGGGAAAAGATTGAACTGCTGGAACACCATTCCGACATCACGGCGGATATGGTCGGCATTGGAGCCCTTCTGGCTGAGCGCCGTGCCGTTAACGGCAATGTTGCCTTCCTGGATTTCTTCCAGGTGATTGATGCAGCGGATCAGCGTCGACTTGCCGGATCCGGAAGGGCCGCAAAGCACGATATGCTCACCACGGCCGACTTCGAGATTGATGCCCTTCAGCACCTGCAGGTGGCCGTACCACTTGTTGACCCCGCTCATGGAGATGGCTTTTTCCGAAATGCTGGTCCCGTTCATGGCCAGTTTCCCTTTTTTCATCAGGCTTTGGGTGCGATTTCGAAAATCGCTTCGACTTCGACGGATGATCCGCGCGGCAGCGAACCGGCACCGAGTGCGGTGCGCACATGACGGCCCTTGTCGCCGAAAATCTCCACCAGAAGATCGGATGCGCCATCGATGACTGCGGGATGTCCCTTGAAGTCCGCCGGTGCGTTGACGAAACCGCGCAGCTGGACGCAGGCGACGACGCGATCAAGGTCGTCTTCAAGCGCTGCATTGACTCGCGCCACGATGTTCAGCGCGCAAAGCCGGGCAGCCCTATAGCCATCCTCGGGCGATATGTCCCTGCCGACGACACCGACATGATGCTCGACGCCATCGATCCTCGGGATCTGGCCCGATATAAAGAGAAGGCTTCCAACGATGCGATGCGATATGTAATTCCCAGAGGCTGGTGCGATCGTAGGCAATACGATGCCGAGCTCTGAGAGGCGTGCGGAGACGACACTCATAGCGACTTTCCATCCGATTTTTAAAGATGCGCCAGAGGCGCAACCATGTTCCCGGAGCAAGTCGTCATTGGCTTAAGGGCCTGGCTGATCGCTTGCTCACTTCTTGTGATTTGAGATTATTGAAATACTATCTCTTGTCAATGAGAAATTTAGTGATGCTATCACATCGAAAAATCATCCAATAATAATAATCTAATTACATGATTTATAACGATTTTAATGAGATAACACGACATGACTTTTGCTTAATTTCACAGATGTCCCGGATTCTTTTTGGCGGAAAAGTTGCGATCGAAGTGCGCAAGAAAACTCGGTGTGCGCACTCTATCAAACACAAGATGCGTGAAAGAGATAGCATCACTACGATAGGTCGTGCTATCTTGCCGCCTGCTAGGACATGCGCAGACCGCCAGCGCTTCACAGGACGGGTGATTTTTGGACACTTTGACAGGCAGGACCATACAGGCACTGAAAACGCATATCAGCGACGAGCAGCTTTCGGCAGGGAAAAAGCTCGGCTCGCTGAATGAGTTGTCACAGCAATTCGGAGTGAGCCGGACAGTTATCCGCGAGGCGGTATCGGCATTGCGTTCCGAAGGTGTCGTTGAGGCACGCCATGGTGTCGGCGTGTTCGTCCGCGAACTTCCACGTGCTGGCGCCGAAGAACCTGGTACATTCGACGCAGACGTCGCTCTCGCCCCTTTGGCTCGCCTCAAGACATCCTTCATGGATCTTCTGGAATTGAGAATGGCCTTTGAGGTCCATGCTGCCGGATTGGCGGCAGTCAGACGCTCATGGGCACAGGAATCGAACATATGGAATGCTGCGCGTCAGTTCGAAGCGTCACTGGATGACGAGACAGCACTCGATCATCTCGATTTCGTTTTCCACCGCTCCATTGCAGAAGCGACGAACAACGGCGCTTTCATCGAGTTCTTCAGCCTCATGAGCCTGCAGATTTTACCGCAGCCTGCCTTTTCCAAACAACTGAACCCAGCATTGATCACGCCGGATTATGTACAAAACACCGCGGTGGAGCACAGGGCAATCTGCGAGTCCATCAGTACCGGAAGTTCGGAAAAGGCACGCGAGGCCATGCGTGCACACCTCAACCGCAGCCACCTGCGTTATCGTGGGTTTGCCGACGGAGCGAGTTCGCCGCTTAGCAACGTTGCGCGAGAGGAGTAGACGAGGCAACAACTTTGCCCACGTGATGGGGAAACGGTTACCTAACCGATAGCCATAATAAGGTCTTGAAGGGAATCGAACAGTCGGCCGATGCTCTCAATTCGTGGAGTGATTGAAACTTCTACGGTTTGCCGTACGCGGAATATCCGCGCGGCATGACTCCCTATGGGTGGCTTCGCGAAACGAAGCCGCTTTCATCACCGCACCGCTTTGGCAAGCACTGTAGCTACACGTCACAATCGAAGCAGCCAGTAGCTCCCAATCAGAGGCTCACCTTGTCGCCGCATGCACCTGAACGCCTGCCGTTTTCGCTAGCGGCCTTTGAGGTCGCCGCCACCCCGGCAAGCGCCGGGCCTGTATGGGAAGACAGTCGGGCAAGATCAATGATGACGACGAAGCCGCCATCATTGTGCACCACGCCGGCAATATAGTCGAACCGCCAGCGAATGCGGATATCAGGGCATTAAGTCCGTCTAATCGATTGGGGGCACGATCCTGGCGAAACCCTTCAATGCCGGCAGTCGAAAGAGAGGCTGAGTCAGAGGACTGCACTCGAGATGTGCTGCATAATGAAGCCATTTTTAATCATGCGGGAGCCTTCCAACCTATCGATTTCGGACTGCTCTTGTTCTGACCCCAAATACGAAGGTGGAACAGCTTTTATCGATCTACACGCTGCGCGGCGCCACTGAGCGCCGCTCGATCAGCCGGGAAATAACCCTAACCATCCGAGCAGGCTGATCCTCCTCTCGCGGTCGAGCTATGCGAGACAGCAAAAGCTGCAACGCAGCAATCCCCATCTCCCTCCCCTCCTGCTTGACTGTGGTCAGCGCAGGCGAGATCTGCGATGCCGCCGAAAAGTCACCGAAACCGACAACGGAGACATCTTCTGGGATCTTGTATCCCTGCCCGAGCAACTCTGAAACGACGGTCAGAGCAAGACCGTCATGGCCGCAAAAGAATGCGGTCGGGGACACGCCCTTGCTCTTCACCTTTTGCAAGGCATCTGCAAATCCGCTTTCCTCCTCGAATTGCATGAGAGTGAGTTCCGCCCCATCCGTCTGTTCGACGACCTCGCGTATTCCACAATACCGGTCATGGCGGCCGCGATAAATCGGCCGACCGAACACAAATGCAATCGAGCGATGGCCGAGACTGGTCAGATACTTGCCGATTGCCTGACCGCTTTCGTGATCAGTGCCACAAACACTGTCGACCTGCTCAAGCGGTGTTGTAAATCCAAGTCGCACGATGGGCACGCCCTTCAAGGACACCCCTGCGACCGCCGCCGGCGAATGGGGGCCAACCAGGATCAGGCCTGCAAACGTGTCGGCCAGTTCGCCGACAATCTCTTCCGAATGCGTCCATCGTATTCTGACGCCAACGCCGATCCGTTCAGCCTCCTGCTGAATGCCGGCCTGCATCTGGATGTTGAGTTCGCTGTTGACCGGATCCTGATCATAAAAAACCACGGCGATGTCACGCGCGGCATTGGGGCGGGTGATTGCCTTCGCATAACCGAGCGATTTGGCCGCATCGGCGATCCGTCGGCGCGTCTCTTCACTGACGCCCGATTTGCCGGCCAGTGAACGGGAGACCGCGTATTTGGACAGTCCAACCGCATCCGCCACCGTTTGGATCGTCACCTTGTTTTTCGGTCTCATCGCGCCTCTCCGGTCATCCTGGTCACGCATCGCGGCGCAACATCGATTTTATAGCATAACACTTTACCTAACAAAACTATCGTGACAGCCTCAATTCATCCGGCAATAAAAATAACGATCCCGGATTTGTGGAGGAGAAAACTATGATGAAGCTGAAACGCAGAGCGTTTCTGGCCGGGATGTCGGCTGTCGTCGTAATGCCCGCCCATGCCCTACATGCTGCCGATTTCAAGGAAGCGGATAGCCTGAAACAGAAATCCCAGAGCGGCGCGTTGCCAGCCTTGAAGAACCGCTTGCCCGACAGCCCGCTTGTCGTCAAACCGGTGGAAAATGTCGGTCGATATGGCGGCGACTGGAACCTGGCTCTTGTCGGCGGCGGCTCGCTGTCGATGCTGTTCCGCTATCAGGCCTACGAGCCGCTCGTTCGCTATAACACCGACTGGTCCGGCGTGACCTTGAACGTAGCTGAAGCGTTTGAATCCAATAGCGATGCCACGCAGTATACGATCCGCCTTCGCAAGGGAATGAAGTGGTCGGATGGTCACCCCTATACGACCGCGGATGTAAAATTCTGGTACGACACGATCCTGACGGATAAACGTGTCGCAGTCAGCGGACAGGGCCACTGGAAAACCGAAGGCAAGCCGGCAAAACTTGAAATCGTGGATGAGCAGACCTTCAAGGTTATTTTCGCCAAACCCAACGGCCTGTTCCCGCTCCAGGTCGCATGGTCTAATCTGGATCACACCACACGCTGCCCAAGGCATTATCTCGAACAGTTTCATGCCGACTACAACCCGAAGGCTGACGAACTTGCCCGGCAACGCGGCTTTCAGTCGTGGATTGCGGCTTTCCAGTCCATGGCAGGACTACAGGAAGACAATACTTTCTTCCTGAATTCCTCGAAAAGACCTTGTCTGACGGCGTGGATGTTCACGATTGCTCCCGGCGAAAACACCGAACGCGCCGTGGCGGAACGCAATCCGTTCTATTGGAAGGTCGACACCGAAGGCAATCAGCTGCCCTATCTCGACCGTGTCGTCTATCAGATGGTCGCCGATCCGCAGGTCCTGCTCTTGAAGGCGATGCAGGGCGAGATCGACATGATGGACCAGTATATCGGCACGCCGAACAACAAAGCGGTCCTTTATGACGCCCGCCAGCAGGGCGATTACGAATTCTACACACTGACATCCACCGAAGCCAATGTGATGAATTTCATCTTCAACCTCAATCACAGCGATCCGGTGAAAAGGAAGCTTTTTCGCAATCGAAACTTTCGGGCAGCGATGTCGACGGCGCTTGACCGGCAGATCCTTATCGACGCCGTTCTTGTCGGCCAAGGAGCCCCGGCGCAACCCTCGATCAAACAGGGCGATCCGCTTTACAACGAAAAACTGGCAACCCAGTTTACGCAATACGATGTCGACAAGGCCAATGCCATGCTCGACGAGATTATCCCCAAAAGGGATGGCCAGAACTTCCGTCTCGACGAACAAGGCCGTCGCGTCACAATCATCTTCGAAATAGACCAATCGCGAGCGATTTTTCTCGATCTGTTTCAGCTCGTCATACCCATGTTCCAGGCGGTCGGCATCGATGCGCAGATGCGCACGATGGATCGCTCCCTATGGGAAACACGCGTTCGACAGGGGCGGGATTTCGATGCGACAGCGCACCAGTTCGGGGCGAATGGCGGCATAGCCGCAATGCTCGACCCAAGATATTATGCCCCGACCGACAGCAACGCGTTTTATGGCCCCGCCTGGTCCCTTTGGTATGTCAATCCGACCCATGAAAACGCCGAGGAACCGCCGGAAGACACCAAAAGACAACTGGCCCTGTACGATGAATTGAAGACGAAGTCCGATCCGGCTGAACGGGTGGAAGTGATGAAACAACTGCTCGCCGGTGCCGCCGAGACCTTCTATGCTTTCGGCATATCCCAGCAGCCGGATGGCTACGGCATCGTCCGCAACAACCTCAAGAACATAACCAGGACCATGCCGAACTCTTTCGGATGGCCGACACCTGCGCCAACTATGCCGGAACAGTTCTACAAGACCTGACCACCGGCGCGACGCATCGGATCGGCGCATGCCGTCACACACGACGGCGCGTGCCGAACCGAGCGTTGCGTCAGAGCCGGCGGATTGCCGGCACATCCCAGAAGTTCAGTTTTTTCACCTTCGTTCGGCGTCACGCGCGCGAGCGGCGACGTTCGACCATGTCCGATATTCACGTGAAAGGATACCTTGATGCCCTCCAACGAGTTCCAGTTTCCTTACGGCGCCGTCTATTTCCGCAAGTCGAACCCGCCGTCGGAACATTGGGACAGAGACTACGCGACCGCCCGCGAAGACGGCCTGAATGTTTTCCGCCATTGGTTCATGTGGAGCGCAATCGAAGTGGCTCCGGGTGTCTATGATTGGGACGAATACGATCGCCAACTTGATCTTGCGGCGAAGAATGGAATGAAAACGATCATCGCCGAAATGGTGCAGTCCATGCCGGACTGGGCCATGCGCAAATATCCCGACGCCGTTCAGGTATTTGCCAACGGTCGCCGGATGACACTGAACATGGGCGTTTCCACGGCCACCGGCGGCTTTGCCAAGAATGGCGGCGGCGGCCTGACGCTCAATTGCCCGGAGGTGCGCGAAGCTGCCGGCAACTTCCTGACCGCGCTTGCCAAGCGTTACAAGGATCACCCCGCCCTCCTCGGCTACGACATCTGGAACGAGTGCAATTACGCCGAGGATGTCGACTATGGTGAGTATTCCAAGGCAGCATTTCGCGTTTGGCTGAGAGACAAATACAAGGACCTGAAGACGCTGGCGAAGGCATGGTACCGTTACAGCTACGCGGAATGGGACGATATCCAGCCTCCCGTACAGATGGCGGCCTATCCGGAATGCCTGGATTGGCTGCAGTTCAAGCGGGATAATTTTTACGAACAGATGCAATGGCGTATCGACACGATCCGCGCCGTCGACAAGACCAGCCTGATCGCGGCCCACGGCGTGTCCGGCGCTATTCCGGATATGGCTGCACATGGCTGTGACGACTGGCTGGCGGCATCGAAGGTGGAGCTCTACGGCTATACCTGGATACAGGCGCGCAAGGGCACCGAGCCCTGGAAGACCTGGTACGGCGTCGATATCAATCGCGCCGCCGCGCGCGGCAAACCGTTCTGGCATGCCGAGCGGCAGGCAGGTCCCTTGTGGCTGCAGCCTCAGGTGATTGGCCGCGACAAGCAGGACGGCCGCGTGGCCGAACCGGAAGACATCCGTATCTGGAGCATGACCTCCATGGCCGGTGGAGCGCGCGGTATGATGAACCTGCGGTTTCGCCCCCTCCTGGATGGCCCGTTGTTCGGCGCATTCGGCGCCTACGGCATGGATGGCTCGCGCACGGAACGCTCAAGGATGCAGACGGATCTGGGCAGGTGGGCCAATGACCCGGCACAGGCAGACCTCTGGAAAGCCCGGCCAGCCCGTGGTGAAATCGGCATTCTCGTGGTGCGGGAAACCCAGGAATGGGATTACCTTCTCAACCACGACCGAAAGGAAAAACCTTATCGCGAAGCCATGTGGGGCGCCTTCCGCGGCTTTCTCGAAACCGGATGGCAGCCCGACTGGGTGCATATCGATGACATCGACACCTATGATACGCTTTATTTCCCCTATCCGATCATGCTCACGTCGCAGCAGGCACAGGTTCTTACTGCCTGGGTGGCGAAGGGCGGCACACTGATTGCCGAGGCGTGCCCTGGCTATTTCGGAGATCGCGGCAAGGTGGGCCAGATGCAGCCGAACATGGGGCTGGACGCGCTGTTTGGCGCAACGCAGGTGGACGTGGAATTCATGCCTGATATCGGCGACCGGATCCGCTTGGATTTCAACGGTGCAGACGTCCGAGGCGGCGGTTTCCTCCAGTCATACGAACCGACGACCGGCACCGCGCTCGGGCGGTTCTCCGATGGAAGGACTGCAATCATTGAAAATCGCCATGGGCAGGGGCGCACACTTCTTGTCGGCACCAATCCTTCCGTCGGCTATTTTCAAACGGATGGCGGGTCGAATGCGTCCTATTTCGTCGACGTGATGAAATGGTGCGGCCTCGAAAGGCATGTGACGCTGTCGAACACGTCCGTGTTCGCCCGCCTCCACCTGACCGACACGACCGGATATCTCTGGCTCGTCAATCCGACGCGGCAGGATCAGCAGACCGAAATGCGGCTTGCCGATAGCCATGACCTTCAGAGAGGTAAACGGGTGCTTTGGCCGAAGTCCGAAGCCGAGCAGTCTGGAGCATTGACGGTGCCGGCAAGGGATGTCGTCATTCTTGAGTTATCCCGCAGGAGCTGACGCCGTTTCCCACGATGATCAGCCGTTGCCGGGCAAAGCTTGGCCGCGGTTACCGGCTGATCAGAGCGGCGGACGATCTGCGCTCCACGATATCGAGCACGACCCGCACGGAGCGGGCCGGCTGTTGCGGACGTCGGGGGGTGGCCATGCGTTCCAGCAGAAGCTGCAGCGCGGCGGCACCCATGGCTTCGCCGTTGACACGCACTGTCGTAAGGGCCGGAGATATCTGCCGGGCAGCGATAAAATCGCCGAAACCGACTACCGCGCAGTCTTCGGGTATCCGGTAGCCGCGCGCCAGCAGGACCGATACGACAGTGAGCGCCAATCCGTCATTGGCGCAGAAAAACGCGGTGGGCAGAGACCCGGCGGCAACAGCGTGCTGCAAAGCTGTTTCGAAACCGTCTGCCGGATCGAACTCGATCAGGTCGAAGCGCGCGTTCTCGACTGCGTCGATGGCATCACGTGCACCATGAAAACGCTCGCGCCGGCCACGATAGAACGGAAGATCGCAAACATAGGCGATATGACGATGGCCAAGCCCCAGAAGATAGTGCGCGACAGCGTCCCCTGCCTCCCGATCGGTTCCCAGCACGGTATCAATCTGCTGGAGAGGATCCGCCCAGCCGTGCTGCACGAAAGGTACATTCAGTTTTGCGATCGCCTCAATCATCGCAGGCTCGAAATGGCCGATCAGAAGCATGCCGTCGCAGTTACGCGCCAGGGCGGTCAGCGTGTCGATCTCATGCGTCCAGCGCATCCGCACACCAACACCGAGGCACTCGGCTTCCTTCTGGACGCCGCTCTGGATCTGCATATGCGTTTCGCCGTTGACCCGATCAAGATCGAAAAACGCCACTGCGATCTCCCGCGTGCGGCTGCTCGGCATGGGCTTACTGTATCCAAGGCTTTCAGCAAGAGAACAGATCCGGTTGCGGGTTTCCTCGCTGACTCCGCTTTTGCCCGCCAGCGCACGCGATACCGCGTATTTGGAAAGGCCTATTTCTTCCGCCAGGGAACGAATGGTGACACGCGCTGCTGCCATGCCTGTAACTCCTCAAATCCGCCCTCGCAAACTAACAAAAAACAAGCAAACATCAACATAACACTTTACCTAACAAAATGGTGGTGTCAGGTTACGCTTGCAATAACACGCCATAACGAAACTTGAGTAAACGGAGGAGTTTATGTTCAAGTTGAATCGCCGGAGTTTTCTCGCCGGCACCTCGGCCGTTTTTGTGCTGCCGGCCTTGCCGGCCGTCTCGGCCGAATACAGGGAAGCCGATAACCTTAAGGAGAAGGTCTCATCAGGCGCCCTGCCCGCAGTCAATGAACGCCTTCCTGAAAACCCGCTGGTGATAAAGCCCACGGAAAAAATCGGAAAATACGGCGGAGACTGGAATCTCGCGATCGTTGGAGGCGGTTCGCTAGGTCACCTGTTCCGTTACCAGGCTTACGAGCCGCTCGTCCGCTACAATCCGGAATGGTCCGGCATCACCCTGAATGTGGCCGAAGCATTCGATGCGAACGAGGATGCTACACAATATACGGTCCGCCTGCGCAAGGGCATGAAATGGTCAGACGGCGCACCTTTCACGACCGCGGATATCAAGTTCTGGTATGACACGATCCTGACCGACAAGCGTGTTGCGGTGACCGGACAGGGGCATTGGAAAACCGAGGGCAAGCCTGCCAAACTCGATGTCATCGACGAGCAGACCTTCAAGGTGACTTTCGCCAAGCCGAACGGCCTTTTCCCTCTGCAGATTGCCTGGGCAGACACTGACCAGACGACACGCTGCCCCAAGCACTATCTGGAGCAGTTCCATATCGACTATAATCCCAGGGCGGACGAAGCTGCCAAGGCGCAAGGTTTTCAAAGCTGGATCACGGCTTTCCAGTCCCTTTCGGGCTTTCAGGACGCAAACACGTTTTTCCTGAATTCGTCCAAAAAGCCGGCGCTGACAGCATGGAATTTCTCGGTCGCTCCGGGCGAGAACACCGAGCGGGCCATTGCGGAACGCAACCCGTTCTACTGGAAGGTGGATACGGATGGCAATCAGCTGCCCTATATGGACCGCGTTGTCTATCAGGTCGTCGCCGATCCTCAGGTCCTGCTTTTGAAGGCCATGCAGGGCGAGATCGACATGATGGACCAGTATATCGGCACGCCGAACAACAAGGCGGTTCTCTATGACGCACGCGAGCAGGGCAAATTCGATTTTTATGCGCTGACATCCACCGAGGCGAACGTCATGACGTTCATGCTGAACCTCAACCACAGCGACGAAACAAAACGCGCGCTCTTCCGCAACAAGGATTTTCGCGTCGCCCTCAGCCTCGCGCTGGATCGTCAAAGCCTCATCGATGCGGTCCTCGTCAGCCAGGGAACGCCGGGACAGCCGTCCATCCGTGCCGACGACCCGCTGTATAACGAGCAACTGGCGACACAATTCATCGATTACGACGTCGAAAAAGCCAATGCCATGCTCGACGCCATCGTTCCCGATCGGGACGATCAGAACTTTCGACGCGACGCAAAAGGCCGCCGCCTTTCGGTCATTTTCGAGATCGATCAGGCCCGGACGGCATTTCTCGATTTCTTCCAGCTGGTCATCCCGATGTATCAGGCCGTGGGGATCGATGCGCAGATGCGCACGATGGACCGCTCGCTCTGGGAAACTCGTATTCGCCAAGGTCGCGATTTCGACGCAACCGTTCACCAGTTCGGCGCCAGTGGCGGGATCGGCGCGATGCTCGACCCCCGTTATTATCTTCCCTCCGACAGCAACGCGTTTTACGCGCCGGCCTGGTCGCTCTGGTACACCGACCCGGCCAATCCACGCGCGGAAGAACCGCCGGAAGAAACCAGGAAGCAATTCGCCCTCTACGACAAGCTGAAAAGCAAGGGCGATCCGGCCGGCCAGCAGGAGATCATGAAAGAGATCATCCAGGGCGCCGCCGACAACTTCTATGTCTTCGGTGTGTCGCTTCCGCCCGACGGATACGGCATCGTCAAGAACAACCTGAAGAACATTTCGATGACCATGCCGAACTCCTGGCCATGGCCGACACCGGGACCGACGCGGCCGGAACAGTTCTACAAGGTCTGACCTTACGAAACAGGAATGCGACATGGGGGCGCCGGCAAAATGCCGGCCCCGAGAGCTATCCCTATGACAACAAGTGGATGATGAGATGCTTGAAGCAAGACGACAGAATGTCGATACGCTCAGAACACCAGAATGGTACAAGACGGCAACGCGCTGGTCGCAGCTGACCTTTGTCGAGGACGATCCGGACCGGTACGACCCCGCCTTCTGGATTGACGTTTTCAAACGGACGAAATCGAATGCAGTCTGCCTGAGTGCCGGCGGCTACATGGCCTTCTATCCCAGCGAAGTGCCCTATCACTACGTCTCCAAATATCTCGGCGACAAGGATATTTTCGGCGCGCTCGTTGACGCCGCCCGCCGGCTGGACATGCATGTCATGGCACGTGTCGATCCACATGCCATTCACGACGATGCGGCACAGGCACATCCCGAATGGGTGATGATCAATGCCGATGGCACGCCGCGCCGCCACTGGGCCTATCCGGATATCTGGATTACCAACGCTTACGGTTCCTACAACACCGAATTCATGCCGGAAGTGGTCAAAGAGATCGTCCGCAAATACGATATCGATGCGATCTTTGCCAATCGCTGGCAGGGGCACGGTGTCGACTACAGCGAGGATAGCGCCCGCCGCTTCAAGGACATGTTCGGCCATGATCTGCCGAAGCAGGCAAATGCCGATGACCCGGCGTGGCAGGCATGGCTGCAATGGCGCCGGCGCGTTCTCACCGACATGATCGCCCAGTGGGATGATGCGGTGAAGGCCATCCGCCCGCATGCCAGCTTCATCCCCAACATGGCCGGCTCCTCGCTGATGGAATTCGACCTGTCGGTGATCCGCAAACATTGCCCTTTCCTGGTCGTCGACCATCAGGGCCGCAAGGGTCTGGAACTCGGCTGGTCCGCAGGACGCAACGGCAAGCGTATCCGCGCCACCTTCCCGGATCGACCGGTGGTTCTCATCACCTCCATTGGCCCGGAAGAGGAGTATCGCTGGAAGGATGCGGTCACGACACCGGAAGAGATGCAGCTGTGGATGAACGACGGCACGGCGCACGGGCTGTATGCCTGGTACACAAAGTTCAACGGCGTTGTGCCTGACAAGCGCTGGGTCGATCCGGTGATCGATTCCTTCCACCTCCAGGCAGCGGTCGAGCCGGTTCTCGAGGCAACGGTCCCCACGGCCGAGATCGCCGTCATCGACCCGTCTACCACCTTGCGCCACTGGGCGCCGGAAGAGCGGGGCAATGCCGAAAAACACGATCTCGGTTTCTATCACGCGCTTGTGGAAGCCCGCATTCCATTTGAGCTTGTCTCCGATGAGGTGCTGACGCCGGAAAACCTCGACCGGTTCAAGGTTCTCGTCCTCGCCAATGCCACCTGCCTTTCCGACGCCCAGATTGATGCCATTCGGGCCTATGTCGAACGCGGCGGCAGTGTTGTCGGCGCCTACGAGAGCTCGCTGAAGGACGAGAACGGCAAGAAACGTTCCGATTTCGGCCTTTCCGATGTGTTCGGTGCCAGCTTCGTCTCCGGCCCGCGCGGCATCGTGAAGAATACCTATGTTTCCGTCTCCGGCGATCATCCGATCAATGGAGGCTACGAAGATGCCGAGCGCATCATGGGGGGAACACGCCTCATCCATGTCGAAGCGACGAAGGGTACACAGACGCCGTTTCTGTATGTCCCCGATTTCCCCGATCTGCCGATGGAAGAGGTCTATCCGCGCGACGAGCCGGAGGGGGCAGCCGTGGTTGCGCGAGAAACCGGCAAGGGCGGACGATCCGTCTATATCCCCTGGAACATCGGCGAGATCTTCTGGGAAGTACTCGCAGCAGACCATGGCAAGCTTATCGCCAATTCGGTTCTGTGGGCTCTGGGCAAGGCGCCGCGTGTGACGGTGTCCGGGCCGGGCATCATCGATCTGTCTGTGCGCGATAACGCAGAAGCGCTGGCGGTCAGCATGTTCAATCTGAACAATCCGATGATGATGAAAGGGCCGATCCGCGACAACTATCCGCTACCGGCCCAGACGGTCTCCATCGAAATCCCGCAGGGCAAATCGGTGGAGAAGGCATGGCTTACCGTGGCGGACAGGGCGGCAGCATTTACCGTCAAAAATGGTCGGGCTGAATGCACGGTTCCTGCCATCGATCGGCTTGAGATACTGCATGTAAGCTGGAAAGCATAAATCACGGGAGCGCCCCTCGACCTTGGAGGAGGTCGGCGGGCGCTTCTTGAACAAAAACTCTGTGGGAGGAGAATTTGCGATGCTCGGATACATCGGCAAGCGCCTGCTCTACATGATTCCGACCCTGTTCGGCATGTCCCTGATTTCATTTCTGATCATTCAACTGCCGCCAGGCGACTATCTGACCTCGATGATCGCCACCATGAGCGAAAGCGGCCAGGCGGTTGATCCCGCCCAGATCCAGCGGCTGAAGGAAATCTACGGTTTCGACGATCCCTTTTATATCCAGTACGTGAAGTGGATGTGGGGCATTGTCAGCCGCGGCGACTTCGGCTGGTCCTTCGAATGGAACCAGCCGGTATCCGGCCTGATCTGGAACCGCATGGGTTCGACGCTGGTGATCTCGCTTCTGAGCCTCATCTTCGTCTGGGCGGTCGCGCTGCCGATCGGTATCTATTCAGCCGTTCGTCGTGGTTCGTTCGGCGACCATGTCTTCACCTTTCTTGGCTTCATCGGCCTAGCCGTCCCCAACTTCATCCTTGCCCTGACCCTGATGTATGTCGCCTACCGGTATCTGGGCCAGAGTGTCGGCGGGCTCAATTCGCCCGAATATGCCGATGCGCCATGGTCGCTCGCCAAGCTCGGCGATTTCCTGATGCATCTGTGGATCCCGATCATCATCATCGGCGCCTCCGGCACCGCGGCCATGATCCGCATCCTGCGGGCAAACCTCACCGACGAACTGCACAAGCCTTACGTGATAACGGCGCGGGCCAAAGGCCTGCCGGAATACAAGGTCATCCTGAAATATCCGGTGCGTATCGCGCTCAATCCGTTCGTCTCGGCAATCGGCTGGGTTCTGCCGCATCTGGTTTCCGGCGTCACCATCATCGCGATCGTCTTGAACCTGCCGACCGCAGGCCCCCTTCTGTTCCGGGCTCTGGTCTCTCAGGACATGTATCTCGCCGGCAGTTTCATCCTGCTCCTGTCAGCGCTGACACTGGTCGGGGTTCTTCTGTCCGACCTTCTGCTGGCGCTTCTCGATCCGCGCATCCGCTTCAACTGAGGAGGTTATCATGAACGCGAACGATCAGATAACGCTCGTCCAGACGGCTACGAACATCGATGGCCCGGCCATCAGCCCGCTGACGAAGGGGGCGACCGTATCCACGGCGGCAATCGGTCCGTGGCGCCTTATCTACGGCAAGCTCATTCGCCAGAAGGTCGCCATGGTGGCCGGCGCCATCATCCTGTTTCTGTATTTCATCGCTCTTTTCGCCGAGTTTCTCGCACCGGCTTTGCCCGCGACCTCGAAGCCGCAATATACCTACGCACCGCCGCAACGGATTTCCTTCTTCGCAACCAAACCCGATGGCAGCAGCGAGTTTCAACTGCACGTCAAGGGCTATACCGTTGAGATCGACAAGGTGGCGCTGCGTCGTTCCTTTGTCGTCGATGAAAACAAGATCGTGCCGATTGGCCTGTTCGTCAAAGGCCCTGCCTACAAGCTCTGGGGCCTGATCCCCATGGATCGGCACCTGATCGGACCCGTCAATCTCAATGATCCCATGTATCTGCTCGGCACCGACCGCCTTGGCCGTGATGTGTTCTCGCGCCTCGTCTACGGAACGCGTGTGTCCATGTCTATCGGTCTTATCGGGGTCGCCGTCTCGCTGGTTCTGGGTGTCGTCATCGGTTCGATTTCGGGCTTTTATGGCGGCTGGGTCGATACCGCCATCCAGCGCGTGATCGAGATCATCAGCGCCATGCCGACGATCCCGCTATGGCTGGGCCTGGCTGCGGCAATCCCGCTGACATGGTCTCCTGTCAGTGTTTATCTGGTGATCACCGTCATCGTCTCGTTGCTGGGGTGGACATCATTGGCGCGAGAGGTGCGAGGGCGGTTTCTGGCCTTGCGCGGAGAGGATTTCGTCACAGCGGCGAAACTCGATGGATCGAGCGAAATGCGCCTGATCTTCCGCCACATCCTGCCGTCGCTTACCAGTCACATCCTTGCGGTGGTAACGCTCGCGGTACCGACGATGATCGTGGCTGAAACCTCGCTCTCCTTCCTCGGCATCGGGCTTAAACCGCCGGTGGTCAGCTGGGGTGTGCTTTTGCAGGATGCCCAGAACATCCGCACGGTCGCAACCGCGCCATGGCTTTTGATCTGGCCATCGCTTGCCGTGGTTCTTGCCGTCCTTTCCTTCAACTTCTTCGGCGATGGCCTGCGCGATGCGGCCGATCCCTATGACAATTGAGGAGATGTCCATGACCGATCTTTCCCCCGACGTCGTGCTCTCGGTCGAGAACCTTTCAATCGACTTCACCTTGCGCACACACATCCTGCATGCGGTGCAGAACGTGAGTTTCCAGCTCAAGCGGGGCAAGACGCTCTGCCTTGTCGGCGAAAGCGGATCCGGCAAAAGCGTCACAGCTCGCACGCTCCTGCAGATCGTCGATAAACCCGGCCGTATCGTCGATGGCCACATCCTCTTGCGCAACGGCACCGAAGTTACCGACATAACGCAGCTTGCCCCGACCGGTGCCGCCATGCGGACCATTCGCGGCAAGCGCATCGGCCTGATCTTCCAGGAACCGATGAGTTCGCTGTCGCCGGTCCACACGATCGGTTCGCAGATCATCGAGGCGATCCGGCTGCACAGCGATCTCGACAAGAAGGCGGCGCGCGCCCGCATGGTCGACTTGCTGCGCCAGGTGGAAATTCCCAACCCGGACACGATGGCGGACCGTTACACCTTCGAGTTTTCCGGTGGCATGCGCCAGCGTGCGATGATCGCCATGGCGCTGGCCTCGAACCCGGAAATCCTGATCGCTGACGAACCGACAACAGCGCTGGACGTGACGACGCAGGCCGAAATCCTCGACCTCATAAAGCGCCTGCAGGTCGACCGCGGCATGGCAATGCTGCTGATAACCCACGACATGGGCGTCGTCGCGGAAGTGGCGGACGAAGTTGCGGTCATGCGTTTCGGACGCGTGGTCGAGGCGGGACCAGTCGACAAGATTTTTCACGACGCGGAACACTCCTATACGCGCCAATTGCTCGCCTCGACCGTCAAGCTGACGAGCCATGTCAAGGCGGCGGATGCCACCGCTACGCTGTCGGCAAACGCGCCTGAACCGGTTCTGTCGGTCCGCAACGTCAGCAAGGTTTTTGGCTGGAACAACGGTGCCAACGCCCTGCGTGCCGTCGACAATGCCAGCTTCGACCTCTATCCGGGCGAAAATCTCGGCATTGTCGGAGAAAGCGGATCCGGCAAGACCACGCTCGGACGGCTGATCCTGCGGATTACCGAGCCGACCGAAGGAAAGGTCGTCTATCGTCGCGAGCCCGGCAGTGAAGTCGATGTCACCACGCTCGACAAACAGGGGCTGCGCGCGTTCCATCGTGATGCTCGCCTGGTGTTTCAGGATCCTTTCGCGTCGCTCAATCCGCGCATGACCGTCAAGGAGGTGATCGGCGATCCGTTGATCGTCAACGGCCTGGCAAAAGGCAAGGCGCTCGAGGAACGGGTGGCTGAACTGATGCGCCTTGTCGGGCTGGATCCTCAGGGCATGGAGCGTTACCCGCATGCGTTTTCCGGCGGCCAGCGGCAACGCATCTGCATCGCGCGGGCACTTGCGCTCGACCCCAAAATCATCATCGCCGACGAGGCTACGGCCGCACTCGACGTGTCGATCCGCAGCCAGATCCTCGATCTTCTGCTCGACCTGCGCCAGAGGCTGAACCTCAGCTTCATCTTCATTTCTCACGATATCTCGGTCGTCCGGTATTTCTGCGACCGGGTGGCGGTCATGCACAAGGGCAGGATCGTCGAACTGGGCGAGGCCGAACAGATCTGCACGGCGCCGAAGGAGGCCTATACCAAAAGTCTCATCTCCGCCGTCCCCAATCCCGACCCACGCGACAAGCGACTGATGCATCGCCACCGCTTTGTCGCGCCGGCGATCGAACCAGCGCACGCTTAAGGAGGTTATAATGCCAAAATTTTCCGCCAATCTCTCGTTCCTTTATCAGGAACTGCCCTTTCTCGATCGTTTTGCCGCCGCGGCAAAAGACGGCTTCAGCGCGGTCGAATATCTCGGGCCTTATGCCGAACCTAAGGAAAAGGTCGCCCAGACGCTGAAGGAGAGCGGCCTTGAACAGGCCTTGTTCAATGTTCCCTCCGGCGACTGGGCCGGCGGCGAACGGGGGCTCGCCTGCCTGCCCGATCGCATCGACGAGTTTCGTGAAGGCGTATCTCTGGCGCTGGATTATGCCAAGGCGCTGGGCTGCACGAGGATCAATGTGCTGGCTGGCATCGCGCCGGCCGGCGTCGATCGCGCGACCCTGGAAACCGTGCTGGTCGACAACCTGCAATATGCGGCACCGCTCTTTGCGGCAGCTGGCATCAGGCTTCTGATCGAACCGATCAACCTGCGCGACATTCCCGGCTTCTTCGTTTCGACAACGGGTCACGCAGAGCGACTTCTGGAAAAGGTCGGCTCGGACAATCTCTACATCCAGTATGATTTCTATCACATGCAGATCATGCAGGGCGACCTGATCCCCGCCTTCGCGCGGCTGCAGGGCAGGATTGCCCATGTGCAGATTGCCGACAATCCCGGCCGTAACGAGCCCGGCACGGGAGAAATCCATTACCCGTTCATCTTCAGAGAACTTGAACGGCTCGGTTACGACGGCTGGGTGGGTTGCGAATACAAGCCGCGCACGACGACGACCGAGGGGCTCGGCTGGATGAGGCCATGATGCGGCGCGTTCGACAATATTATCAATATCAAGATCGGATTTGACATGAATATCGGTTTCATCGGACTGGGCGTTATGGGACGCCCGATGGCGGAAAATCTCATTGCGGCCGGACACAGGCTCACGCTCAGCCGTGTGAAGGAAAGCGCAAAATACCTCGTCGACAAGGGCGGCGTTGCGGCATCATCGGCGAAGGCGGTCACGGAAGCGTCCGATGTCATCATCCTCATGTTGCCGGATACGCCGGATGTTGAAGCCGTGCTGTTCGGCGATGACGGCGTCGCTGCCGGCCTGTCAAAAGGCAAACTGGTGATCGACATGAGTTCGATTTCTCCTGTCGCAACCAAGGCGTTTGCCCAGAAGATCGAGGCGCTGGGTTGCGATTATCTCGATGCGCCGGTCTCGGGTGGTGAGGTTGGCGCCAAGGCGGCATCGCTGACGATCATGGTCGGCGGCAAGGAAACCGCATTCGAGCGCGCCAAGCCGCTGTTCGATGCAATGGGCAAGAACATCACGCTGGTCGGCGGCGTCGGTGACGGTCAGACCGCCAAGGTCGCCAACCAGATCATCGTGGGCCTGACGATCGAGGCGGTGTCTGAAGCCCTGCTGTTTGCTAAACGGGCCGGTGCAGATCCGGCCAAGGTGCGGGCAGCGCTGATGGGCGGCTTTGCCGCGTCACGCATTCTGGAAGTCCATGGGGAACGTATGGTCAAGGGAACGTTCGACCCCGGTTTCCGCATCCGGCTGCACCGCAAGGACATGACGCTTGCAGTGGATTCAGCCCGCGCCCTCGACCTTTCCCTGCCGAACACTGCCGCGACACAACAGTTGATGAATGCGGCGATTGCATCTGGCGACGGTGACCGCGATCACTCCGCTCTCATTCGCACGCTTGAAAGATTGTCGGGCGGCTGACCTTTCCCTGAAACACAGAAATTGCAGACGGCGCGCACCGGCGCGGATTTCCGCGCGCGCCGTCATGGATGAATGGAGGAACACAGATGGATAGACGTTCCTTTCTGAAGGACCTGTTCGCGGCGGCGGTCAAGGCGGCCGACCCGCGTGCCAGCCTCATTCGACACCTGCCCTCCAGACCGAAAGGCAGGACGGTCGTTATCGGTGCAGGCAAGGGTGCCGCGCAAATGGCAAGGGCTCTGGAAGACGTCTGGGATGCCCCGCTCTCCGGCACCGTTGTCACCCGGTACGGTTATGGTTGCGAGACGCGCCATATCGACATCATCGAGGCTGCCCACCCGGTACCGGATGAAGCCGGCCTCAAGGCCGCTCGAAGGCTGGTATCGGAAATCGAGCACCTGTCAGCCGATGACCTCGTCATCGCCCTGATCTGTGGAGGCGGCTCCGCACTCCTGCCGGCACCACCGGAAGGTTTCACGGTCGCCGATGAGATTGCCCTCAACGAACAGCTTCTGGCATGCGGCGCGCCTATCTCGGCCATGAACACCGTGCGCAAGCATTTCTCCACGATCAAAGGCGGACGGCTGGCCGCGCGAACGAAAGCCCGGGTCGTTTCGCTGATCGTCTCCGACATTCCCGGAGACAATGCCGCGCATGTCGCCTCCGGCCCGACGATACCCGACGGCAGCACACGCGACGATGCGCTGGCGATCATCGCGCAATACCGGCTGAAACTGCCACAGGCCGTTCTCGATCATTTTCACTCGGCGCTTGCCGATGCGCCGCGTCCAGACGCTCCGGTCTTCGCGCGCCATGACCATCGAATTATCGCCTCAGCGCGCCTCTCGCTCGAGGCAGCCGCCGAGACGGCGCGAAATCATGGCATCGACGCGGTCATATTGTCGGACCGTATCGAGGGCGAGGCACGCGATGTCGCGTCGGTTCACGCGGCCATTGCCCGTGAGGTTCAGGAAAGAGACCGCCCGTTCTCAAAACCCGTCGTCATTCTGTCCGGCGGAGAAACGACCGTGACGGTGCGCGAGAAATCCGGCAAGGGCGGTCGAAACGGTGAATTTGCGCTCGCCTTTGCCCTTGCGGTTGATGGAGCCGAGGATGTCGACTGCCTTGCAGCCGATACCGACGGGATAGACGGTTCGGAAAGCAATGCCGGTGCGTTTGCCGACGGCTCGTCGATCCGTCGCCTCAACGAACAGCGGCTGGATGCAAGGCACATCTTGAACATGAACGATAGCCATGCGGCCTTTTCAGCGCTCGACGATCTGTTCGAGACGGGGCCGACCGGCACCAATGTCAATGATTTTCGCGCGATCCTCGTGGGCCGGCACAAGGCCTGAGATCGGCAATCCGCACATCACGTGGTGAGGAAATACAACAAGGGAGGAATTCATGGACAACGCATCGAGTAAACGGATGGCGCAATCGTCGACCGATGGTGACGCAAAAGGCTGGTGGATTGACGAGCCCATTCGCATGGCCCTGTTTCTCTACAATCAATACGAGGCCCCGGTCGACACGGACGCCTTTGTCGAAAAGCTGGTAGATCTGGATGTCAATGCCATCGTCCTGCCGACCGGCGGCGTTGCTGCGTTTTATCCGACTGAGGTCGAACACCACGTTCGTGCCCCTTCCCTGCCGCCGGGGCGGGACATCGTCGGAGAAATCGTCGACAAGGCGCATCAGCGAGGCATCTATGTCGTTGCCCGCTTCGAATGGACGGTAAACCAGGATCAATCCGTTCTTGCCGCCCATCCGGACTGGGTACAGCGAGACCGGCATGGCAATTCTCCGCTCTGGAACGATACACATGTCATGTGCATCAATGGCGGATACATGCAGGATCATATCTTCAAGATCATGGATGAAGCGCTAGCCCGCTATCCATTCGATGGGATATTCTTCAACTATGGCGGCGGTCAGCGTAACGCCTTCGGTCCCTGCCAGTGCGATAATTGCAAACGACTCTATTCGGCCAGATACGGCTTGCCGTTGCCGGTAGAACCCGATGCGCAATATATGGAGTTCATGGATGACAGCGCCCACGAACTGGCGCAACGGATCCGTACATTTGTCAAGGAACGAAATCCGGCGATCAACTTAATGGTCGGCAGATCCGCGGATTCAACCAATTCGGAAACCCATGGCGCGCCGATCGCCGAAGCACATGCATTCTGGCTTTATGATGCCAGCGAGACGGTCAATCGCGCTCGCGCCGCCTTCCCGGATCGCATGCCATTCAACAATGACTCCGCCTTTTTCGACGGGCGCTGGCGGTATGTGCACCGGTCGGCCGCAGAAGGCGAAATCCGCGCCTATCAGAACATGGCCAACGGTGCAGGCCCTTATCTCTTCGTCAACGGCAACCACGAGCAGCACGATCTGAATGGTGAAAGAGGCGCCAGACCGGCTTTCAAGTTCCATCGCAAACATCAGGACCTTTATGTCAGACAGACGAACGCTGCCCGCGTCCTGCTGATCGATGGTCCGCGCCTACCCTTTGCAAACCGGCTGTTCCGATCCAAACAGGGACACACGCATTCCTCGCCACTGCCCGGGAACGGCGGCTTCGGTTACCGGGATAGCGAAGAACTGGGGAGCGGAGACGAAAACACCAACCTGGCAATGTCCGGCTTCTTCCGACTTCTGACGGAAAACCACATCCCGTTCGTGCTATCCAGTGACCTGAGCTGGATCGACAGCGATCCCGGTCGCTACGATCTCGTGATCGCGCCCAGCGGCGCGCCGTCCGCGCTTGATCGCTATCTGCGCAACGGGGGCCGGGTTCTGGCCGCAGGCGCGACAAGGCCGGATCTCGATCTGCCTCCGACGGTTCGCAAATGGGATCGCAAGGAGACGCTGGCATCCTACTGGCGTGTTCGCGACAGCAATCTGTTCCCATCCCTGTCCGGCACGGACCTCGTTTTTGTCTACAGCGACTTCCTGCAGCTGGAAACAACCGCACAATCAGCCCTGACTCTTGTGCCGCGCACCAAGGTCAATCCCATGGAGATGGTCGGCGAAGGCATGCACGATACCGATCTGCCCGGCCTTTATCTTAATCGGTACGGAGATGGGGAGCTTGCGTATCTGCCCTGGGACATTGGAGAGCTGTATTTCCGTGCAGGCGCTCCATCACATTCGGCGCTGTTCAGTGATCTAGTCGATCACTTGCTGCCGGATGGCAGACAGATCCGCACTAACGCTCACCCGATGCTGCAGATCACGCTTCAGCACCAGCAGCATTCGGGCCGGACATTGGTGCATTTGGTCAACCTGTCCGGCGCTTCCCAGGTTTCCTATCATCCGGCGATCGCGATGGCGGGAGTGCAGATCGAGCTTCAGGGACAATTCGATACTGCTCGGGCAGCTGTCAGTGGCCAGGAGCTGCCGATCGCGAAGAGAGGCAACTACACCTGGGTGACCTTGCCGGTCCTTGATACTTACGACGTCATCGAATTCCGGTGAAACGCGATGCGATTCAGGTGGCACATCGTGCCGCCTGCTCTACTTAGATCAATTCGATCAGAGGCAGAAACTTTTCTATTACCTTGAAAGGATCTGAACCTGCGACCCACGAAATGCTGCGAAAAGCATAACGAATGGAGCTCGCGTTGATCTGAGCCCGATCCGCATCAGAACGACAATTGCACCTTCATCGAGCGGCTTCGATCACCGGCGACTTCAAATGCCTGTACGGCGTCCTCAAGCCGAAACGTGCCTGTCAGCAACGGCTTCAGATCGACGCGACGCTTGCCGATAAGGTCGACGGCCAATCCGAACTCCTCGTGAAAGCGGAACGTGCCCTTCATCTCGATTTCCTTGGCAACCACCATGTTCTGCGGAATGGAGACATCACCGCCCAGCCCCAGCTGAACCACGGTCGAACGCGGACGCAGCACTTCGAGGCCCGAACGCACGGCCCGCTCATTGCCCGACGCGTCGAACTGGACGTCGAAATACCCCTTGCCCGCCGCATAGGCAGACAGCTCTTCCGGGTTTTCGGCAACGTTGATGACGCGGTCGGCCCCGACCTCAAGCGCCTTTGCCAGAACCGCGCCCATAACATCTGTGTCGACGAACTCGCGCGCAACGTGGTCTCGCGCGGCAATGATGGCCA
>DLSX01000181.1:0-3904 GCA_002500765.1 Neorhizobium sp. UBA7851
GTTGGCGTCGCGGTCGTCCTTCATCAGCCGCGCGATGCGATCGAGAGCCTCGTCCCAGGACATGCGCTCGAATTTGTCCGAGCCGGGCTTGCGGTGCATCGGGTAAAGGAGGCGGGTGGGAGACTTCACGAAGTCCTTCAGCGCCGCCCCCTTGGGACAGAGCGTCCCGCGATTGGTCGGATGGTCGACATCGCCTTCGATGTGAACGACTTCCGCCTTGTCGCCCTTGCGCACGTCACCCTTGGAATAGATGATGATGCCGCAGGCAACGGAACAGTAGGGACAGGTCTGTCGGGTTTCGGTCGTCGTGGCCAATTTGAATGGCCGAACGTGGGCGATTTCGGCGGCTTCAGCTTCGCTGAAACCAAGCGCACCCATGGACGTTGCCGCTACCCCTGCCCCGGCCAGCTTCATGAAGCTGCGCCTCGAGAGGTCCATGTTCATTTAAATATCTCTCCATTCTAAAGAACGAACTGGCTGCGACATTATGCCTGAGCGACCTCTTGTCAAGTTAACGGCGGGGCTGGGTGCCGACATTGTGAGGGATTTCGACAAGCAACTTTCCGCGACAGATCCTTCGACTTAACTCGATAAAAAGACGAAGGCTTTTCTGCTTTTGGGCAATCTTCAGTCGAATCCTCCTCGACACTTTTGACCCGTGCTCTAGCTTTGCTGCGAACCACTCCACCAAACGCGCCGGCATTGCGACCGGTTCCAGGAAGCCAGGGAAACTCGGATGTCGCTCACCGGAAAATTTGCAGGCCTTCTGCTGGCCTTTTCTCTCACCGCCACCGCTGCCTCGGCGCAGGTGGTCGTCTCATCGAAGATCGACACCGAAGGCGGCGTTCTCGGGAACGTCATCCTGTCCGTCCTGAAGGCAAACAATATCGAGGCTACCGACCGCATCCAGCTCGGTGCGACGCCGGTCCTGCGCAAGGCGATCACCGCCGGCGAGATCGACATCTATCCGGAATATACCGGCAACGGGGCGTTCTTCTTCGAGAAAGCCGACGATCCGGTCTGGAAGGATGCGACACAAGCCTATGAGACGGTGAAGAAGCTCGATCTCGATGCCAACAAGATCGTCTGGTTGACGCCCTCGCCCGCCAACAACACCTGGGGCATTGCAGTTCGTCAGGATGTCGCGGAAGAGAACAAGCTGAAGACACTCTCGGACTTCGGCAAGCTCGTCGCTGACGGCGGCAAGATCGTGCTTGCGGCATCCTCCGAGTTCGTCAACTCGGCAGCCGCCCTCCCCGCCTTCCAGACCACCTACGGCTTCAAGCTCACACCCGAGCAGTTGATCACGCTCTCGGGTGGCGACACCGCTGCCACGATCGCTGCCGCCGCCAACCAGACGAATGGCGCCAATGCAGCCATGGTCTACGGCACCGATGGCGGCATCGCCCCGTCCGGCCTCGTCGTGCTCGAAGACGACAAGAAGGTTCAGCCCGTCTACCAGCCGGCACCAATCATCCGCCAAGCAACGCTTGAAAAGAACCCGAAGATCGAAGAACTGCTCAAGCCCGTCTTCGAAAAGCTCGATCTGGTAACACTTCAGGATCTCAATGGACGCGTTCAGGTCGGCGGTGAGCCGGCCAATGCGGTCGCCGAGGATTTCCTGAAGAAAAACGGCTTCCTCAAGTAGCCGTTGCAAGACTTCGCGACGGATAGAGGGGCGAGCGGCTTGCGGACAGGACTGGAAAAGACAGGCGTGCTGATGGCCGCCCTCATCCTGATTTCGACCCTTGTCTTCCCGTTTATCGTGGTCAAGCCGAACCGTATCCTGCAGGGACAGGGGCGCTCGCTGATCGAGGCGCTTCCGTCCGGCAGTGGCATGGTTTTGACCGCGGCGTTCGTCATCGCCGCGCTCTGTCTTGTTGTTCGCCTGCCATCAGCAATACGGCTTGCAATCACGGCAGCCGCCCTGTTCGCCGCCGTTCTGGCACTTGGCGGCGCGGCAAATGCCGGGCTCCCGCCCGGCAATGCCTATGCCCGGGTCTCGCCCGGTTCGGGCTTCTGGCTTCTTCTGTTCAGCCTTTCTCTTGCCGCTGTGGACGTCATCGCCAAGCTCAGGCTCCCACCGGCATCGAGGTTACTGCTGCTTGCCATCACCACTGCCGCCATTGGCGGCGTATTCGCATCCGGTATCCTGTCCGATATTTCGGTGATGAAGGAATATGCCAACCGCTCGGATGCATTCTGGGCAGAAATGTCGCGACATGCGATGCTGGCGCTCGGCTCCATGTTCCTGGCCTTCTGCATAGGCCTGCCGCTCGGCGTCCTGTGCCATCGCATATCCTGGCTTCGGGCGGCAGCACTCAACACGCTCAACATCCTGCAGACCATCCCGTCGATCGCCCTGTTCGGGCTGCTGATCCTGCCGCTCGGCTGGGTCGCGGCAAATGTACCTGGAGCCTCGGCGATCGGCATTTCCGGCATCGGCACCGCCCCCGCCTTCGTCGCGCTGGTGCTCTATTCATTGCTGCCGGTCGTCGCCAATACAGTCGCCGGCCTCGAAAACGTCCCGAGAGAAGCCAATGAGGCTGCCCGCGGCGCCGGCATGACCGATCTGCAACGCCTCGTCTCGATCGAGTTCCCGTTGACTTTCCCGAGCCTGCTTGCAGCCATACGCATCGTTCTCATTCAAAATATCGGCATGGCGACGATCGCTGCCCTGATCGGCGGCGGCGGAATGGGCGTCTTCGTCTTCCAGGGCCTCGGCCAGTCTGCCATGGATCTGGTCCTTCTCGGGGCCTTGCCGACGGTCGCCATGTCCTTCGTTGCCGCCATCGTGCTCGATGCGCTGGTGGATTTCAGCACCACGCCTGGCACGGAGGCCCGTTCCGCATGATCGACATCCAGTTTGTGACGAAACGATATGGCGGCAAGGCCGTCGTCGACAATGTATCCTTCTCCGTTCCTGAAGGCACGATTGCCGTACTGGTCGGCACGTCCGGCTCCGGCAAGACGACGCTTCTGCGGATGATCAACCAGCTCGTGTCTCAAAATGAGGGCACAATCCTGATCGGTGACGAGGACACGCGAAACATCCCCGGCCATGAACTAAGGCGACGGATCGGCTATGCGATCCAGGGGCACGGCCTGTTTCCACACCGGACGGTGGCCGATAATATCGCAACCGTGCCGCGCCTGCTCAAATGGGACAAGGCCCGGATCGATGCCAAGATCACCGAGCTTCTCGATCTCTTCCAGCTCGATCCCGCTGTCTTCGCCAACCGCTATCCGCATCAGCTNNGGGCGGTCAGCAGCAGCGCGTCGGCGTCGCCCGGGCACTTGCCGCCGAACCAAAGATCCTGCTGATGGATGAGCCATTTGGCGCCCTCGACCCGGTCTTGCGCGGCAAAGCGCAGGACGAGCTTCTGGCGATCCAGAAGCGGTTCGGCACGACGATCGCCATCGTCACCCACGACATCAACGAAGCCTTCCATCTCGGCGACACGATCGCCGTGATGAATGAGGGCAAGCTCCTGCAATACGGCCGCCCCCTCGATCTCCTCAAAACACCCGCGACACCCTTCGTCGAAGGTCTCGTCGGCTCGTTCGACCGCCCATTCCGGCTTCTGTCGCTCGGGAGCGTGGCTGATCTGGTTGAACCGGGAGAGGCAGAGGGAGACCCGATCGAGGCAGGCAGAACCCAGCAGGATGCGCTTGCCGCGCTGATGTGGAGCGGCGCCGAGGCACTGCCGGTCGTTTCCGGCAGGGGCGCGCCGCTCGGCCGCATTCGTCTGCAAACGCTGCTCGGTCAGGCGGTCAGGCCGCAATGAGCTTATTGCGCCTTGTCCCACGGCTCGCTCTTTTCGCCCTGCTGGTCGGCTTTCTCGCCTCGCCGGAAAGTTTCGACTTCGCCTTCAAGCCCCTGGTGCAGACCAATGCGCCAGCA
>DLSX01000181.1:4051-19855 GCA_002500765.1 Neorhizobium sp. UBA7851
CTCTGGCGGTGCTCGTCACCCGCCCGTTCGGCGCGGAGTTCCTGCCATTGGCGCGCACCGTGGTGAATATCGGCCAGACCTTTCCGCCTGTCGCGGTGCTGGCGCTCGCCGTGCCGGCCATGGGTTTCGGCAACGGGCCGACGCTGGTCGCGCTGTTTCTTTATGCGCTTCTGCCGATTTTCGAGAATACGATGACGGCCCTGACAACCGTGCCGCAAGACGTGACCGACACAGCCAAGGGAAGCGGCATGACGCCGTTTCAGATTTTCCGTCAGGTGGAATTGCCGCTCAGCCTGCCCATGATCGTCGGCGGGATCAAGATTTCCACCGTTATCGGTTTCGGCACCGCCACGATCGGTTCGACTGTGGCGGCAAAGACGCTCGGCGAAGTCATCATCGCAGGGCTGCAGTCGAACAATCTCGCCTTCATCCTGCAGGGCGCACTTCTCGTCGCCGCCCTTGCGATCCTCGTCTTCGACCTTTTGTCGCTGCTGGAACGATCGCTGATGAAATGGAAGGCCGCCTAGGCGGCTTTCCGATAAGTCTTACTCTTCGCCGGAACGATGCGGCACCTGAGATCCGAGGATCTCGCGCTTGCCGACATGGTTTGGCGCGCCAACGAGGCCTTCCTGCTCCATCCGCTCCACCAACGAGGCGGCACGGTTATAACCGATCGAAAGGCGGCGCTGGATATAGGATGTCGAGCACTTCTTGTCGCGCTGGACGATCTTGACGGCGCGCTCGTAGAGATCGTCGCCATTGTCTTCCGCACCCATCGACGTCTGGTCGAAGACCGCTGCGTCCTCTTCTTCCTCGACACCATCCTCTTCCTCGTCCTCGGTAACGCTGCCGAGATAGGAGGGCTGGCCTTGCGTCTTCAGATGCGCGACGACCTTCTCGACTTCATAGTCCGAAACGAACGGGCCGTGGACACGGGCAATGCGCCCGCCGCCCTTCATGTGCAGCATGTCGCCCTGGCCGAGAAGATGTTCGGCACCCTGCTCGCCAAGGATCGTACGGCTGTCGATCTTCGACGTCACCTGGAAGGAGATGCGGGTCGGGAAGTTCGCCTTGATCGTACCCGTGATGACATCGACCGACGGACGCTGGGTCGCCATGATCAGGTGGATACCCGCCGCACGCGCCATCTGCGCCAGCCGCTGGATCGCGCCTTCGATTTCCTTACCGGCAACCATCATCAGGTCGGCCATCTCGTCGACGATGACGACGATGTAAGGCAGTGCGGTCAGGTCGAGAGCCTGTTCCTCGAACACCTGCTCGCCGGTCGAGCGGTCGAAACCGACCGGCACGCTGATCATGATCGTCTCGCCCTTGTTGCGCGCTTCGGCAACGCGGGCATTAAATCCGTCGATATTGCGGACGTTGAGGCGTGACATCTTGCGATAACGCTCTTCCATCTCGCGCACGGCCCATTTCAGCGCCAGAACGGCCTTCTTCGGGTCGGTAACCACCGGCGTCAGCAGATGTGGAATGCCGTCATAGACCGACAGTTCCAGCATCTTCGGATCGACCATGATCAACCGGCATTCTTCCGGGCGAAGATGGTAGAGCAACGACAGGATCATCGTGTTGATGGCGACCGACTTGCCAGAGCCGGTCGTACCGGCAACGAGAAGATGCGGCATCTTGGCGAGTTCGGCGATCACCGGTTCGCCACCGATCGTCTTGCCGAGGCAGAGCGGCAGGCGATAGTCGGTTCCAATATAGGAATTGCTTTCCACCAGCTCGCGCAGATAGACGGTCTCGCGCTCGACATTCGGCAGTTCGATGCCGATGACGTTACGGCCGGGAATGACCGCCACGCGAGCGGACAGAGCCGACATCGAACGGGCGATATCGTCCGACAGGTTCATCACGCGCGAGGACTTCACGCCCGGAGCCGGGGCGAATTCGTAAAGCGTGACGACCGGGCCGGGGCGAACGTCGATGATCTCACCCTTGACGCCGAAATCCTCAAGAATGCTTTCCAGAAGACCGGCGCTCTGTTCCAGCGCTTCCTGGCTCATCGTCTGCTCCTCGCGCGGCGCGGCTGGCTGCAGCAGATCGATATCCGGGAACGTGTAGTCCTCGGCAAAGGTCAGCACCCGCGGCTTGCGCACAACCGGCGCGACCACAGGCTCTTCGACGGCCTCGACAACCGGAGCAGCGTAAACGATTTCAGGCTCGACAACTTCAGGAATGGCGACCGGCTGCGGCTCGACCTGTGTCGGCGCCAGCATCGGATGACGGGTCGCTATCTGGCGATAGAGATGGATCGCAGACGGAACTTCCGGGGCCATTTCAGCGACAATGGGAGCCGCAACGACCTGAACAGCTTCTTCAACCGGCATGGGTGCTGGCGGCACGAAGCGGGTCACGGAAGGGGCAAGCGCCGTTGGTACGGCCTTAGGCGCAACCGGCAGTGCCGGAAGTACGCGCGGTGTTGCCTTCTGTTCGACATTTTCCGAAGCGCCAAGGCTCATCATTTCCCAGATAAGGTGATCCGGGATGGACGTCACGCGACGGCCGGACGCATTCTGCACGGAAGTGCTTTCCTGCGGCGCGGGTGCCGGCACCGGAGCGGCAGCGTTCGGCTGGCGGTACATCGGCTGTTCGACGACGCGCTGGATGGCAGCTTCGATAGGCTGAGGAACGGAAGCGGCGGGCGCAGCGGACGCGAATGCCTGGCCGATGCGGCGCTGGAGATTAGTCACTTGGGAACCTGTATTTACGTGCGGAGCCAGTCGGCCCTCGGGCATTGAAATGGCAATCGGGTGCGGCAGTGCATGCCCGGCATGCACTGCCGGATCGGCTTGCGCCTCGCCCAGATCCGAATCCTGCTTGGCAGGACCGCGTCCCGGCGTCCGGGTAAAGCGCACATTGGGCGCAAGAATAAAGGCCCGCTGCCAGGTCGGCAGCTTGTCGGGATCGAGCTCGATCGCCGGTATCAGCTCCGGCAACGGCAGAGGCTGCTCCGCATCATTGGCCGCGACGAACTCCTGTTCGTCACTCCAATTTGCGTCTTCGACTGGGGAAATGTCTTTGCGGGAAGGCGGAAAATGCATGTACGCGAAACCATCAAACAACGTGATCACACCGGTCTCTGTTAATAAAAAGAAAACCTTAACCAGGTGTTTCCGCGCCGGTTATTTTCCGCATCATTTTAGCGCGAATGAAGATGCGCCACCCCCTTCACGCCGCAGGAAGCTCTCACAAAAATCCAGAATTATCAGTGATTTCAGCGCCGCTCGACATAGTCGCTTCGCACGATCCGATGTCGTTGAAGCTTGTCATAAAATGTCTTCCGCGGGATACCGAGCGCCGCGATCGTCTGCTGAACGTCGCCGCCGAATTCGGTCAGCGTCTCGCGAATGATATCCGCCTCGAAGCGCTCCAGTCGCTCGGGCAGGCCCACGCCTTCAGCGGATTTCGCCTGTGGTGCCGCCAGTGGCGCCGAGGGCTCAAGGCCGAGAATGAATCGCTCGGCATAATGGGAAAGTTCGCGAACATTGCCGGGCCACGAATGGTCCCGCAAATGATCGACCACCCCGCGCGGCAGGTCCGCAACCTCGCGACCGAAACGCTGTCCCGCCTTTCTGGTGAAATAATTGAACAGGAGTGGAATGTCCTCGCGCCTTTCCCGTAACGGCGGGATCGTCAGTGTCACAACATTCAGCCGGTAATAAAGATCCTCGCGGAAAATCGCCCGCTGATCGGGATGGCCGAGATCGACCTTGGAGGCTGCCACGACACGCAGATCCACGGGACGCACCTCGTTGGTGCCGAGCGGGGTTACCTCGCGCATTTCCAGAACCCGCAACATCTGCACTTGGGTGGAAAGCGGCATGCTTTCGATCTCGTCGAGAAACAGCGTACCGCCGCTCGAATGCTCGATACGACCGACCCGCTTCTTCTGCGCACCCGTAAAGGCACCGGCCTCATGGCCGAAAAGTTCGCTTTCGATCACCTGTTCGGGAAGCGCGCCACAGTTGAGCGCCACAAAATTCCCCGCCGATCGGCGGCTCCATGAATGTAGAATGCTCGCCACCACTTCCTTGCCGCTACCCGTTTCTCCCGTCACCAGCACATCGACATCGGTATCGGCGATCTGGCGCAGCATATGGCGCAACCGCTCCATGACCGGCGCCTGGCCAATCAGGGGCAAACCATCGTCGGCCTCCGCTCCGGCCGCCCGCAGCCTCCGGTTCTCCATCACGAGATTGCGCTTCTCCGCGGCATGCCTGACGCATTGGATCAGCCGCTCGGTCGCAAACGGCTTGGCAATGAAGTCGTAAACTCCGCTCTGGATGGCCTTGACCGCCATCGGTATGTCGCCGTGACCGGTCATCAGAATGACCGGCAACTCGCGATCAAGCTCGGAGATTCGATCGAAAAGCTGCAATCCGTCCAGCCCCGGCATGCGGATATCCGAAACAACCACACCCGAAAAGCTGTCGTCCAGTTGAGACAGCGCCTCGTTGCCGGTCGCAAACGACCGGACGTCGAAACCGGCAAGGCTCAGCGTCTGGGCTGTCGCCTTCAGGAGATCCTTGTCGTCATCGATCAGAAAAACAGGCACGGGTGCAGTCATTACTCAAGCTCTCTTCAGATGGACGATAAACCTGGTGCCCGTGTCAGCTGTCTCGACATCAAGCCGGCCGCCATAATCCGCCACGATGTCCTTGCAGATGACGAGCCCAAGCCCAAGCCCCTTCTCCTTGGAGGAATTGAACGGCTGGAACAGTTCGGCAAGAATTTCGGGGGCGATGCCCGGGCCATTATCCGCAACGCAGATCGAAACCTTGTCGCCTGTCACAACCGTCGAGACGGTAACCTGTCCGGTCTCACGCCCCTCGACGGCCTCCAATGCGTTCTGCAAGAGGTTGATGAATATCTGCTCCAGCCTCAGCCGGCTCCCCATCACCTCCAGCTCTTGCGCAATCGGGTCTATCACGAGCATGTCCAGAGAGCCGGTGAACCGGCTTTGCAACAGCAGCACCGCGCCTTCGAGCACGTCTGCAAGCGAAACCGGCTCGGCTGCGGTGCGACCGCGGCGTGACAGCGCCTTCAGGTCATCGGTAATCGCGCCGATCCTCTCCGTAAGGGAGGCGATGAGGTCGAGATTATCCTTCACCGGCTGTATTTGCTGGCGTTCGAGAAAAATCTTGGAATTGTCGGCATAGGCTCGAATGGTGGCGACCGGCTGATTGATCTCGTGAGCCACACCGGCAGCAACCTGCCCAAGGATTGCGAGGCGGTTGGCTTGAACCAGATCCTGCTGCACGGCCTGCAGCTTGACCTCGGTCGATTTGCGATTGGAAATTTCCGCCTGCAGGTTGTCGCGGGTCAGGCTGAGCGCGCTTGTTCGCTCTTCGACACGTCGTTCCAGGTCCTCGCGTGCCGCCTGCGCACCGATAATCTGAGCCTGCGCCAGCTGGCGACGGCGTATCCACACCGCCGTCACGGCCAGGACGACAAGAAGCGCCAGGGCGGCAACCAGCCGGAACTCGCGCATATCCGCAGCCACGGCCCCGTCGATCGGCAGGAGATACTGGAAATCCCAACCGGTCGATGCGACGGGCACCGAGATCTGCAGATAACGGATCTGCCCGCCCCCCGGCAGCAACACCCGAATGATGCCCGCATCCGGTGCCAGTGTTTCGAGCCTTGTCATCGGCAGAGGCAGAAGCGGCGCATCACCGAACTGCAGGCTCTCGCGAATGGCGGAAAGACTGGATTGGGGAAGCAGCTCGGTCGTCATGAAACGCCATGATGGAATGCTGCTGATCAGCACGACATTGTTGTCGTCGGTGACAAAGGACGGTCGCTGAGTATCGCGCCAGTCGGCCTCCAACTGGTCAAACTCCATCTTTGCGACAACGACACCGAGCGGCTGCTCCGCGGTTCCTACTCTGTGGGAAATATAAAGTCCGGGCCGGTGGCTGACCGAACCGAGTGCAAAGTGCTCTGCGCCACCCTCTTTCATCCCGCGAGAAAAATAGCTGCGAAACGTGTAGTCATTGCCGACGAAGCTTTTTTCCTCTCGCCAGTTGCTGGCCGAAACGGCAATGCCGTTATCCGCCACGACATAGATCACTGCAGCCTTGGTCGGAGCGATCAGCTCTTCGAGCTTGCGGCTGAGGGTGATCCTTGCGGCCGGATCGCCCGAGGAAAGCGTTTCCACCACATCGCGATCCTGCGCCAGGAGAAGAGGCAGCGCCCGCGGACGCTCCAGCACGGCCCGCAACAAGGCGACTTTCAGGCTCGCCTCGGTTCGGCCCTGCAAAGACAAGGCGGAAAGAGCGGAAGCGCGTCCATATATGCCCGCGACATAAAAAACCACAGCGCAGGCGACAATTGCAACCAGACAGAAAACAATCCAGGTTCGGCGCATGGCTGGCAGATGCTCGATAGTTCGACGTGTAGACACTTTCACATTTGAGCATGAATCCGCACTTCAGGCAAACCTATATGTGCGAAAATCCGCTCAAATGCATTTCCGAAAATGACCGAACGCAATTAAATCGATTTTAATCAAGACCTTATGCCGCAGGCGACAAACTGGCACACCTCTTGCTGCCTCCATTTCGACATCAATGCGCCCGGGAAGAGCCAGCTAGTTGGTTGCGGCGCGATGGAGGACAATATGATTGCAATACCCGAATCCACGCAGCCGCGTGAACGACTGCCGCTGTACCGCCAGCTTTACGTTCAGGTTCTGACCGCCATCGTCATCGGCATGCTGATCGGCCATTTCTGGCCTGATTTCGGCGCCAGCCTGAAACCGCTCGGCGACGCCTTTATCCGTCTCGTGAAGATGATCATCGCCCCGGTGATCTTCCTGACGGTCGCCACCGGCATTGCCGGCATGTCCGACCTGAAGAAGGTCGGTCGCGTCGCCGGCAAGGCGATGCTCTACTTCCTCACCTTCTCGACGCTGGCCCTCATTGTCGGCCTCATCGTCGGCAACGTGCTGCAGCCCGGCGCCGGCATGAACATCGATCCGGCATCGCTTGATGCCAAGGCCGTCGCGACCTATGCCACCAAGGCGCATGAAACGACGATCACCGGATTCCTGATGAACATCATCCCGGAAACCATTGTCGGCGCCTTCTCGCAGGGCGACATCCTGCAGGTCCTGTTCTTCTCCGTCCTGTTCGGCATCGCGCTCGGCATGGTCGGCGAAAAGGGCAAGCCGGTCTACGACTTCCTGACCGCCCTCACCGCCCCGATGTTCCGCCTCGTTGCGATCCTGATGAAGGCCGCTCCGATCGGCGCCTTCGGCGCCATGGCCTTCACCATCGGCAAATACGGCATCGGTTCTGTCGCCAATCTCGCTTTCCTCATCCTGTCCTTCTACATCACGGCACTTCTGTTCGTGGTCGTGATCCTCGGGGCGGTTGCGAAATATAACGGCTTCTCGATCTTCGCCCTGCTGCGCTACATCAAGGAAGAACTGCTCCTCGTTCTCGGCACCTCCTCTTCGGAAGCTGCCTTGCCGAACCTGATGCAGAAGATGGAACGTGCAGGCTGCAAGCGCTCGGTTGTCGGTCTGGTCATCCCGACCGGTTATTCCTTCAACCTCGACGGCACCAACATCTACATGACGATGGCGGCGCTGTTCATCGCCCAGGCAACCGGTATCGACCTGTCGCTCACCGACCAGATCCTGCTGCTGCTCGTCGCCATGCTTTCGTCCAAGGGCGCCGCGGGCATCACCGGCGCAGGCTTCATCACGCTCGCTGCAACACTGTCGGTTGTTCCGTCCGTTCCGGTCGCCGGCATGGCGCTCATCCTCGGCATCGACCGTTTCATGTCGGAATGCCGCGCGCTGACCAACCTCGTCGGCAACGCCGTCGCCACCATCGTCGTCGCACGCTGGGAAGGCGAACTCGACAAGGACATGCTGGACGCTGCCCTGTCGTCGCGCTCCGACGAGATCAAGACGGCGCAGTTGCAGCCTGCCGAATAAGCCTCCCAAGGCTTGGATGGGGATCAAACCCCACCCCAATCTGCCGCCTCCGGGCGGCAGATCTGTTTTTGGCACCGGCTATCAGGCGATACTCTTGCCGTACCGCGCAAAACTGTCGGCCAGCACCGTGGTTCCCGCACCGGGTCGCTCGGGCCGCTTGTAGACGCCACCCACAACATCCGCCGGCTCTTCGAAGTGATCCTTGATCCACGGAATATATTCAAGAATCGACGAGGCCGGATGCCAGTAGCTTAGATGCACATGCACCTGGCTCATCTCGCCTGCATGCGGCACGACCGGCAGCCGGTTCGCCAGCGCCAGATCCGCAACCTGGATATATTCGGTTATCCCGCCAAGCCGCGTCACATCGGGCTGCACATAGGCAACCGCCCCAGCATTGATGAAACTGCGGAACGCATCAACGGTATAGAGCTGTTCGCCCAGCGCCACAGGAATGGTCGAGGATCGCGCCAGAAGCCTGTGGCTCTCGACGTCGTCATACCACATCGGCTCCTCGAACCAGTAGATATCGAGATCGCGGGCACGCTCGCAAAACCGCATGCAGGTCGGCAGATCCCACTTGCCGTTGCCATCGATGGCGATGCGGACATCCGACCCCAACCGCTTGCGCACGGCTTCGAGCCTGCGCACATCGACATTCGGATCGTCATGGCCGACCTTCAGCTTGATCCGGGTGAAACCGTCCTGCTCCACCGCCCGCGCCGAGCCGGACAACAGATCATCGAGCGAGAAGGACAGCCAGCCGATATCGGTATTGTACGCCTCCAGCCTGTCGGTCCTCGCACCGCCGAGATAGGCCCAAAGCGGCAGGCCTGCCTTCTTCGCCTTCAGATCCCAGATCGCCACATCGACAGCGGCCAGCGCCAGATGCGTGATCCCCGCCCGACCGACCCATTGCAGGGAAGGATAACGCGCGAGCTTGGTCCAGAGCCGTTGATGGTCATTGGCATCCTCACCGATCAAAAGCGGCGCATAGCAATCACGGATACAGGCGGTGATGAGGCGGTCGGAGGCCAGGTGCGCATGGGTTCCGGTAAAACCGTAACCGGTCAGCCCGTCGGTCGTGGTGATTGCGACGCCGACCACACCCCAATGGGTGATACTGTGGGTCGAATCCGAAATCGACGCCGATGTCAGCGGCAGATGAAGGATGAATGGTTCCAGGGACTTGATCTTCAATGTCGGCTCCTCCCGATGATCATGATCACAAATTGAACTCGACGTCGCGCAGGCGTTCCAGATAGGCCACGTCCGGCAACGAAAGACTGCGGGCAGCATTGGCGATGCGCAGCATGGCGCGCTCGCGCGAAATTTTCAGATGATTGGCAAGTGCCGCCCCGGCATCCGCGACCCTGCCCGCCATCAGGCGCTCGAACACGCTCACATGCTCAAGAAGGAAAGGCTCTTCAGCGATGATCGGCGCTTTCGGCTGATACAGCCGGTGATGCGCAACGAGAATGGCCTGCGGCAGGCTGATTGCCTGCATCAGCGGAGCATTGTCGCAATAACCGAGCAACTGGCCATGAAGCTGCTGCTCCACCGCGTCCAGCATAACGCCATCAACGCCATCACCCGCTGCGATCGCGGCCTGCAGATCCCGAAACAACACCGGCAGCAGAGTTTCGGGAAAGTGCGGAAAAGCCTGTTCGAGCGCAAGCGGCTCCAGCGTCCATCGCAATTCGTAGAGCTGGCCCACATGCCTCGCGGTCAATGCCGGCGCATGCCAGCGTCCCGCATCATCCTTGCTGACGATGCCGCGCTGCTGCAGCCTTGCCACCACCTCGCGGGCAACCGTCCGGCTCACCCCATAGGATTTTGCCAGCGCAACCTCGTTGACGCGCCAGCTGGCAATCGATGTGCGGGAGACGATCTCCATTTCCACCTGCCGATAGATCAGCTCCCAGCTTGCCAGAAAATGAAGCTGCATATCGTCCGGACCGGAAGGATCAGCGGTGCCATCAGCCTCGTTGCGCGCAGCTCCCACTCCTGCAACGACCTGATACCCCCGTCCGTCCGATTTACGGACAAGCCCGAGCGCTTCCAGCTCCGCAAGCGCCTGCCTTGCCGGCGCCCGGCTGATGCCGAAACGTTTTGCAATCGCGGTTTCGTTCAGCCTTGCGGCGTCATGCCACCCGCCCGAGCGGATTTCTGAAGCGACCACAGCCAGCGCACGCTGATAGAGTTTTGGCGAACGCCCCGGTACGGCATCACTCCTCTCCTCCGTCATCCAATCCCCCATGGTGCCACACCGGCAGAAATCACAACCGATCGTCTTTCATTCATTTACATTCGCAGAAAAGAATGTCTAGTGTACACAAAAGACAATAATTTGAGGAAATGCCATGGACGCCCTTCATCAAACAGTGTCGCTTCCGGATCTCGACCGGTTCTGCCGTGAGGTTCTGAAGGCCTGCGGCGCGAATGATGAGACGGCGGACGCGACGACGCGCGCGCTGATGCATGCCACGCGCTGCGGTGTGGACAGTCACGGCGTCCGGCTGCTGGCACACTACATCAAGGCCTTGGAAGGCGGCCGGCTGAACAAGACCCCGGACATCAGGAAGGTTTCCGGTTTTGGAGCCGTCGAAACGCTCGACGGCGACCACGCCCAGGGCGCGGTCCCTGCCTATGCCGGCATGGCAAGGGCGATCGATCTGGCAGGCAAATTCGGCATCGGCGCTGTTGGTATTCGCAACAATTCACATTTTGGCGCAGCCGGCGCCTATTCCGTCGAAGCTGCCAGACACGGACTGATCGGCCTGTCCTTCTGCAACTCCGACAGCTTTGTCCGGCTGCATGATGGCGCCTCGCGTTTTCACGGCACCAATCCGATCTCGATGGCGGTCCCGGTTGCAGGCGAAGATCCCTGGTTCCTCGACATGGCAACCAGCGCCGTCCCCTTCAACCGCGTGCTTCTTTATCGCAGCACCGGAGCAAAGTTGCCCGAGGGCGTCGCCTCGAATGAACTCGGCATCAACACGACGGACCCGCATCTGACAGAAATGCTTGCCCCTCTCGGTGATGCCTTCGGCTTCAAGGGCGCGGGCCTCGCCGGCATCGCGGAAATCTTCAGCGCCGTGCTCACCGGCATGCGCCTCAGCTTCGACATTCCCGCGATGATGGGCGAAGACATGCAGACACCACGCCAGCTCGGCGCCTTCGTCATGGCGATCCAGCCCGAGGCCTTTGTCGACAGACCAACCTTCGAGGCCGGAATGAAACGTTATGTGGACACGCTGCGGACATCGCCTGCCCGGGCAGGTGCATCCGTCATGGCCCCCGGCGACCGCGAATGGAAGGTCGCGCGCGATCGTGACGCCCATGGCATCGAGCTCGATCCAGTAACCAGAGCCGCTTTTCTGGAACTGTCCGGCACCTACAATGTCCCGATGCCCGCCTGACAAATTTCTGTGAGGGAGACACTTGACGAATGATAATTGGTAAGACAATCTGACCACATGACGCGGAAGGAGAGACGCGTCAGGAGGTTTTCATGTTTGTCGCGCTTGAACCACGCCGGCTTTATCGCCAGGCCGCGGAACAGCTTCGTATGCTCATCCAGTCGGGAGAGATTTCCGTCGGGGAGCGCCTGCCTGCTGAACGCGAGCTGGCCGAGCGGCTGGGCGTATCCCGTCCGACCGTGCGGGAAGCGTTGATCGTTCTCGAAGTCGAGGGCCTGGTGCAGATCCGCATGGGTTCGGGCGTCTATGTCAATCGCAGCTCCAATAGCCAACCGGCTGTTTTGCCTGCAGACGACAGCGACGGGCCGTTCGAAATCCTGCAGGCGCGTTGCCTGATCGAAAGCGCGATCGCGGAGGAAGCGGCCAGACGTGTCGACGATGCCAGCATAGAGAAGCTCGACCTGATCCTGCGGGAAATGGCCGGCGCATTGGAAGATCCGGAACGGGCGCTGACGCTCGATCGCGCATTTCATACCGCAATTGCCGACATCATCGGCAATTCGGCGTTGAACGTCTTCACCGGGCTCATCTACGACAAACGGCGCTCGTCGCCGTTTTTTGAAAAGCTGGCCAGCTATTTCGAAGGCCCGCATACATGGCTGGCCGCACTTGAGGAACATACGGCAATACGCAATGCGCTGGCTGTGGGAGACCCGGCAGCAGCGCGCGAAGCGATGCGCATGCATCTGACTTTGTCGCAGAAGAGATTCTCGGAAAGCTTCGGAGAGGAGCCGACGAGAGAGGAGTGACCGAGACCGCGAGGAGGCGGCCGGTTGGGGAGTAATCTGAACGCAATTCGGGAGGACGAAAATGAGTTCAAGATTGAAGACGCTGCTTGGTGCAGCGGCAGTCATCGTAGCGTCGGCAATGTCCGCGCACGCGGTGGAAACACTGAAATGGGCGCATGTCTATGAGACATCCGAACCCTTCCATACGGAATCAGTATGGGCCGCAGAAGAAATCGCCAAGCGCACCAACGGACGTTACAAGATCGACGTCTATCCGGCATCGCAGCTAGGCAAGGAAGCCGATATCAACCAGGGCCTCAAGCTCGGCACCGTCGACATGATCATCTCGGGTTCGAGCTTCGCCGCCCGCGATTTCAAGCCGATCGGCGTCACCTATTTCCCATACATCTTCCGTGATCCGAGCCATCTGATCGCCTATACCAAGAGCGATGTATTCAAGCGCCTCGCCAAGGGTTATGAGGACAAGACCGGCAACGTCATCACCGCCGTCAGCTATTACGGCACCCGCCACACGACTTCCAACACCGCCATCACCAAATGCGTCGACCTGAAGGGCGTGAAGATGCGCGTGCCGGATGTTCCGGCCTACCTCGCCATGCCGCGCGCCTGCGGCGCCAACACCACGCCGATCGCATTCGCCGAAGTCTATCTGGCCCTGCAGAACGGCACGGTCGACGCCCAGGAAAATCCGCTGACGACGATCGAAGCGAAGAAGTTCTTCGAAGTACAGAAGAACATCGTTCTTTCCGGCCACATCGTCGACCACCTGAACACCGTCATTTCCAAGAGCCGCTGGGCGAGCCTGTCTGATGAAGACAAGCAGATCTTCCGCGACGTGATGCAGGAAGCTGCCGCCAAGACGACGAAGATCATCGAGGAGCGTGAAAAGGCACTCGTCGACGACTTCAAGAAGCGTGGCCTCAACGTCGTCGAGGTCGACAAGGCCGACTTCGAGAAGAACGTCCTCGAAAAGGTGAAGTTCGAAGACTTCGGTTACGAAAAGTCCGATTGGGAAGCGATCCGCGCCATCAAATGATCCCGTTCGGCGCGGCCCAAATCAGGCCGCGCCGGCTTCTCTTGAATGGGACACACTCATGTCGACAGCACAGGAAATTCACACTCAGGTCACTCCTGAGGAGCTGGCGCATACCTTCGACGACGCTCCCGCGGACGTCGACCTCAAGGTTTACGCCTTCGAAGACTGGATCACGCTCGGCCTTTTCTGGCTGATGACGGGCTGCGTCTTCCTGCAATTCTTTACCCGTTACGTCCTGAACGACAGCTATGCCTGGACCGAGGAAATCGCCGTCAACTGCCTGATTGGCGTGGTGTTTCTCGGCTCCGTCATGTGCGTGCGGATGTCGCGCCACATCCAGGTGGATGTGCTCTACCACTATCTGCCCGCCCGCGTGACACGCGTCATGGCGACCATTGTCGACATCATCCGCATCGGCTTCTTCGCCTACGGCTCATGGCTGATGTGGCGTTACATGGAAGTCGTTGCCGGCGAGGAAATGGTCACCGTCAACCTTCCCCGCGACATCGTCTTCTATTCCGTTCTGGTGGCATTCGTCCTGATGCTGCTACGTTCCATCCAGGTCTTCGTTGCCAATATGCGCCGCGGTTATTCGGTGCTTGAGCGGCCCGAAGCCTTCCAGAGCGAGGGCTGAGCATGCTGCTTCTCATTGGATCCTTCCTGGCATTGATGCTGCTCGGCGTGCCGGTCGCCATTTCGATGGCCACATCATCGCTGGCCTACATCGTCTTTTACGGCGTCGCACCCGATATCATCGCCGCCCAGCGCCTGATCGCCGGTGTCGAGAGCTTTCCGCTTCTCGCCGTTCCCTTCTTCATCCTTGCCGGCAACCTGATGAACGTCGCCGGCGTCACCGGCCGCATCTATTCCTTCGCCGTCGCCCTCGTCGGCTGGATGAAAGGCGGTCTGGCGCAGGTCAACATCATCGGGTCGGTGGTCTTTTCGGGCATGTCCGGCACGGCTCTCGCCGACGCTGCCGGCATCGGCACGATCGAAATCAAGGCGATGAAAGACCATGGTTATCCGGTCGAAGCCGCCGTCGGCGTCACTGCCGCGTCCGCCACGCTCGGCCCGATCTTCCCGCCCTCGCTGCCATTCGTCATCTACGGCATGATGGCCAACGTCTCGATCGGTGCGCTGTTCATGGCCGGCATCGTGCCCGGCGTCGTCATGACCGTGCTGATGATGGTCACGGTCGCCGTCTTCGCCTTCATCAAGCGCTGGGGTTCGGATACGCCGTTTAACATTCGCAACCTGTTCGGCGCCTCGCTGGAAGTCGTCGTCGTCATGATGGTGCCGCTCGGCATCTATCTCCTGACGCTGATAGGCCTGTCGCTGAACTTCGCGGTCGGCATCGCCCTTATCGCCCTCATCGCCGCCGACTGGTATTTCGACTTTTCGGCCGTGATGGCGCTGATGACCCCGGTCATCCTGATCGGCGGCATGACGATGGGCTGGTTCACGCCGACGGAAGCGGCCGTCGCCGCCGTCCTCTGGTCGCTCTTCCTCGGCCTCGTGCGCTATCGCACGATGACCTTCAAGAGCCTTGCCAAGGCGACGATGGACACGGTCGAAACCACGGCCTCGGTCCTGTTCATCGTCGCCGCAGCCTCGGTCTTCGCCTGGTTGCTCACCGTCAGCCAGACGGCACAGCTGCTTTCGACCGCCATCACCGGCCTCACCGACAGCAAGTGGGTGTTCCTGATCCTCGTGAACCTACTGATGCTGTTCGTCGGCTGCTTCCTCGATACGATCGCGGCCATCACCATCCTCGTGCCGATCCTGCTGCCGCTGGTGCTGCAGTTCGATATCGACCCGGTGCATTTCGGCCTGATCATGACGCTGAACCTGATGATCGGTCTCTTGCATCCACCACTCGGAATGGTGCTCTTCGTCCTCTCACGCGTCGCCAAACTTTCGGTCGAACGCACGACGATGGCAATCCTGCCCTGGCTGGTGCCGCTGTTCATCGCGCTGATCATCATCACCTTCATCCCGGCCGTCACGCTGTGGCTACCGACCGAGATGGGCCTGATCCGCTGAAGACAATCCGCCTGCGCCGCCGGACGGCGCAGGCACCCAATTCCAATTGAAGGCATACATCATGTTGACGAAGATCGTTCGTCTTTACGGCAAGCAGGACTTGCATGTCGAAACGCAGGAATGCTCCGAACCTGGCCCCGGCGAAGTCCGGCTGAAAATGGCCTGGGGCGGCATTTGCGGCTCCGATCTCCACTATTTCCAGGACGGCGGTTTTGGCCCCGTTCGGGTCCGCGAACCGATCATTTCCGGCCATGAGGCATCGGGGCATATCGAGGCGATCGGCCCCGGCGTCACGGGCCTTGCGCCCGGCATGCTGGTCGCCGTCAACCCGTCCCAACCCTGCGGCCATTGCCACTATTGCGGCATCGGCCAGCCGATCCATTGCCTCGAGATGAAATTCATGGGCTCGGCCATGCGGCTTCCCCATGAGCAGGGCATGTTCCGCGAACAGCTTGTCGTCCCGGCGATCCAGTGCTTTCCAATAGAAGGCGAAGCTTCATCCGCCGAAGCCGCATGCGCCGA
>DLSX01000179.1 GCA_002500765.1 Neorhizobium sp. UBA7851
GAAAGCATCGAGGCGGCGGGTGTCGCGCCCAAGGGGGCGGCCCAGATCGTTGTCGGCGAGGCGACCGTGTGCCTGCCGCTCGGCAATCTGATCGATCTTGCGGCAGAAAAGGCCCGTATCGAAAAGGCGATCGGCAAGACGGATCAGGAAATGGAGCGACTGAACAAAAAACTCTCCAACGAGAAATTCATCGCCAATGCCGACCCGGAAGTCGTTGCTGCCGATCGCGAGCGTTATGCCGAGCTCGAAGTACAGCTTGCCAACCTCAAGATCGCGCTGACGCGGATCGCCGAAGCCGGCTGATTTTCGAATCTGGCTTTCCTGCCAAATGCCGCGTCCAGCGATGGATGCGGCATTTTTTATGCGCTCATCTGTCCCATTGACTTGTTGTGCACCTGCGTAATCGGAGAAAAGAGACTCTGTTGCATGCGCGTCACAGACTCATATTACCACAAGATAAAATTCTAAGCCTGGCTGCGATTTGTCAAATTCGCAGGTAATTTCATCTCTTGTCGGCCGATTCTCTCCCCGTTGCTGGATAGCTTACGTAAATTTTGAGCGATTGTGCATTGCAATCGTCCCGACACTCGAAAGTTGTTGTTTAGGATCAACGATCTACAGTGAAACCGGTAACTTACCGGGAGTGGGAGAAAACATGGTAAGACACTTTATTTCTCGCGGAGTTTTGGCCGCGGTGGCGGTCGGAATGCTGCAGTCGCCGGCGCTCGCTGGGGGGCTTGAGCGCGGCGGCTACAATATAGATCTCTTGTTCGATACGTCTCGGTTCACGGCGGAAGCGGCGTCCACATTCGTCATGCCGGATCGCAAGTTGAAGAATGTCAGGGATGTGGATACCACAACCGGGTTTCCCCCTCCTGGCACGGGACCCGGTGGCGGAAATCTGAACGGATTGTCCACATCGGCCGATGGAAGCAGCGACTACTGGTCTCCTCGCATCGGTGTGAAAGCCGGTATCGGGGATTATGCAGATTGCATGTTCGATTACTCGGAGCCATGGGGCGCTCACAAGAATCCGGGCCGGAACTGGGCAGGCGCCAACGAGGATATCGAAACCAAGGTCGAGAGCCGCAATTACGCGCTGACATGTTCCTATCGTTTCGATATGGGGCCTGGCCAGCTTCGTCTGATCGGCGGTGGCTTCTACCAGGAAGTTTACGGTTTCCAGGAGCGGCTTGTACAGGACTTCACCGGAGCCCCTGTTCCGTTCACTGGGGTTGGCCGTCTTGATCTTGAAGGCGATGGATGGGGATGGCGTGCAGGTCTCGCCTATGAGATTCCGGAATATGCATTCCGCGCAAGTCTCGTTTACAACAGCGAGGTCAAGCTCAAGGACATTACCGGCACTCTCGACATCTCGCAGGTTAATGGCACGGCACCATTTGATGTTCATGGAGCTCAGGACATGCCGGATGTCCTGGAGTTGAAGGTGCAATCTGGCATTGCGCCCGACTGGCTGGCCTTTGGGTCCGTGAAGTGGGTCGATTGGAGCCAGCTTCAGAAAGTTCCGTTCTGTACAGCGGCAGTCACGGGTAGATGTACGCTGGATAATGACGCCACAACCCTCGATCTCGGCTATCGTGATGGCTGGACGGTCATGGGTGGTATCGGCCACAAGTTCAACGAGCAGTGGAGTGGCGCAGTCAGCCTGACCTGGGATCGTGGAACCTCGCAGGGGTTCGGTTCACAGACCGACACCTGGGCGCTCGGTGTCCTTGGCTCCTATTCTCCGACCAAGAACGTCGAGTTTCGTCTAGCCGGTGTTCTCGGCCTGATGACGGGAGGGTCATCGCGGACGGTAACGATCAACGGCGAGCGATATGGCGAGAAGGCTAACTACGATTTCGACGACGATCTCGTCGCGGCTGTTTCAACCAGCGTGAAATTCCGTTTCTGATCCTTCTTGCACACAAAGACAAAAGCCCGGTTTCGACCGGGCTTTTGCTTGGCATCCCTGTTTGATCGCCAGCTAAAATTCTGTGACGATTTAGCAACACTTTTTTGTGACCATGCAGCCGCGCTTGAAGGCTAGGACTTTTGTCCATTTCCCGCCACAAACGAAGCGCAGCGGTAAGGAAGTAGAGAGCACGGACTGCGGGGGCGGAATGTGCATGTTGGAGTATCATGGGCGGGTTTTTCGAAGATAAACGGGGCTTTGCTGGCGCAGGCAGGCGAACTGTCAATTCGCTTTACGCCTGTGCAACAACATTGCTCGGGGGTCCAAGTCTTGCCGAAAATGGAACCTACAGTTTCTCTCGCCTATCGGGAGGCAGATTGTTCGGATCGTCGTTTCCGGATTTTCTGTGTGTACGGCCAATAATGAACGCTTCGGCTCCACGCCGTATGCGGGTCGAAAGAAACTGAACCATGCGGAAGTCTAGCACCGGATCCATGAGAGTATTGCTTCTTGGAATATCGCTGGCGGCATTCTGTGCCGGAAACGCTCTTGCCTTCGACATAAAGGCAGGAGTGTCGAAGGAGTCCGGCCCCTTCGACCTGTTCAAGTTCGGCTTCAAGGCCTACAAGAACGGCCAGAAGGAAGATGCGGTCGAAGCCTATCGCTACGCTGCCGAAAAAGGCCATACCGGTTCACGCTGGGCGCTGGCCAACATGTATGCCTATGGCGATGGTGTCGCCAAGGACGACTATACTGCCTTCAAGATCTACAACGAGATTGCGGCTCAGGGTGTCGAGCCGGGATCGGAAGACACGGGTTTTTTCGTCAACGCGCTTCTCTCTCTCGCAGGCTATTACAGCCACGGCATTGCGGGAAGCCCGGTGAAGCCTGATCTCTATCAGGCACGCCAGCTCTATTTTCAGGTCGCCTCGACTTTCGGTGTGGCGGAAGCCCAGTACCAGCTCGCCCGGATGATGCTTTCGGGTGAGGGCGGTGGCGCCAATATCCAGCAGGCCAAGAAATGGCTCAACCAGGCCCGCAAGGCAGGTCACGCAGGCGCCATGGCCGTGTTCGGCAACATCCTATTCCAGGAAGGCCAGTCCGTCCGTGGCCTGGCATTCATGACGGCGGCGCTGGATCGCTGCATGGCCAAGGAATGCGGCTGGATGGAGCAGCTTCAGGAACAGGCCTTCTCGGTTGCCGATGAGCGGGATCGGCGCGGAGCCGTCGCACTGTCGCAGCAGCTGGCGGATACCGACGACTGACCCGAACGGCGCTTACCGCGCGTTCGGGCGAAAAGCTCCTGGGGTCAGGTGTCAGGCCGCAAAATCGAATATGCCGACCACCGGAACGTGATCCGATGGTTTTTCCCACGCCCGCACATGTTTTTCGATCGAGGTGGCCTTGAGCCGGTCCGCTGCTTCCGGTGACAGCAGCAGGTGATCGATGCGGATGCCGTTGTTCTTCGGCCATGCCCCGGCCTGATAGTCCCAGAACGAATAGAGTTTCGTCGCGTCGGTCGTGGCACGCACGGCATCGATGAGGCCGAGATTTTCCAGCCGTCGGAAGGCTTCCCGCGTTTGCGGAAGGAAGAGCGCGTCGGTGGCCCAGACCGCGGGATCGAAGCAGTCATGCGGCTCGGGAATGACATTGTAGTCGCCGGCGAGGATAAGCGGCTCCTCCAGGGCAAGGCAGGCTTCCGCATGGCGGCGCAGCCGTTCCATCCAGGCAAGCTTGTAAGGATACTTGACCGGATCGTCGGCCGGATTGCCGTTTGGCAGGTAAATCGAAGCGACGCGGATAACACCGCCTGCAAGGGAGAATACGCATTCGATATAACGCGACTGCTCATCCACCGTGCCGTCCGGCGCTTCGCCGCCGGGCAGGCCGCGCATCACTTCGTCAGGCTTGATTTTCGACAGGATCGCGACGCCGTTGAAGCCCTTCTGGCCGTGGGTTTCCACATGATAGCCGAGCGATTCGATCTCGAGCCGCGGAAAGCCTTCATCGACCGATTTGATTTCCTGGAGGCAGACGATGTCCGGCGACGAATCGGCAAGCCACTGGCGCAGGTTGTCGATCCGCGCCTTGACGCCGTTGATGTTCCAGGTCGCGATCTTCATGGGCTATCCACCTTCTGTTCCTTGTCGTCTCTTTTAGACGATCGGGCGCAGGAGGGAAGCTTGATCGGATCGAAATGCCGATCAATACAGAGGGATCAGATGGAGAAGCTGGTGCCGCAGCCGCAGCTGGCAACCGCGTTCGGGTTCTTGATCTGGAAGGATTGCCCGAGCAGGTTGTCGACGAAATCGATCTCCGAGCCGGCCATGTAGATCAGCGACATGCTGTCGATCAGCACCTTGGCATCGCCATTGGATATGACGACATCGTCGTCTTGCGCAGCGTCGGCCAGATCGAACTTGTAGGAAAAGCCGGAACAGCCGCCGCCTTCGACGGAGACGCGCAGCGCCTGCTTGCCGGCATCGGCCGCGACAATCTGGGAGATCCGCTTTGCCGCAGCGTCGGAAAGGGTTACATTTTCAGTCATTTCGTGTCTCCTGCCGGGGTGAAGGCCCGGTGAGTTTCAGGTCGGGCCCGAATACTCGAAGATAAGTGTCACCGGCTTTGCGCACGGCTCCACTATAGGTATGAAGACGTGAACGGCACGTCAATGGGCCGGGCGGAACGGAATTGCAATGGAAATGCAGGTGAAGGCATGACGATCGATACCAGGACGCTCGGTTTCGGCAGCGGTGAGCGGGCGGTTTATGCATCAGACCCCTGGGGTTCAAGGGGCCGGATGTTTCCCGAAGACGGCAGCCTGACGCGCTCCGAATTCCAGCGTGACCGCGACCGCATCGTTCACACGACCGCTTTTCGCCGCTTGAAGCACAAGACGCAGGTCTTCATCAGCCCCGATGGCGATCACTATCGCACGCGTCTCACCCATACGATCGAGGTCGCCCAGATCGCCCGTGCCCTGGCGCGTGCGCTCAAGATCGACGAGGATCTGGCTGAAGGCGTGGCTCTCGTCCACGATTTCGGCCACACGCCCTTCGGACATACCGGCGAGGATGCTCTCGACGAGGTGATGAAGCCCTTTGGCGGCTTCGATCATAACGCTCAGTCGCTCAGGGTCGTGACCAAGCTTGAGCGTCGTTATGCGGAATTCGACGGCATCAACCTGACCTGGGAAAGCCTTGAAGGCCTGGTCAAGCACAATGGCCCGCTGATGACGCCGGAAGGCGAGGGGCTGCACGGTCCGGTGCCGCAGCCGATCCGCGATTATTGCGAGCTCCATGATCTGGAACTGGCAAGCTTCGCCAGCCTTGAGGCGCAGGTCGCGGCGATCTCGGACGATATCGCCTATAACACGCATGACATAGACGACGGGCTGCGCTCCGGCCTGCTGACATTCGAGATGCTGGAGGACGTGCCGTTCCTGGCCGGGCTGATGGGCCAGGTGAGGGCAAAATATCCCGACCTGGAGCCGAGCCGTTTCGCCTATGAAGTGACCCGCCGACAGATCACCCATATGGTCGAGGACGTAATCGGCGTAGCGCAGGCCAATCTTGCCGATGTCCGCCCGCAAAGTGCTGCCGACGTGCGGGCCGCGGGCAGGGTGATCGCGACTTTCTCGGCCGAAATGGCCGAGACGGATCGCCAGATCAAGAAACTGCTGTTTGCCCGCATCTATCGGCATCCGGAGATCATGCGCATCCGCGCCGGCGCCTCGAAGATCGTCACCGATCTCTTCGACGCTTATATGAACGACCCGACACTGATGCGCAGCCACTACTGGGTCAACCATATTTCCGGGCTGAAACAGGCGGCAAGGGCGCGACACGTCGCCGATTATCTCGCCGGAATGACCGATACCTACGCCATCCGTGTGCATGGGGAGCTGTTTGACCAGACTCCCGATTTGCGCTAGGCCGACCTCCAAACACCACCGGCTTTTCAAAAGCCCGCTTCGCATTACGCGTGGAAACGAGACATGAATCTTTTTGCTGACTTCGATACAAGAATTAAAAATGCGCTGGAAACGATTGATATTATCAAGGAAAAGCGCAGCGAAGTCGATTTCGGACGACTGACCGTTGAGCCGCCTCGCGATCAGAGTCATGGCGACGTGGCCACCAATGCGGCCATGGTCCTGGCAAAGCCGCTCGGCACCAATCCACGCGCGCTAGCAGACCTGATTTCGGCTGTATTGCGGAATGATCCAGACGTCAGCGAGGTTTCCGTCGCCGGCCCGGGCTTCATCAACATACGTCTTTCCACCGGTTATTGGCAGCGCCTGCTCGCCTCAATGATCGAGGCCGGTACCGATTACGGCCGCTCGACTGCCGGCTCAGGCAAGAAGACCAATGTCGAATATGTCTCGGCAAACCCGACGGGACCGATGCATGTCGGTCACTGCCGTGGCGCTGTCGTCGGCGACGCGCTGGCAAACCTTTTGTCGTTTGCCGGCTACGAGGTCGTCAAGGAATATTACATCAACGACGCCGGCGGCCAGATCGAGGTTCTCGCGCGCTCCGTATTCCTGCGTTACCGCGAGGCGCTGGGTGAAAATATCGGCGAGATCCCGGCAGGCCTCTATCCGGGCGACTATCTCGTCCCGGTCGGCAAGGAACTCGCGGAAGAATTCGGCCCACGGCTGCACAACATGCCGGAAGAGGAGTGGCTTCCGCTTGTCAAGGACCGTGCCGTTGCCGCGATGATGGTGATGATTCGCGAGGATCTCGAAGCCCTCAACGTCCATCACGACGTGTTTTTCTCCGAGCGCACGCTGCATGCCGAAGGCGCCAAGCAGATCCGTGCCGCAATCAACGACCTGACCTTCAAGGGCCATGTCTACAAGGGCAAGCTGCCGCCGCCGAAGGGGCAGTTGCCGGAAGACTGGGAAGATCGCGACCAGACGCTGTTCCGCTCGACGGAAGTCGGTGACGATATCGACCGGCCGCTGATCAAGTCCGACGGCAGCTACACCTATTTCGCCGCCGACGTCGCTTACTTCAAGGAGAAGTACGACCGCGGCTTCGACGAGATGATCTATGTGCTCGGCGCCGACCATGGCGGGTATGTGAAGCGCCTTGAAGCTGTTGCCCGGGCCGTTTCCGACGGCAAGGCGAAGCTGACGGTGCTTCTGTGCCAGCTGGTCAAGCTCTATCGCGATGGCGAGCCGGTGAAGATGTCGAAGCGTTCGGGCGATTTCGTCACCCTGCGCGAGGTCGTCGATGAAGTCGGCCGCGATTCGGTTCGCTTCATGATGCTCTACCGGAAGAATTCCGAGCCGCTGGACTTCGATTTCGCAAAAGTTACTGAACAATCGAAGGACAATCCGGTCTTTTACGTCCAGTACGCGCATGCCCGCTGCATGTCCGTCTTCCGTCAGGCTAAGGATGCCTTCCCGGATCTCGATGTCGATTCGCTCGATCTCGCTTCCACGGTCGCTGCAATCACCGATCCGAACGAGTTGCAGCTGGTGGCAAAGCTTGCCGAATACCCGCGGATAGTCGAGAGCGCAGCGCTTTCGCAGGAGCCGCATCGCATAGCGTTTTACCTCTATGACCTGGCCAGCTTCTTCCATGCGCACTGGAATAAAGGTAAGGAACAACCGGAATTACGTTTTGTTAACGATAAAAACCGAGAATTGAGTATCGCCAGACTTGGGCTGGTGCGTGCAGTTGCTTCCGTATTGAGGTCTGGCCTCACCATTACGGGCACGGCTGCGCCGCAAGAGATGCGCTGAAAACGCCCTCATTTGCCCACATTGCTCTGGCAGCAACGTAGTAATGTAGGTGAGTGGACGAGGTAATGGCGGATAATAACCTTGCGCGTAGCCGGAATGATGTGCCGGACTTCTTTGCTGATGGTGACCCGTTGGCGGAACTGGCACGGATTGTCGGTTATGAAGATCGGGTTGTTGCAAACCCGGCTCCTGTGGTTTCCGAGCCCGTAGCGGCAAGGCGAACCGACCCGGTCTTCAACCTTGAAGACGAACTCCTGCGAGAGTTTGAGCGCTACGATGCGCCCAGGCTCGACCCGGTGGACGATATCGTCGTCGCGGCACCTTCCGTGCCTGTGATCGACGATGTTCCCGTCGAGCCTGCTTTCGATAGCCGCGACTTCGTTGCCGGCTTCGATCCGTCGATTGCCGAGGGCGAACATCGCGACACGCGCGAACCGCTGCAGCAATGGGCGGTGGATGATGCTCCTAGTCGCGCTGACGATCCGCGGTTCGAACCTGCCGGTTACAATGCCGAATTGGCGGATCGCCACCACGATGGCTTTGCCTATGACGCTCCCGCAGAAGATGAGCCTTCCTCCTTCTTGCTGGAGGTTGAAGCGCAGCGCTATGACGTGGTGGCTGTCGAAGAGGTCTCTGCCCCTTCGGTCGCCGCTCATGCCGAGCCCGAAATATCCTTCGACGATTTCGATCTGGCCGCGGAACTCGAAAACTCCTTCTCGGCTGCGCCGATCGCAGAGCCGATCCCTGTAGCTGTTCCGGCAGCCGTTGCTCCGGTCGTAGCCGCCCCGGTGGTCGAGGCGCAGCCTGCGCCTTCGGAGGTTCAGCCGTCCTCGTTGGATGCCAAGCGTAAAGGAGCAGGGTATACGCCCAGCTTCCGTATGCCTCTTGCCAATTTCCAGTCTGGCGCCGGCGTTGCTTCGCAATGGCGCGAATCCAAGGTTCAGCCGCAGGCTGCTCCTGCCGCCTCGGAACCTGTTTCCGTGGCCGGTTCGGCTATGGCTGCATCCGTTTCGAACGCGGACGTCGGCCCGGTTGGCATTGCTGCCGCTCCGGCCCTGGCCATCCCTTCGCTGGACATTCCCTTGGCCGGCCCGGCTGAAGCGATTTCGGCAAAGGCCGCCTCGCTTTCGTCCGCACCTGCGCTGCGCGTGGAGAAGGATCCGTTCTCCGAACTGGATGATCTCCTTTCCGGCGCCGATCGTTATTCGGCTCAGCCCGTAAGCCGCCATGTCGGGCACGAGGTCCAGCCGCAGCCGGCCGTGGCGGCGCCCGTCGAGAAGCCTGTCTACGAGGCTCCTGCTGCGGCTCCGGCCGCGTCCGTAGACGCGGATCCCTTCGCCGATCTCGATTTCGAACTGGCGCTTGACGATCTGGAGCTCGATCTGAGCGATATGGTGGTCGAGGAAAACAGCAAGACTGTTGCGCCGGTCGTCACCGCAAGCGAACCGAAGGTTTCCGCTCCCGCAGCAGCTGCTTACGTTGCTCCGCCGGCAGCCGCTACGGTCATCCCGCAAGCTGTCGCAGCTCCGGTTGCTGCACCTGTTTATGCCGCAACGCCGGCATTTAATGCTCAGGCCGCTTTCGACGCTCAGCGTCTCGATGGCTCCGAGCCCGAGGATGATGTCGCGTTCGACCCTGCTCTTCTTGCCGAGCCGGACGAACAGCCGGAGGTGATCGCCGAGCTCGACGTGCCGACGCTGACCGTCGAGGAAAAGCAAGAGCCGGTCTATCGCAACGATTTCGACCTCGATATCGACGCAGAACTCGCCTCCTTGCTCGAAGCCCCGGAAACGGTAGCGCCTGTGCAGCGTGCAAACGCCGAAGCGCCGGTCGCGGCTGCAGCAGCCGTTGCTCCCGCTGCCCAGAAGTCCGTCTATGCGGACCTGGACGATTTCGAACGGGCACTGGAAGAGGATTTCCGTCGCAGCCTCGCGACGCCGCTTCCGGCGAACGAAGGGTACCCAGCGGCCGAAGATTACGAGCAGGACATCGACAACGGCGAGGGACGTGGATCGTCGCGCCGCTGGATCGCTCCGCTCGTGGCCGTTGGTGTCCTCGCCGTTTGCGGCGCTGGCGCCTATGCATTGTTCGGCAGCTCCTCCTCCGGTCTCGGCGGAAATGGCGAACCCATGGTGATCGCTGCCGATAGCGAGCCGGTCAAGGTCGCCCCCGCCAACCCGGGCGGCAAGACCGTGCCGAACCAGGACAAGGCCGTTTACGACCGCGTTGCCGGTGCAGGATCGGAAGTTCCCAAGCAGCAGCAGCTGATTTCCAGCAGCGAAGAGCCCGTCGATGTGGTCCAGAAGACCCTGATGCCGGACACGCTTCCGCTGGAAGGCGAAAACGATATGCAGATGACCGAGGTGTCCGACACCGAGGATCCGCGCCTTCTGCCGCAGGACCAGCAGCCAGCCGGTGAGCAGCCCGTGACCGTCATGCCGCGCAAGGTCAAGACGATGATCGTTCGTGCCGACGGCAAACTGGTCGAGCAGGAGGTCGAGCCTGCCGCTGCAGAAAAGATTGCCGCAGCACCTGCAAGAGGCGATGCTCCGGCCCAGACGGCTGCTGCCTTCCCGACATCGGGTCAGGCGCCTGCTGCGTCCCCGGCCGGTATCGTTCCGGCGTCGGCTCCTGTATCCGCAGCGGCGGACGTCATGCCGGTCACGGCCCAGGCTCCGGCTGCGAT
>DLSX01000177.1 GCA_002500765.1 Neorhizobium sp. UBA7851
GCCACCGGCAGGCTGTCGAACGACGCCATGGATCGCGCCGTCGAAGCCCTGCGCATCTGCGCCCTGAAGCTCGCCGCCAAGCCGATCCGCAAGATGCGGCTGATTGCCACCGAAGCCTGCCGCGCCGCGACGAACGGCGAGGAATTCTTGGCACGGGTAACGGCCGAGACCGGACTTGAGCTCGAAATCATCGATCGCGAAACCGAAGCGCGGCTTGCCGTGTCCGGTTGCTCCTCTTTGGTCGGCCGCGAAGCGCGCTCGATCGTGCTCTTCGACATCGGCGGGGGGGCTTCGGAAATCGCCGTCATCCGCATCGGCGACAATCGTTCGTCCAGGCTTGCCAATCACATCACCCACTGGACGTCGCTGCCCGTCGGCGTCGTCACTCTGTCGGAACGTTATGGCGGCCGCGACGTCACGCCGGATGTGTTCGAGGCAATGATCTGCGAAGTGCAGGGCATGCTGGCAAAATTCGATTGCCCGCCGCCTGAGGCACCCGCCCATAGCGGTGATTATGATTTTCATCTGATCGGTACCTCGGGCACGGTCACCACGCTTGCCGGCGTTCATCTCGATCTGCCGCGTTATGACCGCCGCCGTGTGGATGGTCTCTGGCTGTCGGATGCGGAAGTTTCCGCCATGCAGGCAAAGCTGCTCTCCTGGGATTTTGCCGGCCGCGCGGCCAATCCCTGCATCGGGCCTGACCGGGCGGATCTGGTTCTCGCCGGCTGCGCCATTCTGGAGGCGATCCGCAGGCGTTGGCCGAGCCCCAGAATGCGGGTTGCCGATCGCGGGCTGCGCGAAGGGCTTTTGACAGATATGATGGCCGATGATGGCGTCTGGCGGCGCATACGCTCGAGACGATCGGGTGCTACAGGTTCCGGAGAGGTTTTGAGACGGCGATGACGAAAACACCGGTCGGTATCAACAGAACGGGCAGAAAGCTCGGCCAGAAGGTCAAGAAGGGCAAGCTGAAGGCGTCCTCGCGTCGCTGGCTGGAGCGCCATATCAACGATCCTTACGTCCAGCGGGCAAAGCTCGAGGGTTATCGCGCCCGCGCGGCCTTCAAGCTCCTGGAAATCGATGAAAAGCACCAGATCTTGAAAGGCGCCCGCCGCATCATCGATCTGGGTGCCGCACCCGGCAGCTGGTCGCAGATCGCCGCCAAGGTGACGAATTCGACCGATGAGGATCCCCGCGTCGCCGCCATCGACTTCCTCGAGGTCGATCCCTTGCCGGGCGTAAAGATCCTGCAACTCGACTTTCTCGATGACAGCGCGCCCGCGCTTCTAAAGGAAGCCATCGGCGGCGTACCCAATCTCGTTTTGTCGGATATGGCGGCCCCCACGACCGGCCACCACCGGACGGACCACCTGCGCACCATGCATCTGTGCGAGGTCGCAGCCCATTTTGCCATCGAAGTTCTTGCCGAAGGCGGTCACTTCCTCGCCAAAACATTTCAGGGCGGCACGGAGAAGGATCTGCTCGATCTCTTGAAGAAAAATTTCAAGCAGGTCATCCATGTAAAGCCGGCGTCTTCACGTCAGGAATCGGTCGAGATGTTCCTGCTCGCCAAGCATTTTAAGGGCCGAAAGCCGGAGCAGCCGGAAGAAGAGACGGGCGACGAAGTCTGATCATTCACCCGCTTCCGGCTGCGCGTCAGCCGGTCGCCGGCCGCGATGGCCGGAAACATCCGCCCCCGTCAGCGGATCGAGCCTGAAGATCGGGAAGATCGAAAAGACCGAGACGGCGGCCACGATGAAGAAGGCCAGGTGGAAATCGGCGAGCTGCAGATGGCTGCCGGAAAACATCGACGACATTTCCAGAATGAAGGCGGCGAATGCGACGCCGAGCGCCAGGCTCACCTGCTGCAGCGCCGATGCCATTGAGGTTGCCTGGCTCGCCAGTTCGTCGGAAATCTCCGAATAACCAAGCGCGTTGACGCCGGTAAAGAACAGCGAGCGGAAGAAGCCTGCGAACAGCAGCGCGCCGATGATGAAGATATGCGGCGTCTCGGGCGTGAAGAAGCCGTTCACCGCCGTCATAGCCGCGCCGAGCATGCCGGCGACCAGCAGTGCCGTGCGGAACCCGGTCAGTGCAAACACCCGCCTTGCCATGAATTTCACTGTCAGCGCACCGATCGCGCCGGAGAAAGTGATGAGGCCCGACTGAAACGGATTGAGCCCAAAACCGAGCTGCAGCATCAGCGGCATCAGGAAGGGGATCGCGCCGGTTGCGATGCGAAACAGCGTGCCGCCTGCCGTAGACGCGCGAAAAGCCCGGTCGTTGAAGATCTTCAGGTTGAGGATCGGGCGAGGGTGCCGGCCCGCATGCCGCACATAAAGCGCGCAGGCGGCAAAGCCGGCGAGCGTTGCGCTGATCCCGACTGCGGGGGGAAGTGCCGGCAGGCCGATCACCGAAAGCCCGAAAACGACACCCGATGCGGCAACGGAGGTCAGCAGAAAGCCGATCCAGTCCATCCGCCCGGTTTCCATCGGCGGGATTTCGGGCAGGTAGCGGCCGGTGAGATACAGTCCGGCAAGGCCGATCGGCACATTGATGATGAAGATCCAGTGCCAGGAGAAATAGGTGGTAATGAAACCGCCGATCGGCGGCCCCGTCAGCGGCCCGACAAGGGCAGGGATGGTAAGCAATGCCATGGCGGAAACGAGATCGCTGCGCTTGGTGGTTCGAAGCAGCACGAGACGTCCGACCGGCGTCATCATCGCTCCGCCCATGCCCTGCAGGAAACGCGACATGACGAACTGGATGAGGGTGTCCGAGATGGCGCAAAGAATGGAGCCGATAACGAAGACGCAGATCGCCAGCCGGAACACTTTCTTCGCGCCGAACTTGTCCGACATCCAGCCGCTGATCGGAATGAACATCGCAAGCGCCACCATATAGGAAGTCAGCGCCAGTTTCAGCGTGATCGGGCTGACGCCGAGATCGTAGGCGATCGTCGGAAGCGCCGTGGCGATCACCGTCGAATCCATCTGTTCCATGAACAGGGCGACGGCGAGGATGAGCGGGATGATGCGGTTCATGGAGGAGGATGCCACGACTTGAAAGCCCGGAAAGAAGAATGTTAGGGCGATGTAAACCTCTAACGCCGATCTGCCAATGGATGATCCTCGGGTTTGTGTGGCGGATATCGCGCTTGCGTCACGTCTGCGTGAAATGGCGGTTTTTGCAACCTGAGCATCGTCAACTTTCGTCCTGCCGCACTAGGTTAGCCTGTCTGCAAATCAATCGAGAGGGACAGGGTATGACTGGAACAGGTATCGGAAGAAGAACTTTGCTGGGCACAGCGGGCCTCACCGTCCTTGCTGCACCGGCAATCATCGGCAACCGGGCGGCCTTCGCCCAAGGCAGCAGCAACGACAGCAGCAAAGCGAGCAGCAATTTGGCAATCGATCGCGTCACCCCGCCCGATCTTCACAAATTCAAGGTCGGCAGTTTCGAAGTCCTCGTCGTCAAGGATGGCGCTCGTCCGTCCGGCGTGCCGAATGAAACCTTCGGCACCAACCAGTCGGCCGAAACCGTCGGTGCACTTCTGTCGGAAAATTTCCTGCCGACCGACCAGTTCGTCAACGGCTTCTCGCCGACCCTTATCGATACCGGCAGTGATGTGATCCTGTTTGACACAGGCTTCGGTCAGGCAGGCCGCGCGCAGGGTGCAGGCCGCCTCATCGAGGGCATGGCCGCTGCCGGTTACATGCCGGCTGACGTGACGATCGTCGTTCTGACCCACCTTCATGGCGACCATATCGGCGGCCTGATGGAAGATGGAAAGCCCGCATTCGAAAATGCCCGTTATGTCGTCGGCCAGCAGGAATACGACTTCTGGACCGATGCCGCCCGCGTCGGCACGCCGGCCGAAGGCGGCCACAAGGGCGCGCTTGCCAACGTCAAGCCGCTTGCCGAAAAGATCACCTTCATCGGCGATGGCGCCGATGTCGTTTCCGGCATCACCGGCATGGCGGCCTTCGGCCATTCGCCGGGCCACATGATCTTCAACGTCGAATCCGCCGGCAAGCGCCTGATCCTGACCGCCGACACGGCAAACCATTTCGTGCTCTCGCTGCAGCGCCCGGAATGGGAAGTGAGGTTTGACATGGACAAGGCCGCAGCCGCGGCGACCCGTAAGAAGGTGTTCGACATGGTCTCCACCGACAAGGTCGCCTTCCTCGGCTACCACATGCCTTTCCCGGCCGTCGGTTACGCTGAAAAGCGGGACACGGGTTACCGCTTCGTGCCGAAGAGCTATCAGTTCGATATCTGATGGAATTTTATCATCTCTGAAACGACCAAAGCCACCCGCAAGGGTGGCTTTGGCTTATATGTCCCTTTCGGGAGACGGTGACGCGTTTCCGCGTCCCGCAGATGAACCATATATAGTGGCCTTGGAGGTTTGCGTCAATGTGAGGTAGCGCCCGCCTGCAGGATCGCAACCGTCCTTCTGTCAGCTCTCCATTTTATTGGCCGGAGCTGGCAGGCTAATCCAGCCTGCAATCAGTGAATGACACTTGTTCAGAATCGGGGCCAACTCGTCGGGATCTATCCTGGGCGGGTTCTTGCTGACGAAATCCAGCCGTGAAGTCGCAACTGTCATTGGATGGTCGCAGACTACCCAGCAGCGTTTGCCGTTGATCTTCGCACTGGTCGCTTTCGAAAGCTCGATGCTGTTCTCGTATCTCTCGTTGTCATCATCGGTTGTCACCGGAAGGACGATGACTTTCCCGTACAGCATGTTCTTTCGTGAGATAATTATGACCGGCCGCTTTTTCCAGAATTCAGGAAGGTGGATGATGTTTTCGGGATGAAGCGAACACCAGTATATGCTCCCGACCTTGGGTGCAGCCTTGATCTTGACAGGGTATCGGACAGCCATGGAAATTGAATTGCCCGGATTGAGACAGAGGAGAAATCCACCATAGGTAGTACGCGAAAACGATACATCTTTTTCAACAGGTGGAAAGTCTTTCCTTCGAGCCATGCAAACCCGGTGGGTCTCCCCTCCGGGATTTTTCTGTTCCCAATCTGTCATGAACGTGTTACCAGCCCTCGCCAACTTCCATGTATTTCATGCAGAAGAAGCCGGAGCAGGGATTTTCCCTTTTCCGGAGGATTCTGCCTATCCAACTGAAGGAACTGGCAATGGCACGCATCGTAATCTCGGCAACCGGCGCAGAGGCGCTTACCTTCGATGATGTGCTCCTGCAGCCGGGGCACTCGGAAATCATGCCGGGCCAGACCAACATTTCCACCCGCATCGCCAGGGATATCGACCTGTCGCTGCCGATCCTGTCTTCTGCCATGGATACGGTGACGGAAAGCCGTCTGGCGATTGCCATGGCGCAGTCGGGCGGCATGGGCGTCATCCACCGCAACCTGACGCCGATCGAACAGGCCGAGGAAGTCCGTCAGGTCAAGAAGTTCGAAAGCGGCATGGTCGTCAATCCGGTGACGATCGGCCCGGATGCGACGCTCGCCGAAGCCTTGTCGCTGATGAAGGCACACGGCATTTCCGGTATTCCGGTCGTGGAAAACGGCGGCCGTCCGGGCCGTCTGGTCGGTATCCTCACCAACCGCGACGTCCGTTTCGCCTCCGATCCAAGCCAAAAAATCTTCGAGCTGATGACGCGCGACAACCTGATCACCGTCAAGGACGGCGTCGAACAGGCCGAAGCCAAGCGTCTGCTGCATTCGCACCGTATCGAAAAGCTGCTGGTGGTCGACAATGACGGTCGCTGCATCGGTCTGATCACCGTCAAGGATATCGAAAAGTCGCAGCTCAACCCGAATGCAGCCAAGGATGCGCAGGGCCGCCTGCGCGTCGCCGCCGCCATCTCCACCGGTGATGATGGCGTCGAGCGCGCCGAGCGCCTGATCGATGCCGGCGTCGACGTCATCGTCGTCGACACCGCCCACGGTCATTCCCAGAAGGTTCTGGATGCCGTTGCCCACGTCAAGAAGATGTCGAACGCCGTTCGCATCATCGCCGGTAACGTTGCGACATCCGAAGGCACCAAGGCGCTGATCGATGCCGGTGCCGACTGCATCAAGGTCGGTATCGGTCCGGGTTCGATCTGCACCACCCGTATCGTCGCCGGCGTCGGCGTGCCGCAGCTCGCAGCCGTCATGGCGGCCGTCGAGGAAGGCAACAAGCACGGCATTCCGGTCATCGCTGACGGTGGCCTGAAGTTTTCGGGCGACGTTGCCAAGGCGATCGCCGCCGGCGCATCCGCCGTCATGATCGGTTCGCTTCTGGCCGGTACCGATGAAAGCCCCGGCGAAGTCTACCTCTACCAGGGCCGTTCCTTCAAAGCCTATCGCGGCATGGGTTCCGTCGGCGCCATGGCGCGCGGTTCGGCAGACCGTTATTTCCAGGCGGAAGTGCGCGACACGCTGAAACTGGTTCCGGAAGGCATCGAAGGTCAGGTTCCCTACAAGGGCCCGGTTTCGGCCGTGCTGCACCAGTTGGCCGGTGGCCTCAAGGCGGCCATGGGTTATGTCGGCGGCAAGGACATCAAGGACTTTCAGGAAAAGGCGACGTTCGTGCGCATTTCCGGCGCGGGTCTTCGCGAAAGCCATCCGCATGGCGTGACGATCACCCGCGAAAGCCCGAACTATCCGGGCGTCAGCTCCTGATCCAAGACGGAACTCTCCACCGATTTCAGGCGGGCCGGGCATTTTACCCGGCCCGTTTTCGTGTCAGAAGGTCCTGAAAACCCGAGGAGATCTTGACGATGATGACCGACACGACCGCAATGTTCTGGCCGATGATCGCCCATGCCTTTCTGGTCTTCATCCTCTATTATCTGCTGTCGATGCGCCGCGGTGCGGCCATTCGCGACGGCGGTTATGATGCTCGCCGGTTCAAGGAAAACCTTTCCGAACCACCGGAAAGCCTGCTGGTCCACAACAACCTGAAGAACCAGTTCGAACTGCCGGTTCTCTTTCACATCGGCGTGCTGGCGATCTTCATCTGCAATGCGGACAATATCATCACCATTGCGCTCGCCTGGATCTTCGTCATCTCGCGTTACGCGCATTCCTATGTGCATGTCACCAGCAACCGTCTTCTGCTGCGCCGGCCGCTGTTCATGCTCGGATTCATGGCAACCGTGCTGATGTGGGGCTGGCTGGCCATCTGGCTCGCCACGTCCTGAGCCTGTCGAGCCACCTGCTCCTGACAATCGGTCGTGCCGCGAGAGCGGCCTGGCCATGCCCTTGCGCGGCCCGGATAACGGGCCGTTGCCCATCATTTCAGCGGTCGCACATATTTTTCGGAAATTTTCCGGCACCCCTTGAAGCTATAGTTACTATAGATAGCATATTCAGTCCGGTTGGCCGGCGCATGTGGCGCGCGGCCCGATGAACTGGAGCGAGACATGTCGGAAACGAACGTGACGGCACAGGGCGGCTTTGCCTGCCCGCATTGCAAGGTTGACCTGGTGATGAGCGAGCGCCAGGGGATCGAAATCGACTATTGCCCGAAATGCAGGGGCATCTGGCTGGATCGCGGCGAACTCGACAAGATCATCGAGAAGAGCCTGCAGGACGATCCACGTGCGGGATCCGTTCCGCAGCAGGCCGCAGCGCCCGCGCCTGCGCCCGGCTATGGTCACAACGATTACGGCCACGGCGGCAACAGTTACGGCGGCCACGGCGGCAGCAGCTTTGGCGGGCATGGCGGCGGCAGTCACGGCGGGCGCCGCCAGGGC
>DLSX01000154.1 GCA_002500765.1 Neorhizobium sp. UBA7851
GCGCCTGCCTCGGTGGCGCGGCGGGCGGCGTCCTTCACCGTGGTGGTGATTTCCTCGAGCGCGGCGGCAGTTTCCTCGACGGAAGCGGCCTGCTGTTCGGTGCGCTTGGCAAGGTCATCTGCGGCCGACTTGATCTCGGCAGATCCTGCCTCGATGCTGCGGGCATTTTCGGCGACCTGTTCAAGAGCTGCCTGCAGCTTGGAGGCCGAGGCGTTGAAGTCGCCACGGACACCGTCGAGCGCTGCCGTAAACGGCTGTTCGATGCGGTAGGAGACGTTACCGTCCGACAGCTGGCTCAGTGCCTGCGCCAGATTGTCGACGGCAAACTTGACGTCACCGGCTTCGCGGGCCTTGGCCGCTTCGCGTTCGATACGTTCTTTCTCGGACAGGCTGCGATTATCGTCGGCTTCCTGCTCGAGACGGGCGCGCTCCAGGGCGTTGTGGCGGAAGACCTCGACGGCTTCGGCCATCTGGCCGATTTCGTCCTTGCGGTCGAGGCCATCGATTTCGGCACGGGTTTCGCCGGCAGCGAGCGAGGCCATGCGTTCACGCAGACGCGCCATCGGAGCCGTGATGCCCTTCTGGGCGATCGTCAGCGCGAGAACAACGGCAACGGCAATACCGATCAGCATGCCGACAATCGCGAACTTGATGGTCGAGGAGACTTCAGCCGACAGCTGATCGCCGCCGTTCTTGATCAGGTCCGCCATGGCACCGTTGCTGGCACCGAATTTCGGCGACAGTTCAACGATGGCCTTGTCGAGATCAACCGAAAGAGTGGTGACCCTAGCTTCGTCGCCGGCAACATGCGCCTTCAGCAGGTCGTCACCGATCGCTTTCAGCTTGTCCGCACCTGCCAGCAGCTCATCGGTTGCGGCCTGGCGGCTCGGCACGAGACCGGGGACCTGCGCCAGACGGGCGCGCGCACCGGTGATTTCCTTGCCGAAGCGCTCGGAGAGATCCTTGAAGGCAGCGGATTGCGGTTCCTGCGCAAGGGCGCGGCTGAGCCAGGTCGTGGCGGTCCACATGCCGGCGGCACCGCGCGGAACGAAGGTCGCGGCCGTGCTCTCATTACGAAGAAAATTGGAATAGGATTCATTGGCGGCACTGAAACGCTGCGTCACGAACAACAAGCCGGCAAGGGAAATGACACCAAGGATGGCGATCGCCATCAGAAACTTGGTCTTGATCTTTAAATTCTTGAGCATGGGGGGACCTTCTCAGGAAAACTGAAAACACGCATTCGGGGGAGGAGGAAAAGCAGGAACCATCTTTGAGACGGCGCGCGTCATGCGCGGGTGGGATCGATCAGGCGATCTCATGTCCTTGGGGCACCGTAGGCCGAGTTTCATAAAGAAAATCTTACATTTGCTGCAGTGCATTACGATTTTTGATAAAGTCGAAACCCGCACCCTTAAATCTGATATAGCCCCCTTCATCCCTCCTTAATCATGGGGGTAAACGGCTGCAGATTTATGTTGCGACGCACAATTGCCAGACGCTAACAGGGCGCTTAGGCCATGTTTGCCGCCTCCCGCCAAGCGGGCAGATTGATATGAAATCAACGACTATTATCGAAGGACTTTTCCCGTGGATCTTAGCCGCCGCAACCTCATGACGTTTGGCGCTGTCGCTGCAGCAACCGCCGTCACCATCAGAAACGCCTCCGCCCAGGCCATCAGCTTCACCCCCTCGCCGATCTATCCCGATCCGGCCATTCAGGTTCTCGACCCGAGCTTCGCCAAATACCGCGTCGCCAGCGCCTCGCTGGAACAGGTCGCAACCGGGGCCCGCTGGCTGGAAGGCCCGGTCTATTTCGGTGACGGAAAGTATCTGCTGGTCAGCGACATCCCGAACAACCGCGTCATGAAGTTCGACGAAACGAACGAGACCTGGAGCGTGTTCGACGCCAATTCGAACTATGCCAACGGTCATTGCCGCGACCTGCAGGGCCGCCTGATCGCCTGCGAGCACCTGACCCGTCGCGTTACCCGCACGGAACATGACGGTTCGATCACGGTTCTTGCCGACACCTACAAGGGCAAGAAGCTCAATTCGCCGAACGACATCGTCTGCAAGTCGGACGGCTCGCTGTGGTTCACCGACCCGCCGTTCGGCATCGGCGGCATGTGGGAAGGCGAAAAAGCGGAAGCCGAACTGCCGCATTCCGTCTACCGCATATCTCCGGAAGGCGAACTGTCGCTGATCACCGACGAGCTGAAGGGCCCGAACGGCATCGCGTTTTCCGAAGACGAGAAGAAGCTTTATGTCGTCGAAGGCCGCGCGCAGCCCTACCGCATCGTCTGGGCTTATGACGTCTCCAAGGACGGCAAGACCGTTGCCAACAAGAAGGCCCTGATCACGGCTGACGACAATGGCGGTCTCGACGGGTTCAAGGTCGATGTCGACGGCAACCTGTGGTGCGGCTGGGGTTCGTCCGGTGCGGCCGGTGCCAAGCCGGAAGAATTGAACGGCGTCAAAATCTTCAACAAGGACGGCAAGGCGATCGGCTTCATCAAGCTGCCGGAACGCTGCCCGAACCTGGTTTTCGGCGGCCCCAAGAAGAACCGCCTCTACATGGCATCCAGCCATTCGGTCTATGCGCTTTATGTAGAGACCCGCGGCGCCGTCTGATCGCGTCTGCAAGCGTCATAAAATCGGGAACCGGGCCGGAGCAATCCGGCCCGTTTGCATTCCGCCCGGATGCGAACGGGCGGCAACGATCGACGCATTCATGAGCCTGTTATATTCAGGCGTGAGACAGGTTACCGTAGAATTGTCACATTGAGCGGTTCCAAGCTTTGCAGCTTGACGATCGCAAGCTGCCAGACCTATGCAAACAGGATTTCCAGCCCGCCCCGGAAATTCCGTCTTACCCTTTAAGCCTATCCCCAACCTTCGGAGCTGCCATGAGCGTGAGTTGGACTGATGCCGCCATCCTCGGACTTGTCCAGGGACTGACCGAATTCCTGCCGGTTTCCTCGAGTGCGCATCTGCGGATTCTCGGCGAGTTTCTTCCCTCCGGCACCGACCCTGGCGCGGCATTCACGGCCATCACCCAGATCGGCACGGAGACGGCGGTTCTCGTCTATTTCTGGAAGGACATCATGGCGATCGCCATCGCCTGGCTGCGTCAGGTGTTCAGGCTCGGCGAGTATGACAAGGATGCCGCCCGCATGGGCTGGCTGATCATCATCGGCTCGCTGCCGATCATCATTCTCGGCCTAGGCTTCAAGGACCAGATCGAGCATGGCCTGCGCAACATGTATATCACCGCCGTGATGCTGATCGTCTTCGGCCTGATCCTCGGCTGGGCGGACCGGATCGGCAAGAAGAAATATGCGCTCAGGCAGCTCATCTGGCGCGACGGCATCATCTTCGGATTTGCCCAGGCGATGGCGCTGATCCCCGGCGTTTCCCGCTCCGGCGGCACGATCACGGCCGGCCTGCTGATGGGGTACACGCGCGAAGCCGCCGCCCGTTATTCCTTCCTGCTTGCCGTTCCGGCGGTATTCGGCTCGGGCTTCTACCAGCTGTTCAAGACGCTGGGCGAGGAAACGGCAGTCGCTGCCGGTCCGACAGCACTTGCAACGCTGATCGCCTTCGTCGTCGGCTACGCCGTCATCGTCTGGTTCCTGAAACTCGTGTCGACCCGGAGCTACATGCCGTTCGTCTGGTACCGCGTGGTGATCGGCGTGGTGCTGCTCGGCCTGCTCGGGTTCGGATATGTCAGCCCGATCTGAGGCTTCCAGCCATCAAAGGGTAGACGAAACTACCAGTATATTCCCCAGAAACCCGTCGAGCGTATCGGCGGGTTTCGTCTTGAGCGTTATAGATGAAGAGGCGGGACGCGCTGTCGGGATTATGTCTCAGAGCGCCCGATTACTTGTCGGCATCCGCTGTACCGGATTTGCCGGCTGCACCCTGCGCGAGGCGTAGCGCGCGAAGGTTCTGCGTTTTCTTTTCCCTGGCGGCAGCCTCGGAATCCAGAATGTCGCGAACGATGGAATTGGTGTGTTTTGCCTTGGCATCCGCCGAAAGCTTCGCTGGCTTGAAGAACTGGTCTTTCGTCGCAGTCATATTCGTCCTCTTGCATCTAAGGTCACGAGCGCCAGATTTTTCAGACATGCCCCGGCGACTGGCGCCACCGGGGAACAAGTATCAGGTCGGCGATCAGCGAGCCCGAGGAGCTACGACTTTCTTCTTTGGAGCAGGCAAAAGCCCCTCGCGCTGCATCTGCTTGCGGGCCAGTTTACGGGCACGACGAATCGCTTCCGCTTTTTCGCGGGCGCGTTTCACCGACGGCTTTTCAAAAGCCTCACGCGCCCTCATCTCGCGGAACAGGCCTTCGCGCTGCATCTTCTTCTTCAGGACGCGAAGCGCCTGATCAACATTATTGTCCCTTACAAGTACCTGCAAAACATCTCCTGACGCGGCAAAACCGCTATTTTCCGATCTTCATCATAGTAACGTCAATTCACGAGCCGCCCGTCGACATCGATCCGAGTGATGCGCCGTTCGCAGTTTTAGCGCCAAACGAGACGCGATACCGAACACCGAAAGGCACAAGGAACACGGAAACAATCGGACACGGACTGCTCATTTCGCCGGAGCGAAAGACCACTTTCGGTTAGACCACATCGCCGGCCTCGTGGTGAGGCTTGCTGATCATGATCTCAGGGGTCAAAACAAAAGGCCGGGGTTTGAAGCCCGACCTCCATGTATCATCAAGCTCTTCGCGTGCCAGTACATCCGTGGTCACGCAGGCGCGATGACATATTATTCTGCGCGCAGGTTGTCTGCGGAGCTTTTGCCGGAACGCTTGTCCTGCACGATGTCATAGCTGATCTTCTGACCGTCGTTCAGGCCGCGCAGGCCTGCACGCTCGACAGCGGAAACGTGCACGAATACGTCCTGTCCACCATTGTCCGGCTGGATAAAGCCAAAGCCCTTGGTGCTGTTAAACCACTTTACTGTACCAGTGTTCATAACGATTTCCTTTCAATCGTTGGATGTGCCGGATTACCCGACGGAAAATCGACGATGAGAGAAAATCCAGAAGAGCCGTGAAGGCTGTCGACAAGAGTCGCTAGCAAGGTTCGATACTCCTAGAGTACCGACTAATGCGAATTAAACAACAAGGCAGGCATGAGAATAAAGCTGGCGTGCCGCAGGACCGGCGCCACGCAGCTCCGATGGCAGGCAAGGGCAGCTACAGCCCCTACCCGCCGCGTTACATGGATCAATCATAAATCCGCTTGAGGTTCGCCACGCAGTCCAGTTCCTTCAGCTGCGACAACAGCTGGTTGAGCTGGCGCAGGTCCCAGACCTCGATTTCCATGGTGATTTCGGAGAAATCGTCGGCGCGGTTCGAGCCCATGGCGAGGGTGCGGATGTTGATGTCCAGGCCGGCGATCGCCTTGGCGACGGTTGCGAGCGTGCCGGGCTCGTTGATCGTATTCACAGCCAGCTTTGCCGGAAACCGCGATTTGTTGGCTTCGTCGAGATCCCAGCGGACATCGATCCAGCGTTCCGGCTCATCGTCGAATTTCTGCAGAGCCGGCGCCTGGATCGGGTAGATGGTGATGCCCTTGCTCTTGCCCTCGTCCATGATGCCGACGATGCGATCGCCGGGCACTGCACCGCTCGGCGCAAAACGCACCTGGGTGTTGCCGGCCAGGCCGCGGATCGGCAGCAATGTCGTGACCATGTCGGCCGCCTGGGCATTTTCCAGATCGGTCTGGGATTTCGTCGGCAGCTTGAACATCATGCCCGAAGCGCTCGGGACATTGAACCAGCCCTCGTCGGTCGAGGGTTTTACGGTGACGCGCTCATCCTTGTAGTCGGGGAAGACGGCGCGCAGCACGTCGACCGAGGAGAGCTCGCCGCGGCCGACAGAGGCGATCGTATCCTCGACATCCTTCTGTGCCAGGCGATGAAGCGCGGGCTTCAGTGCATCGCGGGAAAACGTCTTGCCGGCGCGCTCGAAGGTACGCTCCAGAATACGATGGCCAAGGCCTGCATATTGCTTGCGGATCGCCATGCGGGTGGCGCGACGGATGGCGGAGCGCGCCTTGCCGGTGACGACGATCTCTTCCCAGGCGGCAGGCGGAACCTGCACGCCGGAACGGATGATCTCGACTTCGTCGCCGTTGTTCAGGCGGGTGACGAGCGGCATGATGCGGCCGTTGATCTTGGCGCCGACCGTGGTGTCGCCGATATTGGTGTGGACCGCATAGGCGAAGTCGATCGGGGTCGCGCCACGCGGCAGCGCGATCAGCTTGCCCTTGGGGGTGAAGCAGAAAACCTGGTCCTGGAAGAGTTCGAGCTTGGTATGTTCGAGAAACTCTTCCGGATTGTCGCCTTCGGCCAGGGCCTCGATCGTATGGCGCAGCCAGGAATAGGCATTCGATTCCTTCGGCAGCAGTTCATCGCCCTTGGCGGGCCCCTTGCCCGCCACGGACTGGCCGTCCTTGTAGAGCGTGTGGGCGGCGATGCCGTATTCGGCGATTTCCTGCATCAGCTGGGTGCGGATCTGCAGTTCGATACGCTGACGGGACGGGCCGACGATGGTGGTGTGGATCGAGCGGTAGTCGTTCTGCTTCGGGTTGGAAACGTAATCCTTGAAGCGGCCGGGAACCATACGCCAGCGGGTATGGACGATGCCGAGCGCCTTGTAGCAGCAGGCGATGTCATCAACGATGATACGGAAGCCGTAGACATCCGAGAGCTGCTCGAAGGACAGCGATTTCGACTGCATCTTGCGGAAAACCGAATAGGGTTTCTTCTGCCGTCCCTTGACGAAAGTGCCGTTCAGGCCATTGGCGACCAGAAGTTCGCGCAACTCGTCCTCGATCTTCTTGATCAGGCCTTCATTGCGGGCAGACAGATCCGCGAGGCGCTGCGTGACGGTCTCATAGGCTTCCGGGTTGATATATTGGAAAGACAGGTCTTCCAGCTCGTCGCGCATGTCCTGCATACCCATGCGACCGGCGAGCGGCGCATAGATATCCATCGTTTCTTCGGAAATGCGCGCCTTCTGCTCGGGCTTCATATGGTCGAGCGTGCGCATGTTGTGCAGGCGATCGGCGAGTTTGACCAGCAGGACGCGCACGTCGTCGGAAATGGCGAGCAGCAGTTTGCGCAGGTTTTCGGCCTGCTTGGCCTTTTTCGACACGAGGTCGAGGCGCTTCAACTTGGTCAGTCCCTCGACGAGACGGCCGATGTCCTCGCCGAAAAGTTCGTCGATCTCGGCGCGGGTCGCCGTGGTGTCCTCGATCGTGTCATGAAGGAGCGCGACCGCGATGGTCGATTCGTCCAGGTGCATGTCGGTGAGGATGGCCGCAACTTCGAGCGGATGGGAGATATAGGGGTCGCCGGAGGCACGCTTCTGCTGGCCATGCTTCTGCATGGCGTAAACATAGGCCTTGTTGAGAAGAGCTTCGTTGGCATCGGGCTTGTATTTCTGCACCCGCTCAACAAGCTCGTACTGCCTCATCATTCCCGGATATGCCCTTCAACCCAACGTGCCGACAAAGAAAATGGCGCGCCAACCATCGGTTAGCGCAGCCATCATAATTCAGACAACCAGATTAGGGCGATAGGATGAACGATAGGTTGCCCGAAGGCTACTATGATCAGTAATCGTCACTCTTTTCCGGCGGAACGAGACCTTCGATACCGGCCAGAAGATCTTCTTCCGACATCTGGTCGAAGGTGATGGCTTCCGGAGCATCGTCGTCTTCGGCGTCGGCTGCAACCGATACACCGCCGGCGGCGATGAGCGCGGCCGGATCGGGCTCGGGCTCGTCGATCTCGACATGCTTCTGCAGCGAGTGGATCAGGTCTTCCTTCAGATCGTCGGGAGACAGCGTCTCGTCGGCAATCTCGCGAAGAGCGACGACCGGATTCTTGTCATTGTCGCGGTCGATGGTGATTGCAGCGCCCTGCGAAATCTGGCGCGCGCGATGGCTTGCGAGCAGAACCAGCTCGAAACGGTTGTCGACTTTGTCAATGCAATCTTCTACTGTGACACGGGCCATTGCCTGTCCTTTGCGGTCCTGGATTTCCGGAATTGATACGCCCGATACAGCCATCGGACGGGAAATTCAAGTTTTTCCTGACCGGGGAGCATCTGAGTCGTGAGTTACGGGGCGTTTACTGGGGAGAAAACGACCCACTGGAGGATGCAAATCGATGATGGACCTGATCTCCATCAAGGCCTGCAGGCGAAGAAACGGGTGATGTTCACCTGTTTATCCGGATATCGATCCGGACAAGGGATGCCTGAGAACTGATCGTCGAACGGTCCGTGCCGCGGAGATTCGACTAAAGTGCTTGGGTAGGAGGATTATATTCAATCAGTAGATGCTTGGAATATTGCGAATCGTATCATAAATGACAGATATATGAATAATTCATAATGTAATGGGATTATTCCAGATATAGTCGGTTCAATTTTTCGTTTGCCGATACTCCCGCAGAGCGGGCAAAAAAGGGATGGAGACATATGTTTGACCCGAGAGAGAAAATTGCTCTCTTTATCGATGGCGCTAATCTATACGCCGCCTCAAAAAGCCTTGGCTTCGATATAGACTATCGGAAGCTTTTGAAGGCTTTTCAGAAACGCGGCTATCTGCTGCGCGCCTATTATTACACTGCGCTTATCGAGGATCAGGAATATTCCTCCATTCGCCCGCTGATCGACTGGCTCGACTATAACGGCTACAAGGTCGTGACCAAGCCTGCGAAAGAGTTCACCGACAGTCTCGGCCGCCGCAAGATCAAGGGCAACATGGATATAGAACTGGCCATCGACGCGATGGAACAGTCGGAAACCGTTGATCATCTGGTGATTTTCTCCGGCGACGGCGACTTTACGAACCTGGTCGAGGCATTGCAGCGCCGCGGCCGCAAGGTATCGGTCGTCTCGACGATGCAGACGCAGCCGCCGATGATTGCCGACGACCTGCGCCGCCAGGCCGATCACTTCATCGATCTGATGACTCTGAAAGCGGAAGTCGGTCGCGACCCGAGTGAACGTGCGGTTCGTCCGACCGAGCCCACCGAGCCGGCGGATGCGTAACTGTTGGACCTGACATGATCAAAAAAATAGGCGCCCGTTTTTCGGCGGCGCCTATTTTCGTTTCGGGCTAAAAGAGTGTCATGCTTTTTCAACGCCCTTCCGACGACATTCTTTATGATGCGCTGATCGCCCGCGATCCCTCCTATGAAGGGTTCGCCTGGGTGGCGGTGAAGACAACCGGAATCTTCTGCCGCCTCACCTGCCCGGCCCGTAAGCCGAAGCGAGAAAATTCCACATTCTACGGGACGATTGCCGAATGCCTCGAGGCGGGCTTTCGTCCCTGCAGTCGCTGCCGCCCGATGCTGAAGCTTGGCGAGACGGATCCGATGGTGACACGGCTGATCGATGCGCTCGATGCCGATCTCCTGCGGCGCTGGAGCGAAGAGGATGTGACCGCCCTCGGGATCGATCCCTCGACTGCGCGGCGTGCCTTCAAACGGCAATTCGGCATAAGTTTTCTGGAGATGGCCCGGCTGCGCCGGATGGGCAAGGCAGCGGAAGTGCTGAATGAGGGCGCCAATGTCATCCATGCCCAGCTCGATGCGGGATACGAATCCGCCAGCGGCTTTCGTGCCGCGATCGCAAAACTGTTCGGGGAGGCCCCGGCGAGGTTGCGGGGCAAGGCCCTGCTGCGCGCCGACTGGATCGATACGCCGATAGGTCCGATGATCGCGATCGCCGACACCCACGCCTTGCACATTCTGGAATTTGCCGAGCGCAAGGCCTTGTCGACGGAAATCCACCGGCTGCAGAAAACCAGCGGCAGCAGTATCGTGATGGGACGATATCCGCCGATCGATGAGATCGAGGCGGAGCTGAACGCCTATTTCGCCGGTGAGGAAAAGGGGTTCAAAACGCGCCTGGCCGAGCATGGATCGCCATTTCAGCGGCAAGTATGGCAGGCGTTGCGGGCTATCCCGACCGGAGAGCTTCGAACCTATGGCGCGCTCGCAGCCGGCATGAACCTCACCTCCTCCACCCGCGCGGTTGCAGGTGCCAACGGCGCAAACCAGATCGCCATCGTCATTCCCTGCCACAGGGTGCTTTCCGCCGATGGCAGCCTCACCGGTTACGGCGGCGGCCTGTGGCGCAAACGCTGGCTGATCGAACATGAACGGCGCATGGCGACGGCAGACGGTCGTGCCCCTGTCAATTACCCGGCCGAGACGGCAGCCCGCTGATCGGCATTCGGTGGCGGGCGACTGCCTGACTTGCGTGCCCTGAATATGGCTTCGACGACGAGCGACAAAGGCAGGCCGATAAAGAGCGGGATGAAGAAATAGATCACCCGGAAGGCGACCAGCGAGCCGATCGATGCCTGATCGCCCATGACATGGCGGACAGTGGCCTCAAGCACGCCGAGGCCTCCCGGTGCATGCGTGATGAGGATCGCGACATTGGCGAGCACGAAGGCGGTGGCGGCCTTCAGATAGCTGACATCGGCGCTGGCAGCCATGACTTCGCGCAGGCAGGCCGAGACAAAGGCGAAATTGATCGTGCCGATGATTATCTGCGCCAAGGCAATCTTCCATGTCGGCATCTGGAAGGTCCAGCTGCGGATTTTGAGTGGTGCGCGAAGGAAGGCGGCAAGCGCCACATAAAGAGCGGTTGCCCCCAGACAGCCCGCGCCGATGGCGATGACGATTTCTTCCTTCAAACGCAGAACTGCCGCCGCATCCTGCGGGTTGATCACCATGACGATGCCGGCCAGCACCGCCATTCCGAGGCCGACCGTGACGCCCGAGAGCAACACGATCTTCGCCACATCCTCGGTCGTCATGCCCCAGTGGGCATAATAACGATAACGCAAAGCACCGCTGCTCAGGCCCGACATGCCGACGCTCTGGCCGATCGACAAGGCGATGAAGGAGGCGAGCGCGATTTTCGGATAGGGCAGATCGTTCTTCACGTAACGGACACCGCACCAGTCAAAGCCGGTGAGGCAGAGATAGGATGCGAAGGCGAAGAGGAGTGCCAGCGCAAGGTTGGCGGCCGGTATATCGGCGACCGACTGGACGATCTCGGAGAAAGAGTGCTCGCGAAAAATCTGGTAGAGCAGCCAGGCGGCAAGACCGAAGCCCACGACCAGCATCAGGTAGGTAAAAATCTGCTTCTTCGTCATCGTCCGTTCGCCCGCATGAAGGTGCGGGAAAACGATGAGGGAAGAGTTTTGGTTCCGGTTGGACAGATGTGGAAGTGCACGCAAATGCCACAGCTGCGTTCGTGTCTGCGCCTCACCCAGAGCGCAGCTAGCTGAGCTCGACCTCTCCCCGTAACGGGGCGAGGGAACTTGCCTTGCTCAACATTCGAGAAAGGCTGAGACGGTGCAGTTTTCACCCTTCTCCCCGTCCTTACGGGGAGAAGGTGCCGTCAGGCGGATAAGGGGCCGAAACTCGGGCGGGAAGTTTCATTGGCCGATACAGCTATCAACCGCCCTTCAACAAGCGCGACTTCTGCCTGTTCCAGTCGCGTTCCTTCTCCGTCTCGCGCTTGTCGTGCAGTTTCTTGCCCTTGGCGAGGGCGAGTTCGAGCTTGGCGCGACCGCGATCGTTGAAATAGATCTTCAATGGTACAAGCGTCATGCCTTCGCGGTTGATGCCGTTGCGAAGCCGGTTGATCTCGCGCTTGGACAGGAGCAGCTTGCGGCGGCGGCGCGGCTCGTGGTTGAAGCGGTTCGCCTGCAGATATTCCGGCAGATGGCTGTTGATCAGCCAGATTTCCTCGCCCTCGTCCGACGCATAGGATTCGGCAATATTGGCCTTGCCATCGCGCAGGGATTTGACCTCCGTGCCGGTCAGCACGATGCCTGCCTCATAGGTATCGATGATCTCGTAGTTGAACCGGGCCTTGCGGTTTTCCGCAACGATCTTGTTGACCACGCGCTGGCTGCCTTTGGGTGCCATCAGACGAATTCCATTCCGCTTTATCCAAAAAAGAACCCCGCCCAAAAGCGATGAGCGGGGTTCAGCCATTCATATAATGCGGCCGAGGGCGAATGTGAAGCTTATGCGTCAGCGTGGCCGACGCTTAAAACCTCAGTTCAGCAGGCCTGCATGGCGCAGCGCGGCATCGATTGCCTGTTCCGTTGCCGGCTCGAGCGAGGAGACGAGCGGCGAGCGTACGGTACGGTCCATGCCGCGCAGTTTGCTCAAGCCATACTTGGCGCCACAGAGGCCCGGCTCCAGAAAGATCGCCTTGTGCAACGGCATCAACCGATCCTGATATTCGAGCGCCTTGCCGTAGTCTCCCGCAAGCGTTGCCGCCTGGAATTCGGCACAGAGGCGTGGCGCGACATTGGCGACAACCGAAATGCAGCCGACACCGCCATGGGCGTTGAAGCCGAGGGCCGTCGCATCCTCGCCGGAGAGCTGGATGAAATCCGCACCGCAGGTGATGCGCTGTTCGGAGACACGTTCGATCTTGCCCGTCGCATCCTTGACGCCGACGATATTCCTATGCGCCCTGACGAGATTGCCCATGGTTTCCGGTGTCATGTCGATCACCGAGCGGCCCGGAATATTGTAGATGAAGATCGGTAGGGACACGGCCTGAGCGATGGCGGAGAAATGGGCGAAAAGCCCTTTCTGGGTCGGCTTGTTATAATAGGGCGTGACAACCAGCAGAGCATCGGCGCCGGCCTGTTCGGCATGCTCGGCAAGCTCGATCGCTTCGGTCGTGTTGTTGGAACCGGCGCCGGCGATGACCGGCACGCGCTTGTTCGCTACCTCGACACAGAGTTCGACCACCCGCTTGTGTTCATCATGGGAAAGGGTCGGCGATTCACCGGTCGTACCGACCGGCACAAGGCCCGAACTGCCTTCCGCGATCACCCAGTCGACATGATCTGCAAACGCTTTTTCATCGACAGCCCCGCCAGCGGTGAACGGCGTTACGAGCGCGGGGATCGATCCCTTGAACATGCAAAAACTCCCATGGCCGCAGTCCATGCTTCGGCCGTAATCAACAACTAAGGTGGCGCACCATAAAGCGGTGACAGAGCGCCGACAAGCGCAAAGCTCACGTGATTCTGATCGTTCGCAGATGCTTATTTTAGGGGTCCAGGTAAGGTTTCGTTAACTCCACCGGAGCCTAATGGAAGAGCCCAACGGGGGTAGATGTCTTTTTCGAGAGTTGCCGGATGATGAAGCCCGCTCTGATCCTCACCTTGGGATTGAGTGCAGCCAGCATATCGAGCCTTGCGCTCGCACAGAACGGTGACGCGGGAAGCGGCATCGTACCCCTGCCCTTTGCCCGCCCGGACGCACCGGCAAGCCTGCCGCTGTCAGGTCGATCCGGTTCGAAGGCCGTGCCCACACCAACGGCCATGCCGACCCCCG
>DLSX01000207.1 GCA_002500765.1 Neorhizobium sp. UBA7851
CCGCTTTCTCGTCGAGCCATGCTTCAAAGGCCGGCTGCCGGTCGCAATCGGCGATGACCTGACGGACGAAGCCATGTTCAAGACCGCCAACGAGCTTGGCGGCCTGTCGATCAGGATCGGTGAGGCGACCCTGCCGGATGGCAGCGCCACGCAGGCGACGATGCTTCTCTCCGCCGCCGCCGAACTTCGCGACATTCTGGCTGACCTCGCGCGATAATGCGCAGGCCGCCGCTCTTCATCATTGGAAGGAATTTGCCTTGAGCCGCCTTGTGGTCGTTTCGAACCGTGTCACCGCTCCGAAAAAGGCAGGCGATGCGCCCGCCGGCGGTCTGGCCGTTGCCCTGCAGGCAGCGCTGGAAGAGCGCGGCGGCATCTGGATGGGCTGGTCGGGCAATTCCAGCGGGGATCGCGAGCCGGAAAAACTGGATGTCCGTGAGATCGGCAACATCACCTATGCGCTGACGGATCTGACCGATACCGATGTCGAGGAATATTACCACGGCTTCGCCAACCGGGTGCTCTGGCCGATCTGCCACTACCGGCTGGACCTGGCGGAATATGGCCGCAAGGAAATGGCGGGCTATTTCCGCGTCAACCGTTTCTTCGCCCACAAGCTGGCGCCGCTCCTGAAAGAAGACGACATCATCTGGGTGCATGACTATCACCTAATCCCGCTGGCGGCCGAACTCCGGCAGATGGGCTTCAAGAACAAGATCGGCTTCTTCCTGCATATCCCCTGGCCGCCGGCAGACGTGCTGTTTGCGATGCCGGTGCATGAACAGATCATGCGCGGGCTGTCGCAATATGATCTCGTCGGCTTTCACACCGATTTCGATCTCGACAATTTCGGCGGCGGGCTGGTGCGCGAGGGAATTGGAGAGAGGCTTGAGGGTGGCAAAAAATTCTCCACCTACGGCCGCACCTTCAAGGGTGGAGCCTATCCGATCTCCATCGAAACCGAGGCCTTTGCCAAATATGCGGTGAAGGCATCGCGCAATGCGATGGTGAAGAAGGCCAAGGAAAGCATCGAGGGCCGCGATCTCATCATCGGCGTGGACAGGCTGGATTATTCCAAGGGCATTACCCAGCGTATCGATGCGTTCGAACAGTTCGTGCGGCTGAACCCCGCCTACCAGAACAAGGTGACCTATCTGCAGGTCACCCCGAAATCCCGCTCAGAGGTTCCGGAATACGAACAGATGCAGCGAACCGTTGCCGAACAGGCCGGACGCGTCAACGGCGCGCTCGGCCAAGTCGACTGGACCCCGATCCGCTATGTGAACCGGTCCGTGCCGCGACCTCTTCTGGCCGGTCTCTACCGCCTTGCCAGGATCGGGCTCGTTACGCCGCTACGCGACGGCATGAACCTCGTCGCCAAGGAATATGTCGCGGCGCAGGACCCGGAGGATCCGGGCGTGCTGGTGCTCTCACGCTTTGCCGGTGCGGCCCGCGAACTGACCGGCGCATTGCTGGTCAATCCTTATGATATCGAGGGCACAGCACATGCCATCGCCCGCGGCCTCAGCATGTCGCTCGACGAGCGCAAGCAGCGCTGGGAAAAGATGATGAACCATCTTCTCGAATACGACATCAACCGCTGGTGCGACGATTTTCTCAAGGATCTGACGACGGAGTGACGGGCATTCGTCCTGCTTGACAGCACGCCCTCCACCGGATTGGTTGGCGGCCACTCAATCCGACATAGGAGAACTGCGATGAAGATCAGCGCACGCAATCGTTTCAAGGGCAAGGTCGTCGACGTCAAGAAGGGCGCAACAACGGCCCATGTGCGCATCGACCTCGGCAACGGCCTGATCGTCACCTCCTCGATCACCAATGAGGCGGTAGACGAGCTCGAACTTACCGTCGGTTCCGACGCCTATGCCGTGATAAAGGCTTCGGACGTCATGGTCGCCATCGACTGAGAATACCCATAGGGCGAAGACACGTCGCCCCATGGACCGCTCGACCGAATTTCCCCGCTCAGCCGTAAACCTTGAGCGTGTGCTGCTTGAGCGGTTCGGCCAGGATTTCCTTGTGTAGCTCGCCAAGCGCCTTGAGATAGGGCTGGGCAAAATGCTCATCCAGGGCTGCCTGATCCCGCCAGGTTTCGCGGATGAAGAAGGTGCCGGGTGCGTTAATATCCTCAAGGACGACAACCTGGATGCAGCCTTCCTCGCGTCGCGTGGGCTCGACGATTGCCAATGTCGCTTCGCGAAGCTGGTCTTCCTTGCCGGGTTTGGCGCGAAAGGCAAAAATGGCTTCAATCATGTGATTGCTCCTAAATAGATGGAAATAATACCCTTCCAGACCTGAGGGTCGAAACGGTCCGACATGGGGCCATCCCGGCTTAAGGGGAGCCAAGAACCTCGTCCCGTTCAAGAGACGAATGGTTGTAAATACGTCAGGGCCTATGCTTGCGCCTGACGGCTCAAGCCTTCCGACAATAATGCGCGGTCGCAGCGTTTTCGTCGGTCTGGTAGTCGCCGGGCTGCGGCGGCGCGATCGGCTTGAACAGGGTGCGATCCGGTTTCAAGTCGATCAGCGGCGTGCCGTCGAGACAATCAAGTCCACGCACCAGAAGCACATTGCCTTCGACACCTTCCAGCTTAACGATGGAGGTTCCGATCGGGTTCGGTCGGACAGGCGAGCGCAGCGAAAATGTGCCATGCACTTCGCCGTTGCTCGCCGGGCTCTGCAGCACCAGATCCCTGCGCGACTGATGCAGCCAATAGAGAATTTCGAGCCGCTCGAAGACCTCGACGCCTTTCAGCGCCGCAACCCATGGCTCATAGATCTCGATCCGGCAAAGCGGCCCGTCGTGGCGCCCCTGGCGCGGGGTTTCCATGCGGGATGTCCAAGGCGTCGAGATGACACCGATGAAGGTAAGGCCCGCATCGGTTGGCGCCGGCGGCGTCACCGACACCTCGTTCCGACGGATTTCGTTCTCGCGCACCATTCTCAATCTCCTGGTCCAAGACGCGGCGAGCAGACCTGAGAGCTGCCGCCCGGCAGCACGCCCATCACCACATCGATATCATAAAGCTGTTTCACCCGCTCAACCGTCAGCACATCCGCCGGAGGCCCTATCCCCGCCAAGGCTCCGTTCTGGAGCATGGCAACGCGATCGGCGACCATGAAGACATGATCGGGGTTGTGGGTGGAGAGCACGACCGCCATGCCTTCGCGCGCCAACCGGCGGACATGGCCGAGCACCCGCATCTGGTTGCCGTAGTCCAGGCTGGCCGTGGGTTCATCCATGACCAGCACTTTCGGCTGCTGCGCCAGGGCGCGGGCAATCAGTGTCATCTGCCGTTCGCCACCCGAGATTTCGGTATAGGGCCGGTCCGAGAGATGCGCCATGCCGAGCCTTTCGAGCGCGGCCGATGCCACCTCGCGATCGTTTCGGCCGGGAGATGAGAAGGGCGCTACCTGCGCCGCACGTCCCATCAGAACGACATCACGCACGGTGAATGGAAACAGGGCGGCGTGCGCCTGCGGCACATAGGCAATGCGCCTTGCGCGCTCCTTTCGATCGAGCGTTTCGAGCGGCGCGGCATCAAGAAGAACCTCTCCGCCGAGTGGAGCCAAAAGCCCGAGCATGGTCTTGAACAAGGTCGTCTTGCCGGCACCGTTAGGCCCGAGCAGTGCCAGAACTTCACCGGGGCGCAAGGTTAGGCTGACGCCGCCACCAACCCTGCTTGTGCCGTAACCGAAGGCGAGATCACGCAGCTCCAACATCAGGACCAGCCTCTCTTGCCGGATGCGAGCAGCCAGAGGAAGAAGGGGGCTCCGACGACCGCGGTCAGGATACCGAGCGGGATTTCGGTCAAAGCCACGCTGCGCGCCAGGGTGTCGACGACCAGCATGTAACCGCCGCCAAGCAAAAGCGCGGCCGGCAGAAGCCGGCGGAAATCCGGGCCGACAAGCAATCGCGCAACATGCGGGATCACCAGACCAACCCATCCGACGATACCGGCAATCGAGACGGAAGCGGCCGTGATCAGCGTTGCACCGAAAATCAGCGCCAGACGTGTCAACCTTGTATCGACACCCAGTGTCTGGGCCTCCTCATCGCCAAGCGTCATGACATTCATGCGCCAGCGCAGAGCCACAAGCGGCAGAAGCCCGATGACCATCGCCGGCAGGATGGAGCCGACATCAGCGCGGGTGACGGCCGTGAGGCTACCAAGCAGCCAATAGGTGATGGCCGGTAGCTGGTCATAGGGATCGGCAAGGATCTTGACCAATGAGATACCGGCTCCGACGATGGCGCCGATCGCCACGCCGGCCAGAACCAATGTCAGTACCGGATCGCGACCACGCACGGCCGCTCCGACGCCATAAACGGCTGCGACTGCCAGCAGCCCGCCGCAGAAGCTCATCAATTGGATGACAGGTACCGGCATTTTCAGAAAGATGCCGAGCACCGCGCCGAGACTGGCGCCTGCGGACACGCCGAGAATATCCGGAGAGACGAGCGGATTGCGAAACAGGCCCTGATAGGTGGCACCGGCCGCCGCCAGGGCGGCGCCGATCAGTAGACCGGCGATAACCCGCGGCAGACGGACATTCCAGATCACCGTCTGCTGGATCGGATCGACATCCGGCTGACCGCCCGTCAAACCGGCGAAGAGAACGCGCAAGATCGCCGAGGGCGGCACCGAATATTTGCCGATCGCCATCGAGGCCATAGCCAGCACAGCGACGCCAAGGATGCCGAAGGCGACCAGCTTCCAGTTTCCGCGATCGGGATCTGCTGCGTTCTTCATCAGGGCTTTTCGATCGCGCCCTTCAGAATGGTATCAAGCTGAGCATCCGTGACCTCGACCTGATAGAAGAGCTTGAAGAATTTCTGCACATCCGCCTTCAGGTCGACGTCAAAGGTTTTGGGATAAAGCAGCGCCTCCAGCCAGCGGATGCCGATCAGGCGGTTGATGCCGGGCGGCGAGTCGAACCAACCGAAGGGAAGCGATGGGGCGGCAAACACCTTGCCATTCTTGACCGCTGCAACGCTTGCCCAGGACGGGTCGCTCTTTACCGCGGAAATGAATTTCGGGCTGGCGCCGAGAATGATGTCAGGGTTCCAGCCGAGTACCTGCTCAAGAGAGACATTGGTAAGCCCGCCCTTGCCGGCTGCGGCAGCAACATTGGTGGCGCCGGCAGCTTCGAGGATCTCAAGATTGATCGAGCCGGAAAGACCCGTTTCCAGCCCTTCCGGGCCACGGCCATAATAGACCTTCGGCCGTTCGCCGGCCGGCACTTTGGCAAGCCCCTCGCCCAGATCCTTCAGCGTGGTTTCGGCATAGGCCGCAAGCTCTTCTGCACGCGGTGAAACGCCGAGCAGTTCGCCAACCTGGCGCAGCGTCTTGGCCGAATTTGCAAAACTGCCGTCGATCAACACGTAAGGAATGCCGGTCTGCTGCTGCACCTTGTCTGCCAGCGAAATATAGGTCGGGTTGACCGAGCCGACATCGATGATGAGATCGGGCTTTGCCGCAATGACCGCCTCCATATTGGCGGTGCCGCCCTGGCCCGTCAGCCTGCCATAGGTCGGCAGATCACGGACTGCGGGGAGCAGGAACTGCTTTTCCTCACCGCTCGGTTCGCGCACCCAGCCGGTCAGTTTTTCGGGCGCGAGCACATAAACAAGGACGGAAGCCGGAGGACCGGCAGTCAGGACACGGGTGACATTGTCCGGAATTTCGACGGTGCGGCCACCCGCGTCGGTAAATGGCCGCGCAAAGACGCTGGCACTGCAGACGGACAGAAAGACAATGATAACGGCGCTGATCAGCTTCAGCATGAAGGGCTCCCCCGAACAGAATGGAGCTCAGTATGGCATTACGAGATATTCGATGGAATATCTCGTAGTGAAGGAGAGTGGCTAAATCGATCAGGCGTGACGGAAGGTGCGGGACACTTCCATTGCGGCAATCCGGGCGATAAAGCTCAATAATGTTCCAGCTAGAGCAGACAGCAACATTCGAGCAGATCATCAAGAAAAGCCGGTTTCTGGCGATCGCGCTCCCGATCGCGACCGGGGAGGAAGCGAAGGCGGCGATTGCTGCCCATGCAGAGGCCGGCGCCAACCACAATTGCTGGGCATGGCGGATCGGACCGGCCTATCGGTTTTCCGATGACGGAGAGCCGAGCGGCACGGCGGGAAAACCGATCCTGGCAGCCATCGACGGCCAATCGCTGACCAATGTCGTGGTGATCGTGACCCGCTGGTTCGGCGGGATATTGCTCGGCAGCGGCGGTCTGGTGCGTGCCTATGGCGGCACGGCAGCCGCATGCCTGAGAAGCGCTGCGATGGTGGAACTGAAGCCTTCCGTGGAAGGGCTCGTGCGGCTCGACTTTTCAGATTTGGCGCGCGTCAAGGCGCGCCTTCAGGCGATCGTCGACCTTGGCATCGCCGAGGAACAGTTTACCGCGACCGGTGCCGACCTCGTGCTTCGCGTGCCGGAAGCAGAGGTCGAGGCCGTGTCGCGACTGATCTCCGACCTCACCAGCGGCAGGTCGGAGTTGAAGATCGATTGAGCAGGATCATGCCGCCTTGGCGACGTGATATTCCTTGATGGCAGCCATCTTGATGGCCGGATAACGCTCGGCCTCGTAACGCAGCGAAAACGCATCCTGTGCAAGAAACACCGGATCGCCGTCGAGATCGCGGGCGATATCGCCGCGCTTGACGGTGAGGAACTTTTCGAGATCCGCCTTGTTGTCTGACGAGATCCAGCGGCAGACCGAGAAGCGCGACATTTCGAAACTGACCGGCAGGCTGTATTCCGCCGAAAGCCGTTCCTTCAACACGTCGAGCTGCAGCGCACCGACCACACCGACAATGGCGGGCGAACCGTCTTCCGGCTGGAAGAGCTGCACGACGCCTTCTTCGGCCATCTGCTGCAGGGCTTCCTTGAGCTTTTTCGCCTTCATCGCATCACCGAGACGCACGCGGCGGAGGATTTCCGGCGAGAAGTTCGGAACGCCCTGAAACACCAGCGATTCACCTTCGGTCAGCGTATCGCCGATACGAAGCGTGCCGTGGTTCGGAATGCCGACGACGTCACCGGCATAGGCGGTATCCGCGATATGGCGCTGCGAAGCGAAGAAGAATTGCGGCGCGGTGAGACCCAGCTGCTTGCCGGTACGGGCAAGCCTTGCCTTCATGCCGCGCTCCAGCTTGCCGGAGCAGATACGCGCGAAAGCGATACGGTCGCGATGGTTCGGGTCCATATTCGCCTGGATCTTGAAGACGAAGGCCGTCATCTTGTCTTCAGCGGCATGGACGGTGCGGATATCGGCAACCTGGTCGCGCGGTGGCGGGGCGAAGTCGCCGAGCGCATTGATTAGATCACGTACGCCGAAATTGCGCAGCGCCGAGCCGAAGAAGACCGGCGTCATATGGCCTTCGAGAAAGGCCTGACGGTCGAACGGGCGGCAGGCTTCGAGCGCAAGTTCAACCTCTTCGACGAAGGCGGCGCGCTCGTTTTCGGGCAGACGATCCATGACGGCCTGCGGGCCGTTGACGGAAATCGCCTCTTCGCTATCGGGACCGCGCACCTTGTTTTCGGCAAGGTGATAGGAGCCGCAGAAGCTCTTGGAACGGCCGATCGGCCAGGTGATCGGAGCGGTATCGAGCGCCAGCTTCTCTTCCACCTCGTCCAAAATTTCGAAGATGTCGCGGCTTTCGCGGTCCATCTTGTTGACGAAGGTGATGATCGGAATATCGCGCATGCGGCAGACTTCGAAAAGTTTCAGCGTCCGCGGCTCGATACCCTTGGCGGCATCGATGACCATGATCGCGGCATCCACCGCCGTCAGCGTGCGATAGGTATCGTCGGCGAAGTCTTCGTGACCCGGCGTATCCAGGATGTTGAAGACCTTGTCGTTATATTCGAAGGTCATCACCGAGGTAACGACCGAGATGCCGCGCTCGCGCTCGATCTTCATCCAGTCGGAGCGCGTCTGGATGCGATCCTTCTTCGCCTTGACCTCGCCGGCGAGCTGGATGGCACCACCGAACAGAAGCAGCTTTTCAGTGAGCGTCGTCTTGCCCGCGTCCGGGTGGGCGATGATCGCAAATGTACGGCGGCGGGAAACCGCCTCTGCCAGAGTTTCGGCCATGTCAGCAACAATCCTTCGAGTTGCCGCGTATCTAGCGACTTAGTGGATAAGTTTCAATTCGTGTTTGACCCCGGCGGCCACGACCGGGCTAATGAAAGAATGAACGCTCACATATCGTCTTCGCCCAAGCTCAATCTCGTCCGCCTGCCGAACGGCGATGGACTGGACCTGCCGTCATATGAAACCGCTGGTGCCGCGGGCATGGATTTGCGCGCGGCAGTGCCAGAGGCTGAACCATTGACACTTGCTCCGGGCAAACGCGCGCTGGTGCCGACCGGCTTCATCTTCGAGGTGCCTGCGGGCTTCGAGGCGCAGATCCGGCCTCGCTCCGGTCTCGCCTTCAAGAACGGTATCACCTGCCTCAACACGCCCGGCACGATCGACAGCGATTATCGCGGTGAGGTGAAGGTGCTGCTGATCAATCTCGGCGAGGAGGATTTCGTGATTACCCGCGGCATGAGGATCGCCCAGATGGTGATCGCGCCGGTGACGCAGGTGCGCGTAGCAGAGATCAGCGAAGTGACCGAGACCGTGCGCGGTGCAGGCGGCTTCGGTTCGACTGGTGTCTGACAGCGCTTTACGGCCCCGCCGACATTGATAGCTGTCAACATCGCCTCTTTTGAAGCATGGCATTGCGTCATGTTACTTATAGAGAGAAGGATATTTCGCGTTTTTTCGATGTGATAAGAGAAAATCATCCTCGCCTGTTGCTCCATCGAACACTATTTTTCGATCACCTGTTCCACGCACCAGGCTTTCCGATTTTCGGAAAGCCTGGTGCGTGGACTTAAAAAGATAGAGCGTCCTTTGTGCGTCCATTCGGACGCACGGCGCTCTCGTGGAGAAACGACAATGTCGGACAAGAAGCCGGGCCGTGGCCGCATCTATTCCTCGATCACCGAAACGATCGGTGACACGCCACTCGTGAGGCTGGACAAGCTGGCGAAGGAAAAGGGCGTGAAGGCCACGATCCTGGCCAAGCTGGAATTCTTCAACCCGATCGCATCCGTCAAGGACCGTATCGGCGTTGCCATGATCGAGAGCCTGGAAGCCCAAGGCAAGATCACCGCCGGCAAGACCACGCTTGTCGAACCCACATCCGGCAATACCGGTATTGCGCTTGCCTTCGCGGCTGCCGCCAAGGGCTACAAGCTGATCCTGACCATGCCGGAAACCATGTCTGTCGAGCGCCGCAAGATGCTGGCACTGCTTGGTGCAGAATTGGTTCTGACCGAAGGCCCGAAGGGCATGAAGGGCGCGATCGCCAAGGCGGAAGAACTTGCCGCCACGTTACCCGACGCGATCATACCGCAGCAGTTCGAAAACGAGGCCAACCCGGAAATCCACCGCAAGACGACGGCCGAGGAAATCTGGAACGATACCGATGGCAAGGTGGATATCTTCGTTGCCGGTATCGGAACCGGCGGCACGATCACCGGCGTCGGCCAAGTGCTGAAGGGACGAAATCCCGAGTTGAAGGTCATCGCCGTCGAGCCGAAGGAATCGCCGGTGCTTTCCGGCGGCGAACCCGGCCCGCACAAGATCCAGGGCATCGGCGCGGGCTTTGCACCGAAGATCCTCGATACGAAAATCTATGACGAGATCGTCACGGTCGCCAGCGTCGACGCTCTGGAAACGGCCCGCCATGTCGCCGCCCTGGAAGGCGTGCCGGTCGGCATTTCCTCCGGCGCGGCGCTGAAGGCTGCAATCGAAGTCGGCAGCCGGCCGGAAAATGCCGGCAAGACCATCGTCGTGATCATCCCCTCCTTCGCAGAGCGTTATCTCTCGACCGCCCTGTTCGACGGGCTGGGCGAGTAAAACTTGTCTTCATGACCGGCCGGAAACACCCGGCCGGTCATTTACCGATAAAAGATGGCTTGGGGATCGGGACGACGATGCTTTCAGGTCGCCGCGCAGTCATCGCCCGAAATTCATTCTCCAACCATGACCGTCTCATGCCGCCGCGATCGCCAATCTTTCGCTCGCCATCCGATAAGAGATCGCCTCGGCAAGATGAAGCCGGCCGACCGTCGGCTTGCCATCGAGATCGGCCAGCGTGCGGGCGACTTTCAGCACCCGATGATAACCGCGAGCAGAGAATTTCAGCTTCTCCGCCGCATCCCTCAACAGTTGCAGGCCGGACGCATCAGGCTCCGCCACCTTCTCGATCAGTGCGGTCGAGCAGCGCGCATTGGTGAGCGGTCCCGGCAGGCCCGCTGCGAGGTAGCGATCCTGCTGCAGTTCTCTCGCTGCATAAACGCGTTTGGCGACGTCGGCACTGCTTTCCGCGGGTGCCGGCCGGATCAGCTCCGATGCCGACACCGCCGGCACGTCGATGCGGATATCGATACGGTCCATCAGCGGGGCGGAAATACGAGCCTGATAATCCGCGGCGCAACGCGGCCCGCGGGCACAGGTATGGCCGGGTTCCCCCGCCATGCCGCAGCGGCAGGGGTTCATCGCTGCGATGAGCTGGATGCTGGCTGGATAGGAAACACGGTGATTGGCGCGGGCAATGACGCATTCGCCGGTTTCCAGCGGCTGGCGCAGGGCATCCAGTACCTGCGGCGAGAATTCAGGAAACTCGTCGAGAAACAGGACACCNNTGGGCAAGCGACGCCTCGCCCGGTTTTGCCCGCAGGCCGCCGCCAACGAGCGCCGCCATGGTCGCGGAATGATGGGGCGTGCGGTAGGGCCGGCGATCCGAGAGATTTCCGCCCGAAAGCTGGCCGGCGATCGAGTGGATCATCGAGACTTCCAGCAGTTCGGCTGCCGAAAGCGGCGGCAAGATGGATGGCAGGCGCGCCGCCAGCATCGACTTGCCGGAGCCGGGCGGGCCAACAAAAAGCAGATTGTGGCCGCCGGCCGCTGCGACTTCCAAGGCACGCTTGGCGCTTTCCTGCCCCTTGATCTCGGCGAGATCCGGCAG
>DLSX01000135.1 GCA_002500765.1 Neorhizobium sp. UBA7851
CGGCGGGCCTGGAGGCGGCGCGGGTTCTGGCCGAGCGCGGCCATTCGGTCACCGTGCTCGAAGCGACGGGCGAGGCCGGCGGCCAGGTCAATCTTCTCATCCGCAATCCCCGCCGTCGCGAAATGATCGGCATCGTCGACTGGCGTCTGTCGGAACTCGAACGCCTCGGCGTGGAGATCCGTTATGATGTTTACGCCGAGGCGGAAGACGTGCTTTCCCTCGAGCCGGGTCTCGTCGTGGTCGCGACAGGCGGTTTCGCCCAGGCGCCCGAACTGCAGGAAGGCGACGATCTCGTTACCTCGAGCTGGGATATTCTGGCGGGCACGATAAAGCCGCAGGGCCCGGTTCTTCTTTTCGATGACAATGGCGGCCATCCCGGCATGAGCGCGGCGGAAGTCATCGCATCGACCGGTACGGAGCTGGAACTGGTGTCGCCCGAACGGTTTTTCGCCCCCGAAATGGGCGGCATGAACCACGTGCCCTACGCGAAAGCCTTTGCGGAAAGGAACGTAAAGGTCACGATCAACACGCGGCTGAAATCCGTGCGGCGCAATGGCAACGGCCTGACCGCCGTTCTCGGCTCGGATTATTCGCCCGCGACCGTCGAGCGTCAGGTCGGCCAAGTCGTGGTGGAACATGGCACGCAAGCCAATGCCGACCTGTTTCTTGAATTGAAGCCGATGTCGAGAAATCTCGGAGCGGTGGATTACAGGGCACTGATCGAACGCCGGCCCCCGCTGGTCTCGACGAATGAGGATGCGGCCTTTGATCTCGTCCGGATCGGTGATGCGGTCTCAAGCCGCAACATCCATGCCGCCATCTATGATGCGCTGCGGCTCTGTTCGCTTCTGTAGAACAACGAAAGGGCGACGCCGCAGCACCGCCCTTCTCAGGTATCACAACATCACGCGTGGCGGATGGCTCGTTCCGGGCTTGAAGCTTACTGCTTCGGAGCCGTCGACGAGTTTGTATCGCCACCCGTGGAAGGTTCTGCGGGCGCAGCCGGCGTCATCGTCGTCGATGATGTCGTGGTCGCGTCGGTCGCCGCCTGCTTATCGTCCAGCGTCTTGAATTCCGGGGCGGACTGCAGCGCTTCGGCTGTTTCCGTCGTCGTCAGACGCACATCATTGTTGTTTTCCGCGTCGCGGGTCAGGCTCACCTTGCTCATCGGCAGCGCAACATCCTTCTGTCCGATGCCGAGGAAGCCGCCGACGCCGACCACGGCTGCGACAAGGCCGCCGTTTTCTTCGAGAATCAGGTCGTTGACGTTGCCGATGCTCTCGTTGTTGGCATTGTAGATCTGCTTGCCGATATAATCATTGGCGCTGACCTGTGTTTCCGCCTGCTCGGTCAGATAGGGAGCATCAGCCGCAGCCGACGTGGTCGAACCGGCTGCCGGAGCCCCAGCCGCCGGAGCCATCGTATTGCTTTCCGCAGGCGCAGTCGGTGCTGCCGGAGTGGCCGGCGCAGCATTGTTGGTCTGCGCGAATGCGGGTGCGAGGGCGGTGGACGTCATGAGAGCGGCCGCGATAATTGCTCCAAGGGTCTTCTTCATGGTGTTCCTGCCTTTTCCGTTTGTTATCGTTCATTAAAACCGCGCCATGAACGGGAGGCTTCACGGTGCCGGTTCGCTAGGAAAAACAAAGGGGAGCAGGAATGGTTCCTTAACTTGCCGTTTTTTTAGACTGCCTATGTCCCGACCTGAGACATTGCGGCAAGTCTCAGAGACGGTAGGCGGGATCGTAGCTTGCGGCTGCGCCGGTTTCGACCGCAAAGGTCGCGCCGGCCATGGGATCGTCGGCCCGGCCGAGTTCGTCCAGTCCTTCCCAGGCGGATGTGACGGCAATCCGGCCATTGCCGATGAACGCGGGGCAGGTCGTCCTCTTGGCGGGCAGCTGATATCGCTCGATGAAGGTTCCGTCGGCATCGTAATGGTCGAGTGCCGCTTCACCCCAACGCGCGTTCCACAAGTGGCCATCGGCATCGCAGATCGATCCGTCGATACCGCCCGGATCGGTGCTTCCGTCGATGAAAACCGATGGCGCGCTGGTCGGCAGGCCGGTCGCGGGATCGACCGAAACCTTCATCAGCCTGTTGCCGCGGGTATCGACGAAATAGGCGGTCGCAGCGTCTGGTGAAAAGCAGATCGAGTTCGGTATGCTGATCTTGTCGTAAAGCTGCGTCACCACGCCCTTGGCGACGTGGTAGATCGCGCCCGCGCCATCGGCGGCCGTGCGGCCCATCGTGCCGATCCACAGACTGCCCGATGCGTGCACGCGTCCGTCATTGGATCGGTTGGCCCGATTGCCGGGTTAGAGCTCGCCATGCGGCGCAAGCTCGCCGGTTGCGCGGTTGCGGATGAACAGGCCCTCGTCGCTTCCGATCAGCTGGCGGTCGGCATCGATTCGCGCCACGACGCTCGCCATGACCGGCAGCGGGTGTATCGTCTCTTCGCCGCTGGCGAGATCGAGAGAATGGAGCGCCCGGCCGAGGATATTGCACCACCACAGACTGTTGGTCTCCGCTTCGAAACTGATCCCTTCGCCCAGTTCGCAAAGAGCCGAAGACAGAACGGTGCCGTTGAACGGATGAATGGATGCCATCTTTTTCCTCCCGGATGCCATGTCGCAGTCGTGAGTGCCTATTCGCCACATCGCAGTGCCGCTGTCCACCGCGACGTGCAGCAGGATATTTCATCCCCAGCTAATAATTCCGGCCCCATGTCACGGTACAGTAAACTCTGCTAAGACGATTACATGTCAGTATTGATAAAAATGTTGATCGCCCAAAAAATTAACATCTCTTTTAAGTCTGCAGTGGAAGCTCTCAATCTTGTAAGACACGCGATGCGGGAAGAAATGCAGGGAACTTGCAACTTTTGCCTTTTCTCCCACTGAGCGATCTCCGAAAATCACCTGAATGATTCGTGTGCTTGCGCCGGCGATCCGGCGCATTCGGAACAGAGAAGAAAAAAATGTCCAAAACGGAAACGGCCGCCGAACTGATGACCTTCGACGTAAATGTCGAAGAGATCTCAGGCTTGAAGACCCAGTTCGATGTCTTCCGTTTTACAAAGAAGCTTGTCGAGGCTTACGGCTTCAAGAATTTCATGGTTCTCAACCTGCCCCCGGCAACCGCGCTCGGCCTTTCCGGCAGCGCGATTATCAACAACTGGCCGGCCGAACTCGTGTCGCTGTTTGATCGCGAGGGGCTGATCCGCTCGAGTTTTGTTCTGCGGCAGCTGCGCCGCTCGGTCATACCTTTTTCTTTCGATCTCGAGCGCGATGCCGAAACGCCGGAAATGTCAGCTGTATTTTCGAGATTCGGCATCGTCCGCGGCGCCTGTATCCCGGTTCACGAAACATCGGGAGCCAGAGGTGCGGTCGTGGTCGGCGGCATAAGTGATGAGCCGAACCGCCAGCATCTGATGGAACTGACCTTTGCGGCGATCCACATTTTCGACCGGCTGGCTGAAATCCGCACCATGGATGTGCGTGCGACCGATCTCCTGACCGATCGCGAGATCGACTGCCTCACATGGACCGCGGCGGGAAAGACAAGTGCCGAGATAGCCGACATCCTCGGTCTCTCCGAGCATACCGTCAATCATTACCTGAACCGGGCAGCAAAAAAACTCGACACCGTCAATCGCACCCAGGCAGTAGCCAAGGCTCTGCGCATCGGGTTGATTAAATAGGCTTTCTCTAATCTGCACAAATGGTGTGCGATCACTGTTTGCTGCAGTGCGGAATGCCATATTCTTCGACGTCTATTCTGAAAAACACTCCGATAAAGCTCGAAAAAACCCTCTTCCAGACTGGCACGTTTCATGCTTGCTTAGAACCAGGTCCAGAGGGGACTTGAAAAAGCGTACAAAGAGACGCGACCAAGAAAAAGCCGTTGTCCGGATTGAGCGCCTGGAGGCTGCCATCCGGGCAGCGGCTTTATTCATCTTGCCGGTACGCGGCCGCAACTCCTATATAACGGTCATGAATGTGCGCCGGGCTGCAGGCCCTGAATGCGCGTAAGGCACAAGCAGGAGTTCGACATGCCGGATGTAACGAAGAACCAAGTGCTGGAAGCACTCGCCAAGGTTCGCAGTCCGGATCTCGAAAGCGACCTCGTCACCCGCGGCATGGTCTCGGATGTCTTCATCTCCGATGGAAAAGTCTATTTTTCGATCACCGTGCCGGCCGATCAGGCCCAGACGCTTGAGCCCCTGCGGCTGGCTGCCGAAAAGGCGGTAACGGCCGTGCCGGGCGTCAAGGGCGCGCTGGTCACGCTGACGGCAGACCGCAAGGCATCGAGCGCCCCGCAACAGCCGCCAGCCCCG
>DLSX01000137.1 GCA_002500765.1 Neorhizobium sp. UBA7851
GTGGCGGCAGCCGGATGAGGGGCCGCCCCAACCGCCAGCGCCGAAACACATATGCCGACACGCGGTTGAGGAGCCGCCTCATACATTCTCTGGGAGGAGAGACACGATCATGATCCGCAACCCGATCCTGCCGGGCTTCAACGCCGATCCATCCATCTGCCGTTTCGGCGAGGATTATTACATCGCCACCTCCACCTTCGAATGGTATCCCGGCGTCCAGATCCACCACTCCCGTGACCTCGTCAACTGGACGCTCATCCGCCGTCCGCTGGAGCGAAAGTCCCAACTCGACATGCGCGGCAATCCCGACAGCTGCGGCGTCTGGGCACCATGCCTCTCCTATGCCGATGGCCTGTTCTGGCTGGTATATACCGACGTCAAACGTTACGACGGCAATTTCAAGGACGCCCACAACTACATCGTCACCTCGCCGACGATCGAGGGCGATTGGTCCGATCCGTCTTATGCGAACTCATCTGGTTTCGACCCGTCGCTGTTCCACGATGACGACGGCCGCAAATGGTTCGTCAACATGCAATGGAACCACCGCACCGAAAGTTACGGCGGCGCGCCGAAACACCCGGCCTTCGACGGCATCCTGCTGCAGGAATGGGACCCGGAGGCGAAGGCGCTGAAAGGCCCGATCACCAACATCTTTCCCGGCAGCCCGCTCGGCCTCGTCGAAGCGCCGCATCTCTTCAAGCGCAACGGCTGGTATTATCTGACCACAGCCGAAGGTGGCACCGGTTACGACCATGCGGTAACAATGGCCCGCTCGCGCACCATTGACGGCCAGTACCAGTTACATCCGAACACCCATCTGCTGACGTCAAAGGACAATCCGGAAGCGGTGCTGCAGCGGGCAGGGCACGGCCAGTATGTCGAGACACCGGATGGTGACGTCTATCACACCCATCTCTGCAGCCGACCGCTCGCCCCCGATCGTCGCTCCCCGCTCGGCCGCGAAACCGGCCTGCAGAAATGCGTCTGGAAGGAGGATGACTGGCTTTATCTCGCCCAGGGCGGCGTGGTCCCGGATGTCGATGTGCCTGCCCCGACCGATGTCCAGCCGATCGCAAAACCCGCCCGCATCGACTACAGCTTCGACGGCGAAACGCTTCCCATCGATTTCCAGTGGCTGCGCACGTCCGAGCCGGAGCGTATCTTCAGCCTCACGGCAAATCCCGGCAAACTCCGCCTGATCGGCCGCGAAAGCATTGGCTCATGGTTCGAACAATCGCTCGTCGCCCGCCGCCAGGAACATCACCGGTTTCGCGCCGAAACCACGGTCGAGACCTTCGATCCGGAAACCTACCAGCAGGCCTTCGGCCTGACCCATTACTACAATCGCCACAAATTCCACGCCCTCGTCGTCACCCGGCATGAAAAACTCGGACGCGTGGTAACGATCTTCTCCTGCCCCGGCGATTTTCCCCATGGCCGCATGCAGTTCCCGGCCGGCAGCGGTGTCGCCATTCCCGAAGGCCCGGTGGAACTCGCCATGCAAATCCGCGACAACGAGCTGCAATTCTTCTGGCGGCCCACAGGCAGCAATGACTGGCAGGAGATCGGCCCGGCCCTCGATGCCGGCGTCATTTCCGATGAAGGAGGCCGCGGCGAGCATGGCTCCTTTACCGGCGCCTTCGCCGGCATGTTTGCCTTCGATACGTCGGGCAGGGCGAAGTCCGCCGATTTCAGCCGCTTCTCCTACGAGGCGATTCCCGGCTGATTTTTGCCGGGGCTTTCCAAAGTGTTAATTTTCTCCGCGAGAGGGTTACCGCAAGTCCATAATTTCATTACGCATATTTAATCTTGCATTCATACGGCATTCATCGCTTGAGCCCTAATTCTTGGGTGTGTTCAACGCAAGGAAATCGCCATGAAGAAGTTCGTTATCGCTCTCGTCGCCGCAACCTTTCTGGCCGGCCCGATCGCAACCGCAGCCCAGGCCCAGGATTGGCGCAATGACCGCGACCGTAGCCGCAATATTGAGCGGCATGTCGATAAGCGGGTGGACAAGCGGGTTCGTGTCGAAAAGAAGGTTGTGATCCACAAACAGCGCTGGTCGAAGGGCCATCGCGCGACTGCCGCCGAGCGCCGCCGCATGGCCGATGTCCGCGACTATCGCCGTTACCGCCTGTCGGCTCCGCCGCGCGGTTACAAGTGGGTGAAGGTCGATAACGACTACCTGATGATCGGCATCGCCACCGGCGTCATTTCCAGCATCATCGCTGCTCGTTAAGAGCAAAAAAGGAGACCGGCGGGTGTGTCGTTAGGCACCCGCCGGTCATCTGCCTTGAGAGCAATTCCAGCAAAAGTGGAAGCCGGTTTTGCGTCCGGAATTGCGTCGAAATTGCTCTAAGCCGGTCGCGAGGGGAAACTCTTGGCCCGGCCTCCACATCACTGCGACAGGCAGGTCTTCATCGAGGTTGCAAGGCCCCGCATCAGTTCGAAATAGAGGTCCGGCCCGGCGTTCAGTGTCGCTGCCTCCGGGTCGAGCGTCGCGGATTTCGCCGGCGTCCCTTCCGTCACCACCTTCACCAGTTTCGGTTCGAACTGCGGTTCGGCGAACACGCAGGTCGCACCGAGCTGCGTCACCTTCTCGTGGATCTGCTTCACCCGTTCCGCGCCCGGCATCGTCTCGGGGCTGACCGTGATCGACCCCGCGACCTTCACGCCGTAATGATGCTCAAAATACTGATAGGCGTCGTGGAAGACGATGAACGGCTTGTCCTTGACCGGTGACAGTGTTTCCTTGATCTCCGCATCCATGGCGTCGATCTGCTGCATCAATGCGGCGCCGTTGGTCTGATAGGTCGCGGCATGTTCGGGATCGGCCTGGACAAGTGCCTTCTCTATCTCCGCGGCGAATGCCTTGGCATTCATCGGATCGAGCCACAGATGCGTATCGAATGCGCCGTGATCATGCCCTTCATGATCATGACCTTCATCGTCATGATCGGCATGTTTTTCGCTTTCGCCATGTGCATGCTCGTGTCCGCCTGCATGATCGCCATGGTCATGCGCCTCGAACGCGCCCCCCTTGCGGAAGGGCAGCTTTTCCAGCCCCGGCGCATCTTCCAGCGTCACCACGCTCGCCTTGGAGGCCAGTGCTTCCAGTGGCTTTTCCAGAAAAGCTTCCATGCCGTGGCCGACCCAGAACACCATGTCGGCGCCTTCCAGCGTGCGCGCATTCGACGGCTTCATCGTGAACGTATGGGGGGAGGCCGCGCCATCGACGATCAGTTTCGGCTCGCCGACGCCCTTCATGATCGCCGAAACCAGCGAATGAATCGGCTTGATCGACACGACGACATCGGGTGCGGCGGCGTTGGCATTCGGTGCCGCGATCATGGCGGCCGAGGAGAGGAGAAGGGCGGCGGCGAATTTCATGTTCGGTCTTCCTTGTTTACCGACGTAATGTTATTACATCAATTGCGTTATGCTATAACGTGTGGCATGACGGGTGACAACAGGAAAATTCGCCGATCATGCTGATGAGCAGCCGGGCAGAATCTGCCCAGAAAAACCGGGAAAAACCCGCCGAAACCCTCGTCTCTCTGGAAAATGCCGGCATCCGCCGCGATGGCCGCTGGCTCGTCCGCGGCGTCGATTTCACCATTTCCCGCGGCGAGGTCGTGACCTTGATCGGCCCGAACGGCGCCGGCAAGTCGACCACGGCGAAAATGGCGATCGGCGTTCTCAAGGCCGACGAAGGCATGGTTTCGCGCACGAAAAACCTGCGCATCGGTTATGTGCCGCAGAAACTTGCGATCGACTGGACCATGCCGCTCACCGTGCGACGCCTGATGACGCTGACCGGCCCATTGAAGGAGGCCGAGATCATGGCTTCCCTCGAAGCCACGGGCATCCCGCATCTCGCCGGTTCGGAAGTCCGCCATCTTTCCGGCGGCGAGTTCCAGCGCGCTTTGCTTGCCCGCGCCATTGCCCGCAAGCCCGACCTGATGGTGCTCGACGAACCCGTCCAGGGTGTCGATTTCGCCGGCGAGGCGGCGCTCTACGATCTCATCCGAACGATCCGCAATTCGACCGGCTGCGGCATCCTGATGATTTCGCACGATCTCCACATGGTCATGGCCGGCACCGATACGGTGATCTGCCTCAACGGCCATGTCTGCTGCCGCGGCACGCCGGAAGTGGTCAGCCAGAGTTCCGACTACATGAAGCTTTTCGGCGGCAATGCCCGGGCGCTCGCCGTCTATAACCACAGCCATGACCATACCCATCTGCCCGATGGCCGCGTGCGCCATGCGGATGGCTCCATCACCGATCATTGCCATAAGGACGATGGCCACCATCACGGGCACGATCACGACCATGCCGATCACGATCATCACCACCATGGCGACCATGCCCACCATCATGATGGGGGTAGCCGCCATGCTTGACGATTTCTTCGTCCGCGCCCTCATTGCCGGCATCGGCGTGGCACTCACCGCGGGCCCGCTCGGCTGTTTCGTCGTCTGGCGGCGCATGGCCTATTTCGGCGATACGATGGCCCATTCGGCGCTTCTCGGCGTGGCGCTGTCGCTGTTCTTCGAGGTCAACCTGCTGATCGCCGTTTTCGGCGTGGCGGTCCTGGTTTCGGCCATGCTGCTCCTGCTGCAGCGCCGCCAGTCGCTTTCCGCCGATGCGCTTCTCGGCATTCTTTCCCATTCGGCGCTGGCGATCGGCCTGGTGCTGGTCGCCTTCATGACATGGGTGCGCATTGATCTGATCGCCTTCCTCTTCGGCGATATTCTTGCGGTAACATCTGGCGACATTGCCCTCATCTGGGGTGGCGGAGCGATCGTGATCGCCGCCATCGTCTGGCTCTGGCGTCCGCTGGTCGCCTCCACCGTCAGTGAGGATATTGCCGAGGCCGAAGGCATGAACCCGGGGCGCACAAAGCTGTTTTTCATGCTGCTGATGGCGCTCGTCATTGCAATCGCCATGAAGATCGTCGGCATCATGCTCATCACATCGCTTCTGATCATCCCGGCTGCCACCGCGCGGCGCTTTTCGGCAAGCCCGGAATGGATGGCAGTCTTCGCTTCGCTTGTCGGAGCCCTCGCTGTCATCGGCGGGCTTTTCGGCTCGCTCACCTATGACACGCCGTCCGGCCCTTCCATCGTGGTCGCCGCGCTCCTACTTTTCGTCGTAAGTCTAATCCCTGCCTTCGGCCGTACCACGGCCGAGCGGCCGGCAAACAAGGGAGTACAAGGATGAACGCCCCGATCGTCAATCCGGCCCTGACCAAGAACCAGGCATTGGTCTTCGATGCGCTGAACCGCGCCGAAGGCCCGATGAGCGCCTATACCATCCTCGACAAGCTGCGCGATCACGGTTTTCGCGCCCCGCTGCAGGTCTACCGCGCACTCGACAAACTGACCGAATTCGGCATGGTCCATCGGCTGGAAAGCCTCAATGCTTTTGTCGCCTGCGCCCATCGGGATCATGAATGTTGCGGCGGCGCCCATGGGCACGGCCATGGCACGGTCGCTTTCGCCATCTGCGAAAGCTGCAACCAGGTCATCGAATTCCATGATCACAAGGTCGATCACAATCTGGGAGACTGGGCCAAGTCGAAGGGTTTCAAACCGTCCAAGACGACGATCGAAATCCGCGGCCTTTGCGAGAAATGCGCGGCCTGAAATCGCAATTGCAACCTTAAATATATATGTTGAAATAAATTAAACCTGATGTAGTGTTCCCCGTGTTGAGACATTGGGGGATGACATGAGGTTTTCTGTCTTTGCATTATCCGCATGCCTGCCGGTTCTGCTTGCTGGCTGTCTGGCCTTCACGCCGGAATATAACGAAGTGATCTTTGAAAAGCTCGGCGTGGTGGGCACCGAACTGACCAGGATAGAGACCCTGATCGAGACGCGCGCGCCGCAGCCCGTCGCCTATTCCAGCTTGGAGCCTCTTTATATTTCCGCTCTGGCTGCGGCGAAGGAAGCTCAGGATCTGGTGCGGAAAAGACCGGCCTATCTCAGGGGACAGCCGGCGGCCCACGCGGCCGAGCTGCACGCCAGGAACATCGAGGATTGCTGGCAGTCGATCGAATCGTCCAGAAACAGGCTCCCCCGCGGGGNNGGAGCGCGCGCCCGAGACGAACTGCTTAATTTGGAGATCATCAAGAATACCTGTGACAAGCCGAAAACAATGGAAACTGCGCTCAAATAGGGGGGAAGCGTGATGGCGATCGATGTATCGAAGTTCAAGCCGAAATCAGCCGACGAATTGTTTGAAGGCCTCGTGAGCGTGGTGAAGGACGTCGCGCTCGAACAATGGGCGAAAATCAAGGATGAGCTTGCCAATGACTTCCAGTTCATTGCCGAAAAGACGGCTGAAGTGACTGGAAAGCTCGCCGCCGGCGCCATTGATGACAAGCAGGCGGATGCGACGCTGCATCTTCTGGAACTCAACCTGAACAGTACGCTCAGGGAGTTCGCCTTCATGGCCTATGTGACGGCACAGAAAATTCTGACCGCGGTTTTCAACCTGCTCAAGAGCGCAATCCGCAACCTGACTGGCGTCAGACTGCTGTTCTGATCGTCGTCACGGATTTTCGCTGTTCGGTGATGTGCGGGCGGCTGCCTTACAGAGCCCGCAGATCGCGCGAAAACCGCTTCCAGTTTTCCACATAACGGGCCGCAGACGCGGTGAGCTTTGCCGCAGCCTCGTCGTCCAGAACGCGGATCGCTTTTGCCGGTGACCCGACGATCAGGGAATTGTCGGGAAATTCCTTTCCCTCGGTGACGAGCGCGTTGGCGCCGACCAGACAGTTCCTGCCGATCTTCGCGCCATTGAGGATCGTCGCCCCCATGCCGACCAGCGAGTTGTCGCCGATCGTGCAGCCATGGATGATCGCGTGATGGCCGATCGTGCAATCGGAACCGATCATGACGGGGAAGGCCGGATCGGTATGCACCATCACGCCTTCCTGGATATTGGAGCGTGCGCCGATCGTGATCGGCTCGTTGTCACCGCGCAGGGTTGCGCCGAACCAGATGCCGACATCGTCGTGGATATCGACCTTGCCGATAAGATTGGCGTCCGGCGCCACCCAATAGCGGTCGGGAGCGGGGAGTGTCGGTGCAAATTCTCCAAGTGCGTAGATCGGCATCCGTCTCTCCCTGATCTTGAAATCAGATCACCGTCAGCGACAATTCACCGACGCCGGCAACGCCGCAGGTTACCTTGTCGCCCTTGACGATCGCGCCCACGCCGGCCGGCGTTCCGGTCATGATGATGTCGCCCGGCGCCAGCACGAACTGCTTGGAAAGCTCGGCGATGATTTCCGGCAGTTTCCAGATCATCTGGTTCAGGTTGCCGTCCTGCTTGCGCGAGCCGTTGACGTCCAGCCAGACCGAACCTTCCTGCGGGTGGCCGATCTTTGAAGCCGGCACGAGGGCGGAGACAGGAGCAGACTTCTCGAACGCCTTCGCCACTTCCCAGGAACGGCCCGCCTTCTTCATCTGGTCCTGCAGGTCGCGACGGGTGAAATCGATGCCGACACCATAACCATAGACCTTGGAAAGCGCATCCTCGGCCGCGATATCCGCACCGCCGCCCGAAAGCGCCATCACTAGCTCCACCTCGAAATGCACGTTGGAGGACAGGGGCGGATAAGGGAAGCTCTCGCCGTTATAGGCATTGTCGGCATTCTTCTGGAAGAAGAACGGCGCCTCGCGTGAAGGATCATGCCCCATCTCGATCGCATGGTCGGCATAGTTGCGGCCGACGCAGTAGACCCGGCGCACCGGAAACTGTTCGGTTGCGCCGACGACATCGAGAAGCACGGATTCTGGGGCAGGGATCACGGTAGCGCGCATCTGGGGTATCCTTGAAATCGGTAAATGCTGGAGGGCTTTGTCCAACAATTTTTCAGACAATCCTAGCCTGTTTCGAACTGCCGGGTACGTCTGGGCTGATTTTTATCGTTTACGTTGAGCCAGGCTCATCAACCAGTTTTGCTTCTGTTGCTGGAACCCTATCTATGCCTTGCACGGGACGGATATTCCGGTCATCACCTAGTGCCAACAGCAGAAGAATCGAAGGTCGTTCCATGTCGAAGCCGCCAAAACCCAAACAGTCCGCGCCAAAGCCATCCAAGGAGCCTAAGCTTGAACATTCCGAATTCGCTGGAGAGTTCGAAGATGAGGGCATTACGGTTCTTGTCGATATTTTTCGCGAGGCGGGCACCAACGGCGATTGGACGCTTGAAGTCATAAGCCAGACCGAAGTCGTCACCACTTGGGAAGAGGATTTCGAAACCGACCAGGCCGCCTGGGAAGAATTTCTTGCAACCGCCGAGCGTGATGGCCTGAAGAGCTTTCTTGAAGAGGGCGACGACGAACCGTCGGTACATTGAAGGACGAAGCCGGACCCTCTTCATCGATCGAACAAACAGCGCTGGTCAGGCGTTGACCGCGCACGTTCAGTTGCGATCCGAACCTGCCTTTGACAGCAGAAATGCAAATGCCGCCGTCAACACAAGTGCGCCGACCACCGCACCTGTCGTCGTACCGGGATTGCGGCGTATGACCTCTGTGAGATCGTGGCCGCCATGACGAAATTCATGACGAAATTGCCGGGCGACCTGCCGGGCGCGGGGCACGAGATAGTCGGATGCATCCTCGGCCGAGGCGCTGGCCTGCCGCGCGAGTGATGCGCGCAGGTCTGCCAACTGGCTGGTCAGGCGGTCGATATCGGCGGAGAGGTCGCGGGCCATGAAGGTTCCTTTGTTGACGTGATGCGCCTGATAAACGGGCAGGGCGCAATCCGGTTCCTCTTTCACCGCCGCCTTTTGCGCTGGCTCCAGTCTTTCCTTCCTGACCGATCGCCTGTATAGGACCGCCATCCCGTCCGGTCGCGCGAAGGCACGGATGGTTTCCGAAACAGGACAGGCCTTTTGATCGGTATTATCCCCGAGGCCAACGGACGTGGCATAGTGTGATGCCATAGACGCGGAGCAGATGACGTGAGTTTTTACGAGACAGCGCTGAAGGCAGGGAACAAGGTCTTCGCAGTCGCTCCCATGATCGACTGGACGGACCGTCATTGCCGTTTCCTGCACCGGCAATTGTCGCGCGAAGCTCTGCTCTACACCGAGATGGTCGTGGCCGATGCGATCATTCATGGTCCGCGCGAACGTCTTTTGTCCTTTTCGCCTCAGGAACATCCGGTCGCACTGCAGCTCGGCGGTTCGGATGCCGGCAAGCTCTGCGAAGCGATCCGGATTGCTGCTGATTATGGTTATGACGAGATCGGGCTGAATGTCGGCTGCCCGTCGGATCGGGTTCAGTCAGGCACGTTCGGCGCCTGCCTGATGCGTGATCCCGGCCATGTCGCCGATCTCGTCATGGCGATGAAGAAGGTGTCTTCCGCACCGGTGACGGTGAAATGCCGCATCGGTGTCGATGACCAGGAGCCGGCCGATATCCTGCCGGATTTTCTCGCCCGCATGATCGGTGCTGGGGCGGATGCGATCTGGGTCCATGCACGCAAGGCCTGGCTTCAGGGGTTGAGCCCCAAGGAGAACCGCGAGATCCCGCCGCTCGATTATGATCTCGTCCACCGCATGAAGCGTGAGAACCCCAACGTGTTTCTCGGCATCAATGGCGGCATCTCCGATCTTGACCGGGCCAGGGATCACCTCGCGGTGATGGACGGCGTCATGCTCGGCCGCGCCGCCTATCAGAATGCCGGAATTCTGGCTGGCGTGGATGCGATGCTGGAATGTGGTAGCGGAGGTGCGATCCGAACCGCCGACACCGACTGGATGGCCCTGCGAGACGCGATGATCGCCTATGCCGAGGAGGTGATTGCCTCCGGCGGCCGGCTGCATCACGTCACCCGCCATATGGTCGGGCTGTTCCAGGGGTATGCCGGGGCAAGGCGCTTCCGCCAGATCCTCTCGTCGGAGGCAACCAAGCCCGGTGCGGGCACGGAAATCATCACCGCAGCCTTCGCCGCTGTCGATCTTTCCGGCGATACCACAAGCGAGCGAGAGAGGATTGCAGGTTGAACCCCTATTATTTTATGGGTTTGCGTGCATGTATCGGAATGCGACATCCTTGCGTTGCTTCGTATTAGATATTTCTTAAATAGCGTACCCGTAATGTTCCAGCCCAGTGACGGTGAAATCAATCACCGCGTGGAACTGGTAGTGTATGATGTTCAAGGTTCTGGAATGCGTCGCGGTCCAGCATGATCGTGCCCTTGTGGCTCTCGCAGCCGGCATCTGCGTTGTCGGCATGCTGGCTTTCTTTCTCATCCACCGCCGGGCCGTCGAATGCAGTGAGAACCGCCGAAAAATCTGGCTTCTCGTTGCGGCCGTCACCGGCGGGCTTTCGGTCTGGGCCACCCATTTTGTCGCCATGCTCGCCTATCAGGGCACGGTCGCCATCGAGTTCGAACTGTTCCGCACCATCCTTTCCGCCGTCATCGCCGCGGTCGGTTTCTGGGCAAGCCTCAGGATCGCCGAAGGCGGTACGCCGAAGAGCGAGATTGTCGCCGGCATTGCCGCGACGCTGACCGTTGCGGCAATGCATTTCACCGGCACCGCATCGATCCGCGCCGCAGCGACGATCCGCTACGAGATTGGCATGATCCCAGTCGCGGCACTCCTTTCGATCGGCCTGATGACCTTCGCTTTCCGCATGTCGATAAACCGCAAGGGCCGTCGCGGGCTCTGGGCCGCCGTCGCAGCCAGCGTGTTGTCCATCTGCCTCCTGCATTTCTCCGCCATGTCGGCCACCACGCTCGTGCCGGATCCCTCGATGCCGGATGCAGCCCTTGATGGTGATACCGGCCGCATCTGGATGGTCTGGGCGGTCTCGGTCGTGGTCGGCATGATCGTGCTTGCCGGCATTATCGCCAGTTTCCTCGACCGCTATCTCACCGACCTTCGCGGTTTCGCCAATGCGACGCTGGAAGGCCTCGCCGTGGTGCGCGAGGGCGTCATCATCGAGGCGAATGCGCGTTTCCCAGCCATGCTCGGCCTGCGCGACCGCGACGTCATCGGCCGCTCGCCCGACGCGTTGATGGTTGCGGCGGACGGCATCTCGCTGATCGAC
>DLSX01000107.1 GCA_002500765.1 Neorhizobium sp. UBA7851
ATTCTGAGTCGGCGTGCCGGCCGCGATCGTCCGCATGCCTGCAGCCGGCATTCCGTTCTGCGCAAGCTTGCGGCCGCGTGCGGTCGTAACCATCGGATCGATATAGGCGCTCTGGCCACCGGCTGTCGGTGTTCCGCCCCTGGCCAGCATGTCAACCGCAGCCTCGGCGGTCTCCGCCTGGCCCGCATCATCCGCCTCGGCCACCTTTTTCATCGTGGTGCAGCTACCGAGCAAAGTGATCAAAAGCCCGGTCAGCGCGAGTTTCCGCACGACGCTGCCCGAGGCCGAGCGGGAAAAAACGAAAGGGTATGTTGTTGTCAACGCTCTGACCTTTTCGGCTGATGATACAGATTGAAGCCGCGAATCGCGTAATCCCCATCATCACCACCAAGCTTGCGCGGACCCTGAGTGAAAAAGGCGACGCATGATGCGCCGCCTCCGGAGTTTGTTACCAACTGCCGATATTCGGTGCCGAGGCCCAGGGTTCTGCCACGGGCAGATTGCCGCCCTTCTGCAGGATTTCGAAAGAAATGCCGTCGGGAGAACGAACAAAGGCCATGCGGCCTTCGCGCGGTGGCCGGTTGATCGTCACGCCGTTCTTCTGCAGATGCTCGCAATATTCATAGATGTTATCGACCTCGTAGGCGAGGTGGCCGAAATTGCGGCCGCCCGTATAGTCCTCTGTGTCCCAGTTATAGGTGAGCTCCAGGCAGGGAGCCTGGGTGGCGTTGGCCTGCTCGATATCTTCGCTTGCCGAGAGGAACACGAGCGTGAAGCGGCCCTTCTCGTTCTCGATCCGGCGGACCTCTTTCAGGCCGAGAAGTGTTGTGTAGAAATGAAGGGAGGCGTCCAGGTCTTTGACCCGGACCATTGTGTGGAGATAACGCATTTGGATCCCTCGATTTTAGCGGTTTCGCTGTCTCCGGTATGGAACACGCGTCAGCCTCGAGCAAGCCACCGCGAATAGAAAGGACGTGAATAAGAAGAACACGAGACTTGCGCTGGACGGTTGGCGCAATGTTAATCTATCCTCTAAGAATCAGTTAACCGTCGTGTGTGGCGCGTAACCGAGGGGCCGACAGGTATGGCAGACAGAATGTCATCTAAGGGCATTGCCAGTTTCGAAGAACTTGCGGGCGAACCGGTCGATCTGATCGAGATCACCGGCATTGTGAAATGGTTCGATGTCGCCAAGGGGTTCGGTTTCATCGTGCCGGATAACGGCATGCAGGATGTGCTTCTGCACGTAACCTGTCTGCGCCGCGATGGGTACCAGACCATTCTTGAAGGCACGCGCATCGTCGCGATGATCCAGCGGCGTGACCGCGGCTATCAGGCTTTCCGCATCCTTTCCATGGACCAGTCGACGGCGGTTCATCCGTCGCAGATGCCGCCGGTGCGCACCCATGTGCAGGTCACGCCGACGAGTGGCCTGGAGCGCGCGCTGGTCAAGTGGTTCAACCGCACCAAGGGGTTTGGCTTCCTGACACGCGGCGAGGGGACCGAAGATATCTTCGTCCATATGGAAACGCTGCGCCGCTTCGGCTTGACCGAGTTGAGGCCGGGCCAGGTCGTGCTTGTCCGCTTCGGACCGGGCGAAAAGGGTCTGATGGCAGCTGAAATCCATCCCGACAATGTCGCGCCTGCGAGCCGGTCGCACTGATGTTGGCAACCGAACGGTCAAGAACAAGAAACGCAGCGAAAGGCGCCTTCATGGCGCTTTTCTTCGTTTTTGCCGCAAGCGCGGCCGTGGCGCAGGGCCCCCTGCGGGCAGACGTGCGGCAGGAGATCGTTTTCCCCAGGTCCGAACTGACTATCAGCACCGCTGACGGGAAAAACCATCCGTTCATCGTTGAACTTGCAGTCGATGACGCGCAGCGCGAACAGGGGCTGATGTTCCGCAGGCAGATGGATGCCAACCACGGCATGCTGTTCGATTTCGGAGCAGAGCGTCAGGTATCCATGTGGATGGAGAATACCGTTCTCGCACTCGACATGGTCTTCATCCGGACCGACGGTACGATCTCGCATATCCGCGAAAACGCCGTTCCCTTTTCCCGCGATATCATCGATTCGCGCGGACCGGTGAAATACGTTCTGGAACTCAATGCCGGCCGCACCAAAGCACTCGGCATCAAGGTCGGCGACAAGGTCACCGGCAAACCGCTGCGCAACGGCGGCTGATCACCGGCATCAGCATCCGGCGCGAAATTCCATGTTGATCGGCAATAGAAAGCGCCAATACAGGGCGTTGCCCTCGATTCGTGATGAAACAAATGCGAGTACGCGGTTAAGCGCTTGGAAAACGATGCTTTATGGGAAGAAACAATGGTCGGAGTGGAGAGATTCGAACTCCCGACCCTCTGGTCCCAAACCAGATGCGCTACCAGACTGCGCTACACTCCGTGCCAAGGTGGAGGCGAGATACACGGTTCCTGCACTGGCCGCAACAGCAAAAATGGACATTCTGCAAGACAAGCTGTTCAAACCGGCCACTATCGGGACATTTGTCGGATTCCGGGGCGGCATCCATAGCTTTGATGATTCTCTGGACCATGGCCGCGCGGTTGAAACAGCGGAGTTGCCGGATGATTTGTGCTGGGCAGGGGAGGTAACAGAATTCGCCGCGCCGGTCCCGGTCCGCCGCCTCGGTCCGGTGGGTGACACGGCGAATTCTGTTAGGTAAAGCTAATATAAAATGCGATCAAATCCAACCCTGCCGTGTGCCAAAAAAAACTCGATGAAAAATCTTGATGATACTCATGGCTTTCGGTTGGTGGTCTTTACGCAATCGGTCCTTTAATAAGGATCGTCCTTCCATCAGCGGATGCCCCTCATGCCCACTTTGCTTTCCGTCAATCTCAATGCCGTCGCCATGCTGCGCAATCGCCGTGATCTCCCTTGGCCGAGTGTCGAGGGGCTGGGGCGGGTCGCTCTTCAGGCGGGTGCGTCAGGACTTACGGTTCACCCTCGGCCCGACCAGCGGCATATCCGCTTTTCCGACCTGCCGGTGATCCGCGCCCTGATCGATGACGAGTTCCCGCAGGCGGAATTCAATATCGAGGGATATCCGAGCGAGGATTTTCTGGCGCTTTGCGAGCGGATCGAACCCGAGCAGGTCACGCTCGTTCCCGATGACCCCTCTCAGGCAACCTCCGATCACGGTTTCGATTTTCGCCGCGACGGCGAGATGCTGAAGCCGATCGTCGCGCGGTTGAAGAACGGCGGCATGCGGGTCTCGCTGTTTGCCGATGGCGACGGTGATCTGGAGGCTGTCAATTTGGCAAAGGCGACCGGCGCCGATCGTATCGAGCTTTATACCGGCCCCTATGGCGGCTGCTTCGACGATCCGCAGAATGGCGAGGCTATCCTTGCGGATCTCGGCAAAACGGCTGATGCCGCGAGCGCTCTTGGCCTCGGCGTCAATGCCGGTCATGATCTGACCGTCGCCAACCTGCCGGCGCTGGTGAAGCGTATTCCGCATCTCGCCGAGGTATCGATCGGTCACGGGCTGACGGCCGACGCGCTGGAATATGGCATGGCAGAAACCGTCCGCCGCTTCCGCCGTGCCTGCGGTCAGCCGGTCTGAGGCCAGGCGGCCTGAGACCTTTACCCTGTCGGATCACTCTGAATTGGATCGGTGATATGCGCTCGGCGCATTTGTACTTGAAGATTATCAACCTAAGTCACTGTTAGCGCGGCTCCCGCCGTCGTGGTCGGGGCCTGCGTCCATTGAAGCTGCCAGAAGAAAGGGCGCTCACAGTGACCAAGCAAAGGATTGTCGTCGTCGGCGGTGGTTTTGGAGGAATTCAGACCGTTCACGGGCTTAAAGGCAGTTCGGCCGACATAACCCTGATCGACCGGCGCAATCATCATCTGTTCCAGCCATTGCTCTATCAGGTCGCGACGACATTGCTCGCAACCTCCGAAATCGCCTGGCCGATCCGCCGGCTTTATCGTGACCGCAAGGATGTCACCACCATTCTGGATGAGGTCACCGGTGTCGACGCCGCTGCGAAGCTTGTCAAACTCCAGTCCGGCCGCATGATCCCTTATGACACGCTGGTTCTCGCCACCGGCGCCCGTCATGCCTATTTCGGCCATGACGAATGGGAAAGGCTCGCCCCCGGCCTGAAGACGCTGGAAGATGCAACGACGCTCCGTCGCCGTATCCTGCTTTCCTTCGAACGCGCCGAGCTGGCGGAAAACCCTGCGGATCGTGATGCGCTCCTGACCTTCGCCATCATCGGTGCCGGGCCGACAGGCGTCGAAATGGCCGGCACGATCGCCGAACTCGCCCAGAAGGTCCTGCCGCCGGAATTCCGCAACATCGATACGACGGCCACCAAAGTGATGCTGATCGAGGCCGGTCCGCGGGTTCTTGCCGCCTTTTCCGAGGATTTGTCGGCCTATGCGAAATCGGCCCTGGAAAAGCTCGGCGTCGAGGTCCGCACCGGCCAGCCGGTAACCGCGATCACCGAGGACGGTGTGACGATCGGCGAAACCTTCGTTCCTTGCAGAACCGTCATCTGGGCCGCTGGCGTCCAGGCCTCTCCGGCCGCGCAATGGATCGGTGCCGAAGCGGATCGGGCAGGCCGCACGATCGTTGGTCCGGATCTCGCCGTGCCGCATGATCCGAACATCTTCGTCATCGGCGACACTGCCTCGGTGAAGCAGGAGGACGGAAAGCCGGTTCCCGGCATTGCGCCGGCCGCCAAGCAGCAGGGCGCATATGTGGCCAGGGTCATCAGGGCGCGTCTGGTTGCCAAACCTGCGCCGGCACCCTTCAGGTATTTCCATCAGGGCAGCCTTGCGACCATCGGCAAACGCGCCGCCGTCATCGATTTCGGCAGGATCAAGCTGAAGGGCGGGCTTGCCTGGTGGATATGGGGTCTCGCCCATATCTATTTCCTGATCGGCACCAGATCACGGCTCGCCGTCGCCTGGAGCTGGTTGTGGATCTATCTGTCGGGCCAGCACAGTGCTCGCCTGATCACCCAGAAGGAAACGCTGAAGGACGAGGCGTGACGGGCCAATAGGCCCGCCGGATCTCCGACTACACCACGACTCCGGTGCGCGACGTGTTGAGTGTCAGCTTGCGCTCGGCGCGCTCCTGCTGCGGCGAGCGGTTATAGACCTCGCGATAGCATTTGGAAAAATGCGAGGCGGAAACGAAACCGCAGGCAACTGCCACCTCGACGACCGGCATAGAGGACTGCACCAGCAGGTGACGGGCGCGGTCCAGCCGGATCTCGAGGTAATAGCGGGCCGGCGACCGACCCATTTCCTGGCGGAACAGCCGTTCGATCTGGCGTCGCGACAGCCCCGCATCATCGGCGATCTCGATCAGCGACAGCGGTTCGGCAAGGTTGTTTTCCATCAGTTCGATGATCGAAAGAACCTTTGAATTCTGCACGCCGAGGCGGGCCCTGAGCGGCAGGCGCTGACGGTCATGCGGGTTGCGCACCCGGTCGGTCAGTTGCTGCTCGCAGACCCGATTGACGAGGTTCTCGCCAAAATCCTGGCCGATCAGGTTGAGCATCATGTCCAGCGACGCGGTACCGCCGGCACAGGTGTAAAGGTTGCCGTCGACTTCGTAGAGATCGGCATAGACTTCGGCCTGCGGAAAGGCTTCGGAAAAACCGGGGAGGTTTTCCCAATGGATCGCGCAGCGCTTGCCGTTGAGCAGGCCGGCTTGGGCCAGAACGTGTGCGCCGGTGCACAGGCTGCCGACTGCGATGCCCCGATTATAGGTCTCGCGCAGCCAGGCGTTGACCGACTTGTTGCTGAACTCCTCGACATAGATGCCGGAGCAGACGAGAACCATGTTCGGCCGGTTTTCACCGCCGAGATGACGCCTTTCCTCTGCCAGCGACGAATTGACCTCTATGCCGATACCGCTCGACGAATATACCTTTTCGCCATCCGCGGAACAGAGCCGCCAACTATAGGCTGAATAGCCGAGCATCCGATTTGCGATGCGCAGTGTTTCGATCGCCGCTGAAAACGGCAGCATGGTGAAGTGCGGGACGAGAAAGAAGACGATCGTGCGCTTCTTTACCTGTGGCTTGCTGGTCAGATCCATTGTCGTAGTTCCCCTTGCCGCCGCTTGCTGCGGTCTTGCATTGCTTCAAAAGCGACATTCGCATGGATGCTATTCCTGAGAGGAGCTTTTGACGACAGGGAAATGGCATTTTTGCGACATCAGGGCGTCGCACTGGTGATAGGTTCTCGGTTTCAGGCCATTTTGGCCGATTGCCGGAATGCGACATGGCCCGCAGCGCAAGCTGGCGGACCATGTCTAGAGTTCAAATCTCGATATTGCCGGAACCATCCGGTCTGTAAAACGGCGCATGCCCGCTCTGACGGTCACTTGCCGATCGTCGTCGGCCAGCCGATATCCTTGCGGATTTCCTGCGGAAGTCCTTCCAGCATGCGTTCCGTCTTGCGGCGATGCCAGGCTGCAATTGCCCGTTCAAACAGGGACATGGCCTGGTGGGGGCTGGAATTGCGCGGCTTGGACGAAGCGCCTGGGCGGCGCTGGTCGAGATAGGTGATCGTAGTCATTTCATTTGCTCCTTGGGTTTCAGTCCCGTTTCGGCGATTTCCTCTTGGGAATAGAAAATGCCAATCCATCACTCGATCGGATGGCCGTCGCACGTCTTGTGAAATTTTGTTTTCAACCGACGCCTGCTTCCGATGTCTTGCAGTATCCGCCCTGTTTGACTTTCAATCAAACGAAATGATATGGTGCTTAAGTTCAGAAAATTTGATGGGTGCACCGATGACCGTACCGTTCAGAACGCCTCTGCCATTGCTTGATAATGAAGTCCTGCGCACTTTCGTCGCCATTGCCGAGACCGGCAATTTTTCGACGGCTGCCGATGTCGTACTGCGAACGCCCTCGGCCGTCTCGATGCAGATCAAAAAACTGGAAGAGCAATTGAAGACGACGCTCTTTTTGCGCGATGCCCGGTCGGTCACGCTCACCCAGAGCGGCGAGACGCTTCTCTCTTATGCGCGACGCATGCTGGCGCTGTCGAACGAGGCCGTGTCGCGCTTCGTCATGCCGGAACTGTCCGGCGTCGTCCGCCTCGGCGCGCCGGATGATATTTCCGAAAGGCTCTTGCCGAAGATCCTCAAGGATTTCGGCGAGCATTTTCCCGGCATCATGGTGGATGTCACGGTCGACCAGAGCACGCTGTTACGCAAGCGTATGGAGGAGCAGCGGCTCGATCTGGCGCTGATCAACTGCGCCACCCGCCCGTTTCCGACGGGAGGCGAAATCATCCATACGGAAAAGCTCGTCTGGGCCGGCGCGAAATGCGGCAATGCCTATCTGCGCGATCCGATTCCGATTTCCGTCTGGGAAGAGGGCTGCGTCTGGCGCAATGATGCTATCGCCCAGCTTGACAAACAGAAGCGGCCTTACCGGATCGCCTATGCCAGCGCCCACACGATGGCGCAGCGTGCTGCGGTCGTTTCCGACCTCGCGATCGCGCCTTTCCCGTTGTCCTACATTACCGAGGACATGCAGATTCTTGGCCCCAAGGAAGGCATGCCGGATCTCATCACGTTCGATATCCGCCTTCTGACCGCACCGAATCTTTCCATTCCTGCCAAGGCGGTTGCCGAAAGCATCAAGGATGCCTTCAGTTCACTGGAGTCTGTCGCGGCCTGAGCTACATCATTTCAGGACAATATCAGGCGTCGTTCACGTATCACGCGAGCGGCGCCTTCTGCGTCCGCCATCGGCACTTGCATCAGCCAACATCTTTCGTTCCGGCAAGGTGACGACCATCCCGAGGTTCGGGAAGGCGTCCATCTTGTTCGGCAGTGCCATTGCGGCGACGAAATGATCCTGGAATTTCGGCTCCAGCGCAGTCTCGATCTTCTCGATCCTCCTGACCGTTTCCTCGATTTCCCGGCGGTAATCGCGGTTGAGCAGACACATGCGCGCGCCGGTTCCCGCCGCGTTGCCGACAGCCTTAACCTTGTCGATGTCACAGTCCGGGATGAGGCCCAGCACCATCGCGTATTTCGGATCGATGAAAGTGCCGAAGGCACCCGCAAGTCCGATCCGGTCGAGATGACTGACACCCTGCTTATCCATGAGAAGTTTTACGCCGGCATAAAGTGCCGCCTTGGCGAGCTGGATGGCCCGCACGTCGTTCTGCGTCACGGTGATCCGCGGCGTGCCTTCATGCAGCAGATAGGAGAAAGTCCGGCCATTTTCGAGAATGCGCTGGCTGCGGGCGGCCATCGTCCCGTCGACGACGCCATCCTCCGAAATGATCCCCGATAGATACATTTCGGCGATAACTTCGATGATGGCCGAACCGCAAATGCCGGTGACGCCGATTTGCGCTGCCGCCTCCGCAAAGCCCGGCTCGTCCGACCACGGTTCGACGCCGATCACCCGGAAGCGAGGTTCCAGCGTTTGCGCGTCGATCCGCACGCGTTCGATCG
>DLSX01000199.1:0-137 GCA_002500765.1 Neorhizobium sp. UBA7851
TTCCGCTCGGCTGTCAGATCGGTTTCTGATGCGGAAATAATATCGAAGGCGTAGGTCAGCAGGCTGTCGCCCGCGAGGATTGCGGTGGCTTCGTCGAAGGCCTTGTGGACCGTCGGCTGGCCGCGGCGCAGGTCGTC
>DLSX01000199.1:146-4254 GCA_002500765.1 Neorhizobium sp. UBA7851
GTCGTCGTCGTCCATGGCCGGCAAATCGTCATGGATCAGCGAATAACAATGCAGGCATTCCAATGCCGCGCCGATGCGCAGCGCCGTCTTTGCGTCGGCGCCGAACATGGCCGCACTTTCGAGGACGAGGAAGGGGCGCAGGCGTTTGCCGCCGTTCAGCGTTCCGTGGCGCATGGCGGCGAGCAGGTTTTGCGGCCTGGCGATCTCATCGTCCTGCGTTTCGGCCGACAGAAGGCTCATGAGCAGCGCCTCGGTTTCCGCGGCGCTCTGCTTCAGTCGGGTCTCGAAGGATGTCTGATCGATGTCGATTGTGCTCATGGCCGCTGTGTTGCATGCCGCCAATGCGCTGGCAACGGGATTTACCACCCCACAGGAAGTTTAACGCGAAAGACTCGTCACATGCTGCCATACTGTCTATGAAACATCGGATTGCTTATCGGCGCGGACTTGGGGGCTTCGTTTTGGATATTACGCCGGACCGGCAGGCTGAGGAAGAGGAACCCGCCATGCCGCGACGGCAAAAGGCGGGATCGCTTTCGCGTGTCGCAAGGCGCGTCATTCTGGTCCTCGCTGTGCTTCTGATCCTGCCCTATCTGCTCATTCCCGTTTATGCGGTGCCGTTTACCCGGCCCGTCTCGACGCTGATGCTGTCGGAACTGTTCCTGCTGCGCGGTTATGACCGGCGGTGGGTGGATATCGACGACATATCTCCCAATCTGGTGCGCGCCGTAATGATGTCGGAAGACGGGCAGTTCTGTTTTCATGGCGGAGTTGACTGGCGGCAGATGCGCGGCGTCGTGGAAGATGCTCTCGGCGGCGAGGCGACCCGTGGCGCCAGCACGATCTCGATGCAGACGGCCAAGAACCTCTTTCTGTGGAACGGTCGCTTTTTCGTGCGCAAGGCGCTGGAGCTGCCGCTGGCGGTTGCTGCCGATACCTTGTGGACGAAGCGGCGGATGCTGGAGATCTATCTCAACGTCGCCGAATGGGGGCCGGGCATCTATGGCGCGGAGGCGGCGGCGCAGCATTATTTCAAGACGAGCGCTGCGAAGCTGAACGCCAGCCAGGCGGCGCTGCTGGCCGTCGCCTTGCCCAATCCGTTCACCCGCGTTGCCAGCAAGCCGGGACGCGGCATGCGTCGTCTTGCGGTCCTGATCGACCGTCGGGCGAAGAATTCCGGCGAATATATCAAATGCATTTATGGGTGATATCGGAACTTGTCGTTGGAAACGGCCGGCGTCATCCGTCAGTCTTACGGATGACATAGAAGCTCGGGCATCGAGTTGATCCGGAAGGCAGCCATGACCGAGCAGCAGTTTTCTCCCGAACTTCTTCATTATTCCGCGTCCCATAATCCGGCGCCTCCCAGCCATTTGGGTACGCGTTACGGCAAAAGAGGCGGTTTTCTCCGCGAGCCGGGCAATACGGTCGTCTGCCATGTCGCAAAGGGCTCCAAAACCGAGAGCGCCTTGATCGACGTGCGCGACGGCTATCTGGCTATGCCGGAAGCGGACAAGCTGCTGCTGACGCCGATTACCAGCCTGCATATGACGCTGTTCCAGGGCATTATCGAATACCGGCGCAAGCCCGGCTTCTGGCCGGCCGATCTGCCGCTCGATACGCCGATCGACGACATGAACGAGATCATGGCTGCGAGGCTCGAAGCATTTCGGCCGCTCGATCCGTTCAGCGTCATCGTTTCCGGCGCCGATCCGGCCGGACTGACCGTCGAGGGCCGCCGCGAGGAGGATCGGAAAGCCATGCGCGCCTGGCGTGATGCGTTTGCCGACCTGCTCGGTTACCGGCATCCCGACCACGACACCTACGTCTACCACATCACCTTCGCCTATCCGATCGAACGCCTGTCCGATGCGGCGCTGCCGGCGTGGCACTCCATGCTTGGCGAGGTGCCGGGAAGGGTCGCCGCCCGCGTGCCGGAACTGGAGCTCACCCCGCCGGCTTTCTGCGTGTTCGAAGACATGAACCATTTCCACGAAATCCTGATCTTCGATCCCGAAGAGGATATGGAGGCAAACGATGACTGAAGAGCTCACCCTTTATATCGGCAACAAGAATTATTCGTCCTGGTCGTTTCGGCCATGGATCGCGCTGACGGCCGCGGATGTGCCGTTTCGCGAGGTGCTGATCCCCTTCGATGATGCCGGAGGCAATCCGAAGTTCAGGGAAATCTCGCCGACCGGCCGGGTGCCTTCGCTGCATCATGGCGAATTTCGCATCTGGGAATCTCTGGCGATCATCGAATATGCCGCCGAGCTGTTTCCGGAAAAGGCGATCTGGCCGAAGGCCGTTGCCGACCGCGCGGTTGCGCGTGCCGTCTCGATGGAGATGCTGTCCGGGTTCAGGTCGTTGCGCAATGCCTGCCCGATGAATATCCGCCGTCCGAAGGCCAGGCTCGATCTGCCGAAGGATGTGCAGGCCGGCGTGGATGCCGATGTGGCGCGGATTTCTGAGATCTGGACCGAGCTCACCGCTCGCTCGGGCGGACCTTATCTGTTCGGAGCGTTTTCGGCCGCGGATGCGATGTTTGCGCCGGTCGTCAACCGGTTCGAGGCCTATGACCTCGTGTCGGACAGGGCCGTGCTTGACTATATGGCGGCGATGAAGGCACATCCGGCCTGGAAGGCATGGGAAACGGCAGCGCTTGCCGAGACCTGGATCGTGCCGGCCGACGAGGCCTGACGGGCAGGATTCGGCTATTCCGGCGCGGCCGCGAAAAAATGCCTGTGGGGACTGGTCAAAGCCCTGAACGGCATGTATAAGCCAGCCCAATTTCCGAGATCGGGACGTGATGGGTTCGGCCTCACAGAGGCCGGATATTACGTTTTGCACGAAGTGGAGTAACACAAATGGCAGTACCTAAGAGAAAAGTTAGCCGATCCAAGCGCGGTATGCGCCGCTCCGCCGACGCGCTGGCTACCCCGACTTTTGTCGAAGACAAGAACTCCGGCGAACTTCGCCGTCCGCACCACATCGACCTGAAGACCGGCATGTACCGCGGTCGCCAGGTTCTGACGCCGAAGGAAAGCGCATAAGCGTTTTTCTCGAGCAGAAACTTTAAAGCCCGGTCTGACCGGGCTTTTTTGTTGCGCGAATTTTCGTTTTGAAGCTTGCGGCGTCAGGCGCCGAGGCTGTCCAGTCGGCTCTGGAGATTGCGCAGCTGTTCCTTCAATTCGTCGATATCCCGTGCTTCCGCCTTCTTTGGTGCGGGGCTTGCGGGAGCTGAGGAATAGGGTGCGAACATCTGCATGGCCTGGCGGAACATTTCCGTGTTGCGGCGCACCTGATCTTCCATCATCTGCATCGGAACCTGCAGGTTCTTGGCCAGGGGCGTTTCGCCGAAAGCGCGGCTCATCTGCTCGCGCATCTGGGCCTGTTGTTCGGTGAAGGCATGCATCGACTGTTCGAGAAAGGTCGGTACGACCATCTGCATCTGGTCACCGTAGAAGGAAATCAGCTGGCGCAGGAATGATACCGGCAGAAGCGTGTTTCCGGTCTTGGACTCCTGCTCGAAAATGATCTGCGTCAGGACGGAATGGGTAATATCCTCACCGGTCTTTGCATCTTGCACCGCAAAATCCTCACCCTTCTTCACCATCTTGGCGAGATCCTCCAGAGTGACATAGGTGCTGGTACCGGTGTTATACAGCCGCCGGTTGGCGTATTTCTTGATAACTGTCTCGCCTTCGGCTTTCGCCATCGCTTTTGCCTCCCACAGCATCGAGCTTATGATTTTTCGGGCAAACGCCCGTCTCCCAATCGGAAATGTAAGCCCAAACCATGCTTTGAGACAATGTTTTTGTGCGGCGCGACGAAAATCGTGTTGCGCAGCAAATGACACAAACCGGCCGATTGCTGCGTCGATTTGACAGCTAGACCGAGCTTTGCCAGTGTCCGGCCAACAAGTCTGGAGGAAATGCATGCCCAATCCCTCGATCGTCATTGCCGCTGCTGGCCGTACCGCCGTCGGCTCCTTCAACGGTGCCTTTGCAAACGTGGCCGCGCATGAACTGGGCGCCGTTGCCATCAGGGGGGCGCTGGCGCGTGCCGGTGTCGAGGCCGGCGAGGTGGATGAAGTGATCCTCGGCCA
>DLSX01000200.1:0-4045 GCA_002500765.1 Neorhizobium sp. UBA7851
ACGAGAGGACCGGGATGGACATATCTCTGGTGGACCTGTTGTCGTGCCAACGGCATAGCAGGGTAGCTATATATGGAATGGATAACCGCTGAAGGCATCTAAGCGGGAAACCAACCTGAAAACGAGTATTCCCTATCAGGGCCGTGGAAGACGACCACGTTGATAGGAGGCGTGTGGACGTGCAGCAATGCATGAAGCTTAGCCTTACTAATAGCCCGATTGGCTTAATCGTTCTCATTGATCAATGCTCATCGAGCGCCGGAAGGCGCGAAGATGAAGGCATGACGTGTTCAAAAAAGACCATCGCTTGCTGTCTGGCTCCCTTGCTCGTCAGAGCGTGGGGCAGCCATACAGGCCAAAGGCCGTCGCCAATCGCTTGGCGGGCCGTCCGCAGGGCCGTGACCGGCAGGTCACGATCAGCCCGTCAGGACAAAACATAGGCGATGTTCCGAAAATCCAGCTTCTCATCACATTCCGACCTCGCCGTCGGAACATTGCCCTTAAACGACCTGGTGGTCATGGCGGGGCGGCCGCACCCGTTCCCATTCCGAACACGGCCGTGAAACGCCCCTGCGCCAATGGTACTCCGTCTCAAGACGTGGGAGAGTAGGTCGCTGCCAGGTCTTTTAAAGGCAATGTTCATCGCAAGATGAAAAACAATCTTCTCAAACGAAAACCAAGGCCCCTGGCCAAAACCAAAGGGTCGCCCAAAGCGGCCCTTCGTCGTTTGCAGAAACAAAACGAATGCAAAGATTACGCACAGGTCTTGGCCGGTGCGTCCCTTACAGGAGACAACGAGCTTCACTCGTTGCTCCGGCAGAAAGCATCACAGCAAAGCTGTGACGCTACCGCGACATTCGGCAAAGCCGAATGCGCTTGGCGCGGGGTGGAGCAGCCCGGTAGCTCGTCAGGCTCATAACCTGAAGGCCGCAGGTTCAAATCCTGCCCCCGCAACCAAAACATCCTCACCTTGAAACGATCCTGATCCATCGCCCGAAGACTTCATCTTCCATCGCGATCGTAGCGCCTCGTCCCGCGGACAATAATCTCAACCACGTACTGTCAAATCTGGAACACGAGACCAATTAAACTTGAATATTTGCTCACTCAAGCCGCTTCATGAAAAGCTTCTCCGCATACGTGTCGAGGAGCTTTTTAATTTGGCCTCCGTCTCGGCACACCGTAAGCCGGTGAGCCTGGCCAGAGCGCTACCTTCTTCTTCTTGTTCGCGCCCTCAGACACTTCGAACCAAAGACTTGTTATGTTTGAATAGCTCCGAGTTTCGTAGACCCCCTCGGGTTAGATTTTCTGCCGCTTCCCGGACTCGACGGGCGACAGCATCCTCTTCCTGACGTGTTTGCGTTTCGGGTTGTAGACATTTCGATGTAGTCGAACACGTCCTCACGCCCTGGGAGCTCGTCTTCAAACGACGGACAATAGAGCCAGAAAATCTCATCACCGATCCTATCCATCAAATGCCGAGACTGAACAATGTCTCCAATAGACTAGGATGACAAACGAACGGGTCGCGACTTGAGGGGCTTGCGAGTGTGGAGACGAGTGATCGTCCCTCGCATTTTCTGTCTTCTCTGGCTACTGCAACTGCGGTCTTGGCAATTGTTGCTGGATCCTCGGCACGAAGCCGAGGATGGCGCACCGCGAGGGATGGCGCTTGTCAACGAATGCGGAAGTCGGCGATCGGAATGTCCTCCGCCGGCCCTTCCAATCAATCCAGCGGCTTGTAGGCGATGACGTCCATCTCGACCTTGACGTCGACCATCATCGGGGATTCGACGGTGGAACGGGCTGGCGGGTGGTCGATGAAGTGCTTCTGGAAGACGGCGTTGAAGCTGGAAAAGTCACGGGCGTCGTCGAGCCAGACATTGACCTTGACGACATGTTCCAGCGTGCAATCGGCCAGCGCCAGAACCGACTTGATGTTCTCGATCACCTGTTCGGTCTGGGCGACGATGTTGCCGACGATGACTTCGCCGTCGACGGTCGGAACCTGACCCGAAACATAGACGAAATCACCGGCACGGACGGCCTTGGCGAAGGGGCGGCGCTGGCCGCCGGCCTGGGCGTCGGCGACATCGTAGCGGATGAGTTTCTTGCTGGTCATGGGGTCGTCTTTCTATTTCAGTATGGGGGCAGGGCGGCTTATGCCACGTCCTGGACGAAATGGCCCGGCGAAACTTCTCGGTAGCTGCGTTTCGGGGCGACGTAGTCGAAGGGCCGGACGGGGCTCTTGATCTCTTCGGTTAGCGGCGGCGGTGTCTGGCCGCGGCGTGACGGATCGGGGATCGGCACGGCCGAGATCAGGCGCTGCGTATAGGCATGCTGCGGATTGTCGAAGATCGCGGCACGCGGGCCGATCTCGACGATTTCGCCCAGGAACATCACCGCGACGCGGTGGCTCATGCGTTCGACCACCGCCATGTCATGGCTGATGAACAGATAGGCGAGGCCGCGCTTTTCCTGCAGGTCGAGTAGCAGGTTGGATACCTGCGCCTTGACCGAGACGTCGAGCGCGGAAACCGCTTCGTCGGCGACGATGAATTTCGGGTCGAGGGCGAGTGCGCGGGCAATCGAGATGCGCTGGCGCTGGCCGCCGGAGAACTCGTGCGGATGGCGATCGGCCATGGCGGCGGAGAGGCCGACCTGTTCCAGAAGCTCGGCGACGCGGGCCTTGGCATCCTTTCGGCCCATCAACCCGTGGGCGAGGATCGGTTCTGCAATTGCCGAGCCGACGGTGATGCGCGGGTTGAGTGAGGCGAATGGATCCTGGAAGATCATCTGCGAGGTGCGGCGCATCGTGCGAAGCTCGCGCGTGCCGGCCTTGGTGACGTCCTGACCGTCGATGACGATCGAGCCGGCCGATGGATTGAGCAGGCGGATGATGGCGCGGCCGGTGGTGGATTTTCCGCAACCGGATTCTCCCACCAGCGAGAGCGTTTCGCCGGGGCGCAGATCGAAGGAGACGTCTTCGACTGCGTGGACGCGGCCGTTGGGCAGATCGAAACGGACGGCGAGATTGTCGACCTTGAGGATCGGAGCGACAGTCTGGGCGACGGGGTTCATCTCGCGCCCATCGGTGGCGGTGCCGGTGGAGGCATCGACTTCGGGGAAACGCTTGGGGGCGACGGCGGCACCCATCGTTCCGAGACGCGGGATCGAGGCGAGCAGCGACTTGGTATAGGTCGCCGTCGGGGCCGTAAAGATTTCGTCGGTCTTGCCGGTCTCGACCATGTCGCCGCGGAACATCACCACGGTGCGGTCGGCGATTTCGGCAACTACGCCCATGTCATGGGTGATGAACAGCACGCCCATGTTTTCCTCCCGCTGCAACTCGCGCAGCAGGTGGAGGATTTCCGCCTGGATCGTTACGTCGAGCGCGGTGGTCGGCTCGTCGGCGATCAGCAGTTTCGGGCGACAGGCGAGCGCCATGGCGATCATCACGCGCTGGCGCATGCCGCCGGAGAATTTGTGCGGATATTCGTGAAGGCGGGTTTTGGCCGCAGGGATGCGGACGCGCTCCATAAGGCGAACCGTTTCGGCCTCCGCCTCGCTCCACGACAGGCCGCGATGCAGGACGAGCGCTTCGGCGATCTGGTTGCCGATGGTGAAGACCGGGTTGAGCGAGGTCATCGNNTCATCGGCTCCTGGAAGATCATGCCGATCGAGCCGCCGCGGACTTTCCGCATCTCGGCTTCGCTGGCCTTCAGCAGGTCCGTGCCGTCGAGCAGGATACGGCCCTCGGTGCGCGAGCGTCCGGCGGGCAGCAGACGCATGGTCGACAGCGCGGTGACGCTCTTGCCCGAGCCGCTCTCACCGACGATGGCAACCGTCTCGCCGGCATCGACATGCAGGCTGATATTGCGGATGACTGCTTTCCAGCCATCCTGCGTCTTGAACGAGGTCGTCAGGTTCTCGACCGAGAGCACCGGTTTTTTTGTAGTTGTGTCGGTCATGATCAGCTTTCCTTGGCGAGACGCGGATCGACGAGATCGCGCAGGCCGTCGCCCAGCAATTGCAGGGAGAGAAC
>DLSX01000200.1:4075-4397 GCA_002500765.1 Neorhizobium sp. UBA7851
CGTTGTTCATGTATTCGCGGCCGGATGCCAGCATCGTGCCCCAGGTCGGCATGTCGGTGGAAACGCCGACGCCGAGGAAGGAGAGGCTTGCTTCGGCCAGCATCGCCGAGGCGAAAACGAAGGTTGCCTGCACGAGGATGGGGGAGGCGAGGTTGAGCAGCACGTGGCGGGCAAGGATCTGCCATGTCGGCAGGCCCATGGCGACGGCGGCCTCGATATAGGGCAGTTCACGCAGCACCAGCGTCGAGCCGCGGACGATGCGGGCGAGACGCGGCGCATAGGTGATGCCGAGCGCCAGGATGACGGTCGTCAGCGAGGGGCC
>DLSX01000180.1 GCA_002500765.1 Neorhizobium sp. UBA7851
TCTGGCCGGCGGCGAAGCGGTGTCGCTGCGCCCCGCGCTCTTTGCCGCCGCCTTCGCCATGCTCATGCTCGACAGCCTGATCGTCCTCTTCATCAACGGCGCCTTTTCCCGCCTGCCTAAGGGATCGCGACGCCGCTCGGGTGCAGCGGCAGCCGCGATTGCCGCTTTCGCCTTTGGTCTTCTCGCGTTCGGGCCTCACCCGGTCTCAGCTCAGGAAATGCCGGAGGGTAGCGGCGCAAAGGCCGGTGACGAACAGATCCTGGAAAATCTCGACACGACCCACCTCGCCTATGTCGTGACCGGCGAGACCGATGTCGACCGTATTTCCGAACAGGGGCTCGCGGGTCTCACGGAATTTTTAACCTATCGCACGACGCTCGAACCGGGCGCTCCCGTCGGCCTCAACATTACCACGGACGAACTGTCCTTCTATCCGATCATCTACTGGCCGATCTCCGCCAGCGCGCCGATGCCCTCGCAGGCAGCCATCTCGCGCATCGACGCCTATATGCGCAACGGCGGCACCGTGCTCTTCGATACACGCGACCAGTATTCCTCGCTTGGCGGTGGTGGCAGTTCAGCCAATGGCGAGCGCCTGCAGCAGATCCTTGCCAATATCGACATCCCGCCGTTGGAACCCGTGCCGGAAAACCACGTCCTCGCAAGGTCCTTCTATCTGCTGACGAATTTCCCCGGCCGCTATTCAGGCAGCCCGCTCTGGGTAGAGGCGCGTCAGGATGCCCGCAACGCAAACCAGGTCTCATCCGGCGGTGACGGCGTCTCCCCGATCATGATCACCGGCAACGACCTGGCCGGCGCCTGGGCCGTCGACCAGCAGGGCGCGCCGGTCCTGCCGACCGTTCCGCCGGATGACATGCAGCGCGAATATGCCTACCGCGCCGGCGTCAACATCATGATGTACATGCTGACCGGCAACTACAAGGCCGACCAGGTTCACGTCCCGGCCCTTCTCGAACGGCTTGGCCAGTAAGAGAGCTCAGGATGTTTGCCATTTCCGCATGCGCCCCCTGCCTGCCCCTCATCCGCTTGTCGGAACCTCCTCCTCCTCGCCTGCGGGGACAAGCAACTTGCCGCACCCTTGCCGCCCGTTATTCAAGCGCAAAGCGTGAGTTGGGCGGAAATGCAGCGGCATCCTCGTCCTCTCGCCCCACCTGCGGGGAGAGGGTTAGGGTGAGGGGCAATCGCCACGCGGCACCAAGCTCGATATTTCATACCCAGAGAGGGAGAACCTCATGACCCTTGAGTTTTCGCCCTTCTTCCCCTGGCCGGTCCTGATCGGGCTTGGCATCGTCGCATTCCTTCTCTGCGCGCTCGCCTTCTGGCGTCGTGTCCGCGGTGCCAGCCTGCGCACGCTGGCGCTCGCCTTCCTGCTTCTGGCGCTTGCCAACCCGACACTGCTGCAGGAAGATCGCGAACAGCTTTCCACCATCGTGCCGATCGTCGTCGACCGCTCCCAGAGCCAGCAGACCGAAGAACGCAAGCAACAGACGGACGAGGCGCTGGCCCAGCTTCGCGATCGTTTTTCCCGCTACCCGAATATCGAGACCCGCATCGTCGAAGTGGCCGATGACCCGGATAGCGACACGCCCTCGACACGTCTGTACACGGCACTTCGCTCAGCGGTGTCGGATGTTCCCCCCGCCCGTCTCGGCGCTGCGGTCTTCGTTACCGACGGCCAGATCCACGACCTGCCCGGCACCAATCAGGAGCTCGGCTTCAATGCTCCGGTCCATGGCCTGATCACCGGACAACCGGACGAGTTCGACCGCCGCGTCGAAGTTGTCCGCGCCCCGCGCTTCGGCATCGTCAACGAGGAACAGGAACTGACGCTACGCGTGGTCGATGACGGCCGTGCCACCAACACGCCGGCCCGGGTGACGGTGCGCATGAACGGCGAGCAGATCGCCACCTTCAGCGCTTCGCCCGGCGCCAACACGCCTTTCCCCTTCACCGTCCCACGCGCCGGCAACAACGTCATGGAATTCTCCGTCGACGAGCTTCCGGGCGAAGTCACGACCGCCAACAACCGCGCCGTCCACGTCATCGACGGCATTCGCCAGAACCTGCGCGTCCTGCTCGTCTCCGGCGAACCGCACGCCGGCGAGCGGGCCTGGCGCAACCTGTTGAAATCCGATGCATCCGTCGATCTCGTCCACTTCACCATCCTGCGCCCGCCGGAAAAGCAGGACGGTACGCCGATCAACGAGCTGTCGCTGATCGCCTTCCCGACGCGTGAACTCTTCGTCGAGAAGATCAAGGATTTCGACCTGATCATCTTCGACCGCTACAAGCATCGCGGCGTGCTGCCGATCCTCTATTACGATTACATTTCCCAATATGTGCAGAACGGTGGCGCGCTGCTGATCGCGGCTGGCCCCGAACATGCGAGCGAGGATTCGATCGCGCTCACTCCGCTTGAACAGGTGCTTCCCGCCTCCCCGACCGGCGCTGTCCATAACGCTGCATTCTATCCGCATCTCTCCGAAGTAGGCCAGAAACACCCGGTCACCCGAGGCCTTGATCCTTCCGGCCAGACGCCACCCGCTTGGGGGCGCTGGTTCCGCACGATCGATGTCGACCAGCCGCGCGGCCAGACGGTGATGGAAGGCGACGGCAACCGCCCGCTTCTTGTCTTGAACCGCCAGGGCCAGGGCCGTGTCGCCATGTTGCTCTCTGATCAGGGCTGGCTCTGGGCGCGCGGCTTCGAAGGCGGCGGCCCGCATGTGGCGCTCTATCGCCGCATCGCACACTGGCTGATGAAGGAACCGGAACTGGAAGAGGAAGCCCTTACCGCCCGTTCCTCCGGCCGCACCTTGGAGGCGACCCGCCAGACGATCGGCGAAGACCCCGGCCCGGCAACCGTCCGCTTCCCCTCCGGCCGCACCGAAACAATCCCGATGACGCAGGCCGAACCCGGTCAATACCGGCTTGAGCGCCGCATGGATGAAGTCGGCCTCTTCCAGGTGTCGAACGGGGAATTCTCGACGCTCGTCCATGTCGGCGCCGTCGATGCGCCCGAATTCAAGGCGATGATCTCGACCGAGGAAACGCTGAAACCCTACGCCGAAAAGACCCACGGCCTCGTCACCCGCGTCGCCTCGGGCGAAAATATCACCCTGCCGGATATCCTGCCGGTACGTGGCGAGATCCGCGTCAGCAATCCGAACCGCATGTCGATCCGCATGACCGACGAGAGCGTATTGCGCGGCGTCAACAGCCTGCCGCTGTTTGCCGGTTTTGCCGGTCTTTCAGCGCTCCTCTTTGCAGTGGCTGCAATGTGGTGGCGCGAGGGACGGTGATGGATTTCCGGACGGAGCTTACGCCCTCTCCCTCGTCCGAGGATCTGGATGCCATCCTGAAGCCATTGACCGAATACAATGAAGCCGAGGTTGGCCCGCCCGATCGCATTCCGCTTGCGATCCTTATCCGGGACGAAGAGGATAAGGTCATCGGCGGCCTGTCTGGCTATACATCCTGGGGCTGGCTTTTTACCCAGCTCCTGTTCGTCCCGACACGCCTGCGCGGCCAGGGCATGGCGGCGGGACTTCTCGATCAGGCGGAAGCGGAAGCGCGTCGCAGAGGCTGCAATGGCGCCTGGATCGACACCTTCAATCCACACGCCCTCAGAGCCTACCAGAACCAGGGCTACGAGGTCTTCGGTGAACTGCCGGCTTTCGTCGGAGACCGCACCCGCACCTTCCTCAAAAAGGCCCTTTAGTTTATCGATACGCTCCTCTTTGGGAGGAGATAAGGCATGGAGCTGAAACTAACCGAGGGCATTGCCCCGCTGGAAGAGGATGCCATCCTGCAGAAGCTGCGGGCCTTCAACATCGCCACCTTCGGTGAAAGCGACCGCCGCGAACTGACCATCCCACTTTACGATGACGATGGTCAAATCACCGGTGGCCTTGTCGGATATACCGGCCGCGGCTGGCTTTATGTCTCGATGCTCTACATCCCCGAACATCTGCGCGGCCAGGGACTGGCCACACGCATGCTGCACCTGGCCGAAGACGAAGCCCGCAAGCGCGGCTGCATCGGCGCCTATATCGACACGATGAACCCGGCTGGTCTCTCGCTCTACCAGAAGCACGGTTATGCCGAGATCGGCAGACTCGATGCGCTTTCAGGCGGCCATGTCGTGACATGGCTCGCCAAGTATTTCTGAGAGTTAAGCCGTTTCCAGCGCCTGCACTGCCCTCGGCAGCACCGCGGCAATTGCTTCATTCGAGACCCCGGACGCCGAAAGGCTCTCGCGGATCTGTTGCCGCAGCCAGACATTGGCAGCATCGCCCTCGGCATGGTTTGCCCAGACCATGTTGACCGGCGGAAAGCTCAGCATGACCGGCAGAGAACTCACCTCCAGCCCAAGCAGAGGCGCATAACGCTCGGCAATCCGGCTCGGTACGGTCGCAATCAGCGGACTGCTTTGAGCCGCGGAAAGAACCGACATGTAACCCGGCGCGGCTGCCACGACGTTGAGCTCGACACCGGCGATCTCCAATGCATCCTTTATGCACCCCTGCAGCGTTTCGTTCTGGGAAATCGTCGCATGATCCGCCGCAAGATAGTCCTTCAGCCCTACGGGATTGGAAAGCTCCAGCAGATCGGGATTGTAGCAGCAGGCGAATTCCGTCCTGTAGAGTGTCTCGAACGAGCGCCGGCTGGTCTGCGTATAGGTACAGCCGACCGCAAGATCGATACTGCCGTCCTCAAGGCTCGGATCCATCGCCTCATAGGGAAACACTCGCGCCAGCACCTTTATCCCGGGAGCAAGCCGTCGCAACCGTGCCGTCAGGTCGGGGATCAGCAGCAACTTCACTTCAGGCGACATGGCGATCCGGAATGTCCGCTGTTCGGTTTCCGGATCAAACGCATCTCCGCCCGTCAAGGCGAGTTGCGCCTGTTTCAATGCCTGCCGCACCGGTACGGCAAGGCTTCGCGCACGCGATGTCGGCTGCATTACCTGCCCGACGCGAATGAACAACTCGTCCTGCAGCAATACCCGCAAGGTCGAAAGTGAATGGCTCATCGCCGGTTGCTGGATCTTCAACCGTCTCGCCGCCTTGGTGACACTGCCCTCCGACATCAGCGCGTCGAAGGCGACGAGCAGGTTGAGGTCGAAAGAACGCAGATTGAAATGATCGATAGTAGTCATGAGCCGCATCGATTTGTTTGCTGGTGCCTCGATACATACGTGCTCTCCAGGTCAGTTCAAGACCGGCACTCAAAACCGCTCACCAACCCATCTGGAGCTCTGCCATGCATACCCGTCGCGCGCTTATCAAATCTTCAGCCGGCCTGGCTTTTGCCGCCGGCGCCCTAACCGTCCTGCCGTCCGCCGTCCTCGCCAAGGCACCGATCGTGGGAAAACAGGCCGCCGGCTATTATCGTCTGAAACTGGGCGACTACGAAATCACCGCGCTTTCCGATGGCACCGTGGCGCTTCCCATGGCGAAAATCTACGAAGGCATTACCGAGAAGGATGCAGAAACCCATCTCGCCGGTTATTTCCAAAAGAACCCGACAGAAACCTCGGTCAATGCTTTCCTCGTCAATACCGGCAACCGACTGGTGCTGATCGATGCCGGTACAGGCGACCTGATGGGCCCGTCGCTCGGCAGGCTCGTCGCCAATATCGAGGCTTCCGGCTACAAGGCTGACGAGATCGATGATGTTATTCTCACCCATATCCATGCCGACCATTCCGGCGGCCTGGCGAGAAACGGCAAGCGCGTCTTTGAAAAAGCGGTTCTGCATGTCAACGAGCGCGAGGAAAAATTCTGGCTGAAGGCGGATGCCATAGCAAAGGCCGATGCCGGTCTCGCACCCCAGATCGCGCAGGCGGAGGCAGCGGTCGGCCCCTATATCGCGGCCGGAAAATTCGAGACTTTTGCCGATGACGCAGCGCCCGTTCCGGGCTTCGCGTCGGTCCTGCGCGCGGGCCATACGCCGGGCCACAGCGCCATCATTGTCGAAAGCCAGGGCGAGAAGATCGTTTTCTGGGGCGACATCGCTCATGGAGACGTGTTGCAATATGACCGGCCTGAGATCACCGTCGAATTCGACGTTGACCAGAAACAGGCCGCCGCCACCCGTGCCGTCGCCTTTGCCGAAGCGGCAGACCAGAAATATCTGGTTGCCGGTGCCCATCACGCCTTCCCCGGCATCGGCCACGTCCGTCGCGACGAGACCAATTACGACTGGGTACCGCTGCTCTACGACGCCAATTATTGACAAGGCTCCGGGCACCGCGTGATTGTGGTGCCCGATCGTTTCAGGAAAGCGAAACGTCCTTGGTCTCGACCCGGATCATCGTCGCTGCCACGGCTGCGAGCACGAGAAGGCCGGCGAAGATACCGATCGTCAGGCCAAAACCGTGGTTGACCACATAGACCATCGCCGAAGGCGCAAGCAGACCGCCGAGCCGCGCCATCGCACCCGCCGCCCCCATTCCGGTCGCCCTCGAGCGGGTCGGGAAAAGTTCTGGCGTGTAGGCATAGAGGGCACCCCATGTGCCAAGTAGCGCAAAACTCATCAGCAGAAGCGACGAGCCTATCAGGGCGGGACCGGAAGCAAGCACGAAAAGCAGGCAGCCGACTGCAGACAGGATGCAGAAACCGGTCAGTGTCGGCTTCCGCCCCCAGCGTTCCACGCCATAGGCCGCAAGCGCATAGCCAGGAAGCTGCGCCAGCGCCACCAGAACCAGGAAACCGTAACCGCGCACGAAACCGAACCCTTCACTGGCGAGTTTCGCCGGCATCCAGGTAAATATGCCGTAATAGGAGACGGAAACGAGAAACCAGATCGCCAGGATCGTGATGCTGGTACGGCGCAAATCCGATGCAAAAATCCCCTCGCGTGGAAGGGATGGCGGTGTCGCGATCTCTTCGTCATCGCCAAGCCCCCGGCCGGTATTGACCGTCATGATCCGGTCGATCACCTGCCGCGCCTCCTCGTTGCGCCCGGTGCGCAACAGATAGATGGGCGATTCGGGGATGAGCACCCGCATTCCGATCCCGGCAAGCGCCGGCAGCGCCGTCACGACGAAAATCAGCCGCCAGGCATCCTGCATTCCCGCAAGGCTTGCGGCCCAGGCCGTCAGCGCCACGATCAGCGTGCCGATGGCCCAGAAGCCCTCGAGCGCCACCAGCCAGCGGCCGCGGTTCTTCGCCGGCAGGAATTCCGACATCATCGCGTAATCGACCGGCAGCGTGCCGCCAACGGCCATGCCCGTCAGGAAACGCAGGATCAGCAGAATGGTGAAATCCGGTGCGAAGGCCGAAAGCAGACCAAACAACGCATCGCAGAAAACCGTGATGATCAGCACCGAACGCCTGCCGATCCTGTCGGCCAGCCTGCCGAACGCCATGGCACCGACAAGCATGCCGAGAAAGAACAGACTGCCGGTTTGCAAAGCTTCTGGAAGGGTCAGACCAAACGTGGCGGCAATCGATGCCGCGGTGAACCCGACAGCCAGGACCTGCATCGCATCCGCCGCCCAGACAAGACCGAACACGCCGATCAGCCGGCGTTGATATCGTCCGGCACCGGCGCGATCGAGCGCTTCGTCCACCGTAATTGGTTTCATCAGACTGCCTTCGTTGTAACGCGCCGGCACCCCGTTGCCGGCATCATTCGAGGCATAGTTGATTTATGTTATTTGCGCCAGCCGATGGCGCCCTTCAGCCGCGGATGGACGTCTGTTGCGAAAGGAACGACAAGAACGCGCCCCGGATCGACCGGCCCCGGAAACGCCAGCGCATCATAGGCCACCTTCTCGAACCCGAGCGGCATGTAATACGGCGGATCCCCGATCAGGATCACTCCTTCCGAGCCCTTGCGCTTGGCAGCTTCGATCGCAATCCGAACCAACTCCCGCCCTATCCCCATGTTCTTGTGCGTCGGCCGTACAGCAAGCGGCCCCAGCATATGCCCCTTGACCGATCCCGCAATCACGGGCGTCATCCGCACGGAAGCGATCGTCTCGCCATCGTCGGCGCAGATGAAGGAAAGCGACCGGTCGTGAGGCCCCTGTTCCCGGATCCGGGCAGCAGCGCGCACATGCCGGCCCGGGCCGAAAGCTTCCTCGTTGATCAGCTCGATTGCTGCATCATGCGATGCGTCTTCGGTCAGATAGACAAGTTCATGCTTTGAAAGGGATTTCTTGGCGACGAGATGCAGGGAGGCAGATGAGGACATGGGATAACCGAAGCCGTAGATAAAGAGCGGACAGGACATGCGAGGTCGATGACGCCTCTTCCGGCGTCGTGGTCGATCTTCAGCGTCGTCGCAGTGCCCGTGCTTCGGTCATGTAATTTACGTATCCCACAAAAATGTGAAAAGCCAACTAGCAGGATTTTTTTCACCCGTCCAATGCAAAAACGCACTGTTCAAAAAATCGCGTCTCGCAATCTCACCCCTCTGCCGTATCTATCGGGAAAACGAAAAGGAGAGCGCCATGGGCAGGCTCGTTGACGGCAGATGGCAGGACGTCTGGTACGATACCAAGGCAACCAGAGGGCGTTTCGAACGCTCGCAATCACAGTTCCGCAACTGGGTCACGGCCGATGGCTCTGCCGGCCCGACCGGCAAAGGCGGCTTCAAGGCTGAAGCCGGACGTTACCACCTCTACGTCTCCTACGCATGTCCCTGGGCGCACCGCACGCTGATTTTCCGCAGGCTGAAGAAGCTGGAAAACCTGATTTCCGTGTCGGTCGTCGATTACCTGATGTTGGAAAACGGTTGGGAATTCAAGAAACGCGACGGTGCGACCGGCGACGACCTTTTCGGCTCCGACTATCTCTACCAGGTGTATCTGAAGGCCGATCCGCACTATTCCGGTCGCGTCACGGTGCCGGTCCTCTGGGACAAGCAGCAGAACACCATCGTCTCGAATGAAAGCGCCGAAATCATCCGCATGATGAACAACGCCTTCAACGACCTGACCGGCTCGGACCTAGACTTTTATCCCGCAGATTTGCAGGAGGAAATCGACGCCCTCAATGCGATAGTCTACGATCGGGTCAATAACGGCGTCTACAAGGCAGGCTTCGCCACGGCACAGGATGCCTATGAGGAAGCCGTTGCCGCGCTCTTCGAAACATTGGACATGCTGGACGAACGGCTGGAAACCAGCCGCTACCTCTTCGGTGACACCCTGACGGAAGCCGACTGGCGCCTGTTCACGACGCTTCTGCGCTTCGATCCGGTCTATGTCGGCCACTTCAAATGCAACATCCGCCGCATTGCCGATTATCCGAACCTTTCCGGATATTTGAGGGATCTTTATCAACAGCCGGGCGTAGCCGAGACCTGCAATATGCTCCACATCAAGGGCCATTATTACGGCAGTCACAAGACGATCAATCCGACCGGCATCGTGCCAGTAGGACCCGCGCTTGACCTCGACGCTGCGCATGGCCGCGAAGGTTTGGGCGGTTAGCTACCAGTAACCCGCCCGCACCGCCTCTCCGCTCAACTCCTTCAAACGGCGGAGCGTGGCGTCGGTGATTGTTTCGGGCAAGGCGTCGAGAGGGAAAAAACCGCTCTCGGCGATCTCCCGGTCCGGCAGCCGTGGCGCAGTCTGCGCGACGGTGACGCGGTAAAACAACACATGGTCGCGTTTGCTGGTCTTGCGGTTGTAATAGACATGCAGGAGTTCAGGCGCACCGGTCATCACCAGATTGCCCTCCTCTCGCAGTTCCTTCTCAAGCGCCTCTAGCGCCGTTTCGCCATGTTCCATGCCGCCACCCGGCATATACCAGCCCGGAACATAGGTATGGCGCACCAGGAAAATCTCGCCTCGATCGTTGAAACACGCCGCCCTGACGCCCATCGTCATTCCGCGGGAAACAAGGAAAAAGCGATGCAGCAGCCACACCACGATACGCGTCCGCCATGTACCGATCTCAGCGATGCCTTTAGCTCTCATCAGCCTTCCGCCCCGCTCGCGTAAATTTCATAACGAATTTCCGTTTCGTGCGTTATGTCTGGGCCATGTTCAAATTCGCCCATATTTCCGACATCCATCTGGGACCGCTGCCGAAACTGTCGATTCGGGAACTCATGTCCAAGCGTATCACCGGCTTCATCAACTGGCATCGAAACCGGCGCAAGCATCTGTTCGTCAACACCCTCGATCTTTTGTTGAGCGATCTCAAGACCCGCCATCCGGACCAGCTATTCATCACCGGCGATCTGGTCAATCTGGCGACGAAGATAGAGACGAGGCTGGCGCGGGAATGGCTGGATACGATCGGAGACCCACAGGATACGACGGTCGTCCCCGGAAACCACGATGCCTATGTGCCGGGTGCCCATGATAAATCGGTTGCGGCCTGGTATCCGTTCATCAAGAGCGACGACGATCCGAGCGAGTGGCCGAAAGACGACCATATTTTCCCGACCTATCGCCAGCGCGGACCGTTGGCGATCATCGGTTGCTCCACGTCGAATGCCACGCCGCCATTCTCCGCGTCCGGCTTTTTCAGCCCGAGGCAGGCCCGAGAGACGGTCAACCTTCTGAAAAAGGCTGGGGAAGAAGGCCTCTTCCGCGTCGTCCTCATTCATCACCCACCGATCCACGGTGCCGCCTCGTCGCATAAGCGCATGATCGGCATCCGGCGCTTCGCGGCGGCGATTTCCACGGGGGGAGCCGAACTTATCCTGCATGGCCACACCCACCTCAACACGGTCTATTGGCTGAAGACCCATGATCGCCCCGTGCCCGTTGTCGGCATCGCCTCCGCCTCGCAAGGGCCCGGTGGACACAAGCCGCGCGCCGCTTACAATCTCTTCAACCTGTCCGGCAAGCAGGGTGCCTGGAACCTTACCTGCGAACGTTACGGCCTGACGGAAAGTGGAGATCGTATCCATCTCGACGAGACGAAACTCTTTTATGGTGAGGCGATGCCACAGTTCTCCGTGGAGGAAGCAGCAAGAGTTTTGCAAGGTTAGGAGATGCTTGTTGCAGAATCGTCACATTCGATTCATAGTTAGTACCTTCAAGCATCTGTGCGACCGAGAGCAAAAGGCCATATTCCTCTGATGAATCCGTCAGCAGCTTCTACCGACATCCGCCGCGATCTTGTGGCCCTGCTGCCGCGTCTGCGCCGGTTCGCCCGGACGCTGACCGGAGATGCAACTGTGGCGGATGCTCTCGTGCGGGAAGTCTGTGCTCGCGTCATTCTCAAAAGTCATCACTGGAAGGGTGAGTGCCGCCTGGAGAGCTGGGTCTTCAATCAGATCCGTATCGGATGGAATGAAGAGCCCCGCAAGCGCAACCGCCAAGAAGCGCACGCAAAGCAAAATGCCGAAGGTGCCGATGACGCGGGCTACGCTTCCAAGGTCTTTCTCGGCATGCCCGATGGGCTGGCAAGCACGCTTCTTCTTGTCGATGTCGAAGGCTTTGATTACTCCGAAGCCGCGTCGATCCTCGGCGTTTCGCCGGAACTTCTCTCATCCCGCCTATGCGCTGCACGCCTCGCACTTGCCTCCCAACCGCCCGGTTTGGCGGAGAGGAGAGCATGACCATGGCGAACTCCGAACCGTCGGCGCTCGAACGGCGCATTTCGGCGTTTGTCGACAGCCAGGTGTCCGATACGGAAAGACAGGATGTCGAATCCCTGCTCGTCAACGATCCTCATGCGCGTGCCCTTCATGACGATTTGAAACGCGGCAGCCATAACGGTCGGCTTCTTCTTGATGACATGCTCAAGGAGCCGGTGCCGCTCGATCTGGTTCGCAGCATCAAGAACGCAGCCCTGCCCCGCAAGGCTGTCCGCCTTCCCGGCTCGGCTCGCCGCGCAAGAGCCTTCCGCCCGTCCGCGTTGCAGACGCTGTCGGCATGTGCCGTCGCGCTCATTCTCGGCTGCAGCCTGGGATACATGGTCGGCGCACGCCCCTCGGGCATCCATGCGCCGGAAACATTGACGGGCCAGGGCTTCCAGCAGCGCGATTGGCTGGACGACATCGTCTCCCACTACCGTCTCTACAGCCGCCAGCAGAATCGGCTGGTGGAAATCGGCGCAGACAGCCCGGCTGACATTCTTGAGTGGCTGACCACCGGCACCGGCGTCGGCTTCCGCATTCCGGATCTGACGGAGAGCGGGCTCGCCTTTGTCGGCGCTCGCCTGGTCACGGCCGAAAACACGCCGACCGGCGTCCTTTTTTATCGCCGCACATCAGGTGACAATGAAGGCGACATTCTGGCTCTGACCTTTTCCAGGGTAAGGCCTGAGACCACAAAGCCTATCGAGGACATCCGCCTCGACACCAGCCTTGTCTCGTGGAGCACCCCGCTTGCGACCTATGTGATCGTTGCTCCCTCTTCGGCTGCGGATCTCGACGAGATTGCCGCCAAGGCCGCCGGCCTGATCTGACGATACTCCTGTTCAACTGAAAAGGACGCCGCGGAATACCGCAGCGGCCTTTGTTTCATCCGTGTGCAGGCGCGCTTAGCGCGCCCTTTCCTCCAGCACCCGGTTTGCCGCCGATACGATCGCATCGAGCGACGCCGTGACGATATTGGTGTTCACTCCCGCACCGAACAGCTTTCCACCCTCATGCTGCATCTCGACATAGGCGATCGCCGATGCATTCGAGCCATGCTGCAGCGAGTGTTCCGAATAGTCGTTCACCGAAATCTCGATACTGAGATAGGTCGCCAGTGCATTGATGAACCCGTCGATCGGGCCCGTTCCCCTACCTTCGATCCGCTTCACCTCGCCACGATCGGTGATTTCCGCCGCCACGATACGAACGCCCTTATGCTCGGTTCCTGCCGGATGGGTGTGGTGGTCGACGAATTTCAGCCGTGCCTCCGGCTGCTCGACATAACGCTCCATGAAGCGCTCGTGGATGCGCTTGGAAGACAGTTCCTTGCCCTCTTCGTCGGTGATCCGCTGGATATCCTCGCGGAACTCCACCTGCAGGTTGCGCGGCAGGTTCAGGCCGTAATCCTGCTGGAGAATATAGGCGATGCCGCCTTTGCCCGACTGCGAGTTGATGCGGATGATCGCCTCGTAGGAACGCCCCACATCCTGAGGATCGATCGGCAGATACGGCACTTCCCAGACCGGATGGTTGGCGACCTTGATCGCCTTCATGCCCTTGTTGATCGCATCCTGGTGCGAGCCGGAAAACGCCGTGTAGACCAGTTCGCCGACGTAAGGGTGACGTTCCGGAATGACCATCTCGTTGGAATATTCGTAGACGTCCTTGATCCGCTCGATATCGGAGCAATCCAGTTCCGGATCGATGCCCTGCGTGAACATGTTCAATGCCAGCGTCACCACATCGACATTGCCGGTACGCTCGCCATTGCCGAACAATGTGCCCTCGACACGATCGGCACCCGCCATCAGCGCCAGTTCGGTCGCGGCGATGCCGGTGCCACGGTCATTGTGAGGATGAACGGAAATGATGACGTTCTCACGGTTGTCGATATTGCGGCACATCCATTCGATCTGGTCGGCATAGATGTTCGGCGTCGCCATCTCGACGGTGGACGGCAGGTTGAGGATCAGCTTGTTGTCGGCCGTCGGCTTCACAACCTCGATCACCGCGTTGCAGATCTCCAGCGCCACGTCCAGCTCTGTGCCGGTAAAGCTCTCCGGCGAATATTCGAACCGGTAACCGCCGCCGGCCTTGGCCGCCATGTCGGTGATCATCTTGGCCGCATCGACGGCGATCTGCTTGATCCCATGCACGTCCTTGCCGAACACGACGCGGCGCTGCAGCTCCGAGGTCGAATTGTAGAAGTGGATGATCGGCTTATGGGCGCCTTCCAGCGATTCGAACGTACGGGTGATCAGCTCGGGCCGGCACTGCACCAGCACCTGCAGCGACACGTCTTGCGGCACGCCGCCCTCTTCCACGCACCAGCGGGCGAAATCGAAATCGGTCTGCGAGGCCGACGGGAAACCGATCTCGATTTCCTTGAAGCCCATGTCCAGGAGCAGCTTGAACATGCGCGCCTTGCGGTCATGGCCCATCGGGTTGACCAGCGACTGGTTGCCGTCGCGCAGATCGACGGAACACCAGATCGGCGCTTTCTCGATGGCCTTGGAGGGCCAGGTGCGATCAGGAATATTTATGGCCGGATACGGGCGATATTTGACGCCTGCCGACTGCATGCCCTTGGTGGATGCGGAAATCTTGCTGTCCATGTCTTTGTCCTTCGCTCGCTCTCCGCAGGAGCAGTTGGCTCGATACCATCAACGGCATTTCGACTGCGGATACTGGACCTTATGGTCCGGATTTATTTCAGGGATTTGATGCGAGGAGCTCTTACGCCGGCGGGCTTTATCGGCCGCCGGGCGCTCCTCAACGGACCCGGCAACCGAGTGTAAGGTCGAGGCTAAGAAGCGAGAGAGGCGCGAAAACCGTCGCCCCGGCAGCGATGCTGCGGGCGGCAAAACGGTCAAACATGATCGCGCCTGTCATGGTCATGGGGTGATGTATAACCTTACATCAGGCATCCGGCAAGAACGGCTTTCGCGCTTCCGGTACGCATCTGCTCAGGCGGATTTCTTCATCACCTTCGAAAGTCCGATCATCACGGCACCCGCCACAAGCCCCCAGAAAGCCCCGGAAATCCCGGCAAATGTGGCCCCTGAAGCGGTAACGAGGAAGGTAATCGCGGCGGCTTCGCGCGTCTCCGGCTCGCGCCATGCGGCAAAGGCGGCATTCGAAAATGCTCCGATCAGACCAAGTCCGGCAACGGCTTGAAGCAGAATCGGCGGCGCCATCGAAACGAAGGCGATGATTCCACCGGCAATCAGGCCGAGCACCGTATAGGCCGCACCGCCCACCACGGCTGCCCAGTAGCGCCGTTTGGGATCGGGATGCGCGTCCTCGCTGGCACACATCGCCGCCGTGATTGCCGCAAGGTTCACCGGAACGCTGCCGAAGAAAGCGATAATCGTCGAGAATATGCCCGTCGAAGCAAAAAGCGGCACCGGCGGCGGCTCGTAGTGATGTGCCTTCAGGATCGCGATGCCCGGAATGTTCTGCGAGGCCATGGTGACGATGAACAGCGGCAACCCCACCGACACGAAACCGTGCCAGGTAAACAGCGGCGTCACCCAGATCAGGCTCGGATGGATCGCCGCTCCGATCTGGCCGAACACGTCTTCCGGCAGATCGACGCCGAAGATCAGCACCAGGACGAAGGCGCCGAGCGCGGCCGGAACTGCCCACAGCCGCCACCGGGAAACCACGACCATCCATGTCAGGACGATCGGCAGTCCCAGCGCGGCATTGAAAGCAACGGCCTTTACCGGCGCAAGGCAGAGGCTGAGGAGAATGCCCGCAAGCATCGCATTGGCGATCGGCGCCGGAATCCTGCGGATCATCTGCCCGAGCGGCCGAAAAAGCCCAGAAAGCGCGATCATCACGCCGCAGAGCACGAAAGCCCCGACGGCCGCCGGAAATCCACCCTCGATCGCGCCGGTTGCCGCCAGAAGCGCACCGCCCGGCGTCGTCCAGGCCATCATGATCGGCATGCGGTGGCGAAGCGAAAAGAACATCGTGAGCAGGCTTTGCGCAATACAAACGGCCAAGAGCGCCGAGGCGATTTCTTCGGACGACGCCCCCATTGCCTGCAGACCCTGCATGATGACGGCGAAGGAGCTGACGAAACCGACAAAGGCCGTCAGCAGGCCCATCGTCAGGGCCGAGGGAGAAAAGTCCTTGAGCATGCGCGACGAGATTCCGAAGGGGGTGAAAAACTACCCTTTCAAGATCAAAATCTCCGCTCTCTTGCAAGCCTGCTCACGCGTAAAGCGTTCGGACCAGACAGTGTTCGATCATGCCGCCACCCGACGGCATGATCTGATTGCGCAGATATCAGAGAAGCCACTCGCTCTGCTGGGCGGCAGAAACGGAATTGGAGGCTTCCAGGTCATCGAGTGAATAGGCCCGGATATAGTCGATATTCATTTCGGAGCCATCAGGAAGCCCGTCTGCCGGCGCTCCCGCCATGCCGCCGATCGCCAGATTGACGATCATATACATCGGTTCGTGCATGTCGGACGGCGTATCCGTTTGCGCCACCGCTACATCGTCGAAATACCAGGTGATATGATCCTCGTCCCACAGAAGGCCGTATTTGTGAAAACCTTCGGTGTCGGCCACGGCGACATTGTTGATCACCGAGGTCTGTTCGCCCGTCTCGTTCGAATGCGCTGACAGGATCAGTGTGTTCGGATCCTGTCCCTTCATCTCGATCACGTCCAGTTCCGGCGGCCATGCACCATCTTCCGGAAGCAGCCAGAAAGCTGGCCAGGCCCCTTGGTCGTCGGGCATGTCGGCACGGATTTCGAAATAGCCATAGGTCTGCGAAAAGGACGCATGGGTCGTCAGCATGCCCGACGTATAGTCGTAGCCCTCGACTTCGCCGGCAAGGGAATCCGGTGTCTGCTCGGCCCTGATCGTCAGCACGCCATCGGTTACCGAGAAGGGGTTGGCGGACGCGGTCGGTCCGTAGGCCGGATTGACATACCACTGCTGCTCGCCGTTGGTATGAAGCGAAGCGCCCTTCTCCGGCGCCCACCAGTATTTTGCCTCCCACACACCGTCCTGACCATCGAAGAGCGAAAGGGAGTTGAAGTCCTCGTTGAAGCTCAATGTCAGTCCGGAGCGGTCGAGGTTCAGCTCGAACTGGTCGGCGCCGATGTCATCCACCGTCGTATTGGCCAGAACGACGCTTTCGCCATTCCCCAGATTGAGCCAGAGATCATTCCCCTGCTGGCTGGACTGGCTGATCAACTGGTCGAAGGATGTCACGCCGTAACCATCGAGCCTGATCGTATCGTCGTCGCTGAAATCGACGATGAGATCGGTGCCGTTGCCTTTGGAGATGATGAAGGTGTCGGCTCCGCCGCCACCAATCAGCACGTCGTTTCCAGCACCGCCATCGATCGTCTGCCGGCTCGAACCACCCATGATGATGTTGTCGGCCGAATTACCGAAGGCATAGCGGTTATCACCGGTTACCCTCAGGTTCTCGAAATTTTCCGGCAGCGTATAGCTCATCCAGGTGTCGATCGTATCGACACCCTCGCCGGGTTTTTCTTCGGCGCGATTGATGCTGGAATAGAGATAATAGATGTCATCGCCGGTTCCGCCCGTCATCGTCACATTGACGGAACTGTCGCCCCACATGGAATCATTGCCTGCGGTTCCGTACTGGATCGGGCCGGAGCCCGTCGCTGAAAACCAGGCCGTGGAGCCTCCGCTGTAATAAAGTGGTACACCAAGCGCATTCGAAATGGAGTTCGTCATTGAAACTGCTCCTGTTTGAGTGGCTCTCCTCCGGGTTTCTCCCACTCACAGCCTAACAGCCGGATCCGCTCAGGTTTTCAACAAGGCGTCATTTTCCCGGACAACCGGGTTCCAAGGTTAAACCCGGCCTAAAAGGACACGCCTTTTGTATCGAACTGAAACACCCGTCCGCTTTCCGCACAGAGAACAGACGCCGTGCGCCATGATCGGCACACGGCGCTATGGGCGACTGCATCCTCGCTTGCAGACGCCGGCCCGCCGGTCATCAGCGCTTCGCGATGATGACCTCGAGATAGTCGCTCGGCACCACCATCGTGCCGTCTTCCGCCTGGTTCAAGCTCTGGATGAGGCCAAGCAGATCCTTTTCCAGCTCAGCCTGCTTTTCCGTCGGCAATGCGGCGAAAGCCTTGTGAACGGGACCATACCAGGTGCGGAATACATCGACCCAGTGAGCCGGCGAACGGTAGCGGAAAACGAAATCCTGCCTGGCGGCTGAAACGCCGGCGGCATTGCCGAAGAGTTCGTTCAACCGCTCGGACGTCCCCCAGAGCGACGGCGGCCTGACGCCGGCCGGTGGCGTTACATGTCGCCCGATCGTCTTGAACACCTGCCCGATGAAGCTCTCAGGCGTCCAGTTGGCAAGACCGATCCGCCCCCCGGACCTGCATACCCGCAGCAATTCCGAGGCAGCCTTTTCCTGATCCGGCGTAAACATCACGCCGAATGTGGACAGAACGACATCGAAGTGATAATCGGCAAACGGCAGTGCCTCGGCATCGGCGGTCTGAAAATTGACGCTGAGACCTTCCGCCTCGGCCCGCCGCCTGCCCTGCTCCAACAACGTCGGCACATAGTCCGTCGAGGTCACCATGCACCACCGCCTGGCCGCCGCAAGCGTTGCATTGCCGTTCCCGGCTGCGACGTCCAGAACCGTTTCACCGGCCCGGAGGTCGAGAGCCTCGCACAGCCGCTCGCCGACAATCTGCAAGGTCGTGCCCACAACCGCATAATTGCCTGATGCCCAGGCCCCCTGCTGGCGCGATTTCATCGCAGCCAGATCCGCCCCCGCCGGCACGGCAGGATGCGCAGGATTGATATTTGCTGTCTGCATTGTCCTTTCCTCCCATTTCGAACACCCGGTGAAGCGGGCGACGACAGGAAGATGCGTCAGCGCATGCCGGTCTCTCCAGTGTAGAAATTGAACCGAACGCGATACAGAAAATGGATCGGTTCAACAGGCGGCAAACGAGCTGCGCACCATCCAGTCATCGATCCGCGAGGCGATGTCTGCATCGCCGATCAGTGAAATTCTGCCCCGTTCGATCTCGACCTTGAGACCGGAAAGCCCCATCCATGCCGCGGTCATCGCCTTCAGTTCTGCTGTAATATAGAGATCGACATCATAACCGGGATCGATCAGGCAAAGATCCACCGGCTGGCCGGGCTTGTTCACCAGCCAGTAATGGCGTTCGTCACGCGGCAGTTCGGGGTAATTGAATTCGATGACGCTGCGCCGCCGCTTGGGCAGCGCCTCGGCATCGATCTTGCGGCGCATGTTCCACATCAAGAGCCGCGCATCGAGATCCTCAAGCGTCACTTCGGCATCGATATTGCGGTGCGCCCAGCGGCCGAGTTCCCGAACGATGGGGCCAAGTTCGTCGGCAATCCTGGTCGTAAGATAGGTGATTTCCCCGGTATATTCGTTGGCCGAACGGATCACCAGTCCGTTCGCCTCCATCTGCTTCAATCGTTTGGACATCAGCGTCGGAGACATGCCGGGCACGCCCCGGCGGATCTCGTTGAAATGCGTCGATCCGGACCACATTTCGGAAAGCAGCAGCAAGGTCCAGCGCGGCTCGATCAGTTCGCAGGCTTTGGCGATCGGGCAAAACTGATTGTATCCCTCATCCTGCATCGGCAAACCTCCCGGGTCGGAAAGTATGCGCTTTGCAATTTCAGGGGTCCAGTCCACAAACTGTAGCGCGCAGCAGACAAAAAGAACACGGGAAAGCTGCAAGGCAACATAACGCCTCCCTCATATTTACAGTAAAGTGACCATGCCCCCAGCTAAACGCCCGCGACAAAAGCATAATATTAAAGTTTTTTCTGTGAGGTAATGCCATCAAGCGACCGGAATATTCGATGGCCATTTTTTATCACTCAGGAAAATCGGTGCGTACGAGCAAAATGGCTTTCGGCGTCGGCTATTTTATTCCCGCCATCGTCGTCATTGCTGCAGTCGCCATTGGCATTATAAGAGCGGATCGCGAAGAACATGAGCGCTTCCTGGCGGAACAGCGGCTCGTCGCTTCCGAGCGCTTGACCCAGGTAGCGTCCCACCTGGAAACGAGGATACATGGCAATGTGAACCTCATACAGGGACTGGTCGCAGCGATCGCAGCCAATCCCAACATGACCCAAGCGCAATTCAGCGCATTGTCCGAACGCATTTTCAGCGTGCCGTCGCAGTTGCGAAATGTCGTTGCCGCTCCGGGCCTGATCGTTCAGCAAGTCTATCCGTTCAGCGAAAACAAGCAGTTGATCGGGCAGGACTACAATGCCAATCCACAACAATCCGGGTCGGTTTTTGAAGCCATCAAAAGACGCAAGACAACCGTAGCTGGCCCGGTAAAACTCCTGCAGGGCGGCCATGGGCTGCTCGCCCGTTACCCGGTATTCTCGCTTGGAAACGGACATTTCTGGGGTGTTGTTTCCACCGTGATCGACGCTGAGCGCCTTTATCGGGACAGCAATCTCAACTCTGCTCAGCAAACTCTCAACATCGCCATCGCGCGTCGGCCGCAGCCGTCCGAAAAGGATGTTTTCGTTGGAGATCCAACCGTGTTCGCGCAGGATTCGGTAAGGACGCGTGTCGAACTGGGATACGACACATGGTATCTGGCCGCCGTCCCGAAGGGAGGCTGGATCCAGACACGTCCGTCAGCTGCCACGTTCCGGTTTTACGCCGCCCTGATCGCCCTTGGCGTGATTGCGCCGCTGGTATGGGCAGGCCTTCTTATGCGGCAGCGGCACCGTAATCTCATAACACTGCAGGAGCGCGAAGAAGAGCTGGAAGAGGTATCGCATCGCCTTGGACTGGCGCTGGATTCCTCCGGCATCGGCGTATGGGAATATCATCCGGATTCCGGCAAGCTCATCTGGGATCGCCGCATGCGCGAATTGTATGATGGTTCGCCTGACCGTGATGTGTTCTTCTATGAGGATTGGGAAAACGCAATCCATCCTGAAGATCTCCAGTCGACCAAGAAGGCGCTGCTTCAGACGGTGAATGGGGAACTGCCATACATCACCCAGTTTCGCATCGTGTCTCCGACCGGCGAGATCAGATACATCCGTGCAAATGGGAGGGTCTATCGCCCGGCCGGTCGCGAGATGAGGATCGTCGGCGCCAACTGGGATGTAACCAAGGATATGCTTCTGCAGGCCGAGCTGCGCGAAGCGCAGTCGCAGGCGGAGGAGCAGAACGTCCAGCTCCGGGCGACGCGCCGGACGCTGGAACACCAGTCGCTTCACGACGCGCTCACCGGCCTGCCCAACCGGCGCTTCCTGGATCAGTTCATGGAGACTGGCAGCGGCAAGGCCGACCCATCCCATCAAATGGCCTTCATCCATGTCGATCTCGACCGTTTCAAGGAGGTCAATGACACGTTCGGCCATGCAGCCGGCGATGAGGTTCTGAGGCAGACCACAACACGCCTGCTCGATCTCATTACCACGGACGAATTTGCGTCGCGCGTCGGCGGCGACGAGTTCGTCATCGCCACCAGCGGTCCGTCCGTTGAACGTCGCTCCCGCGATCTGGCACAGGCAATCGTCAGATCACTGGCGCGGCCGATCGAAATTGGCGGCCACAAATGCCGTATCGGCTGCAGCGCCGGAATTTCCTGCCAGACGGCAATGATGGAAGAGCCTCGCGACCTTCTCGTCAACGCGGATATCGCGCTCTACGAGGCGAAAAAGCGTGGGCGCAATCGCTTCGAGGTCTTCTCGGACGAGCTTCGCATGGCTGCGGTCTTGCGCAAGACCATGTCGGATGAATTCCTCACCGCTTTGGAACACGACCAGATCGTCCCCTATTTCCAGCCGCAGTTCGACGCAAGGACACTGCAGATCGTTGGCGTGGAAGCGCTTGCACGCTGGCAGCACCCTGATCGCGGCACGCTCGCTCCCGATCGCTTTCTCGATATCGCCGAAAGCCTGAACCGGGCGGCGGATCTCGATGCCGTCATTCTGGAGAAAGCGCTGTTCCAGTCGGTTCGCTGGAAGGCGCTCGGGCTGAACGTACCGCATCTCTCGGTCAATATATCTGCACAGCGCCTGAAGGACGAACGGATGTTCGATCGTTTGGCAGGCCTGCATTTCACCCCCGGCAGCCTGTCCTTCGAGCTTCTGGAATCCATCTCCTTCGATGACCACGACGAGGATTTGCGCATCGCGATCACGCGACTGAAATCACTTGGCATCAACATCGAGATCGATGATTTCGGCACCGGCCACGCCTCGATCGTCAGCCTGATCGAACTCGGGCCGAAACGCCTGAAGATCGACCGCAAGCTGATCTCTCCCATCGAAGCCTCGGCATCCCAGCGCCGGCTGGTCGCCTCGATCATCGAAATCGGGCGGTCGCAGGACATAGACATCGTCGCCGAAGGCGTCGAGACGGACGCGCATGTCGAGATCCTTCGCGGCCTGGGTTGCCAGGTGCTTCAGGGTTACGCCTTCTCCAAACCGCTTGCCGCGGCCGACTTCATCACCTTCGTCGAAAACTGGCAGGCTCGCTTCGAAGATGGCGAAGCGATGTTGAAGCAAGCAATCTGAAAAACTCTCCGGCTCTTGCGAAGTAGGCCCGCACCGCAAACAGAAAAGCCCCGCCGGAGTTCGCCGGCGGGGCTTTTAGATTCATTGCTCTGACGTGTTCTCTCAGATTTCGCTCTGGGAGGTCACGATCTTCGATACCAGACCATAGGAAATGGCTTCCTCGGCGGAGAGCCAGTAGTCGCGGTCGATATCCTTGGCGATCTTCTCTTCCGTCTGGCCGGTAGCCTTGGCGAAGATCTTGATCAGGCGTTCGTTCATCTTGACGATTTCGCGGGCCTGGATCTCGATATCCGATGCCATGCCGCGCGTACCGCCGGACGGTTGATGGATGAGGAAGCGCGTGTTCGGCAGCGAGATACGGCGTTCCTTCGGAGCGGCGGCATAGATCAGCGCGCCTGCGGAAGCCACCCAGCCGGTCCCGATCATCCAGACCTTCGGCTTGATGAACTTGATCATGTCATGGATGGAGTCACCCGATTCGACATGGCCGCCGGGGGAGTTCACATAGATGCGGATATCGTCATCGCTGGCCGCCGAAAGCGCAACGAGCTGCGTATTGACCTTCTGCGCCAGTTCCTGGGTGATCGGACCGTAGATGAAGATCGAGCGCGACTTGAAAAGATTCGCCTCTGTTTCCTTGCCGAGCGGCAATTCCTTGGTCTTGTCGTCGTTGTCGTCTTCGTCGTTCAGCACAGTCATTGTCTCCTGCATGGGATTCATAACATCGGACATAATGTGTTCGCGGCCACAAGACAATGGAGAGCGGACGCAAGCCACGACTAAGGCAGTCCATAAGGTGAATGACGTAGAAACCAGGGGGCGATTAAAATGGACATCGGCGAACACCGCGCCCTATTCTCACCGGTATTTGAAGAATTCACAGAACATGGGGAACAGCAATGTTGAGACGCCTTTCACTCTTCACCATCATTTTTACCGCCGCAGCAGCGCCCGCCCTTGCCCATCTCGATCCGCAGCAGCATGGCTCCTTCATGGCCGGTGTCTCGCACCCGCTTTTCGGGATGGACCATATCCTGGTCATGATCGCAGTCGGGCTTTGGGCCGTACAGATCTCTCAAGCCGGCAGCAGCAAGGCGCTCTGGATCATCCCGGCAGCCTTCGTCGGCACGATGGCAATCGGTTTTGCCTTTGCTCTCTCGGCCATCGAGCTTCCCTTCGTGGAGCCGGTTATTCTTGCCTCCGTCATGGCGCTCGGCCTGCTGGTCGCCATCGCCGTCCGTCTGCCGACCGCAGCCTGCGCCGCAATCGTCGCCGTCTTCGCGCTCTTCCACGGCCATGCGCATGGTGGTGAACTCGGCTCTGCCGGCGCAATCCGGTTTGGTGCTGGCTTCATCATCGCGACGGCACTGCTTCACCTCGCCGGTATCGCAACGGGTCTCGGCATTTCCCGGTTCAGCCCTCATGTCGCCCGCATTCTCGGCGGCGTAACCGCGCTTCTCGGCCTCTCGCTTGCCTTTGGTGGATAAGGCAGGCCCAGCGGCGACGTGAGCGGGTTTGCGTCGAGATAGGCAGCACCGCATTACCGAGATTTAACGTCGCGGCGATTTGAAAAGCCGCAATCGCCAATTAATTCCTTGGGTAGCCCAAATACCCAAGGAGGCAACAATGTCACCGGAAGAACGCCAGCTTCTCAATGGCCTGTTCGATCGCGTCCGCACCGCCTCGGCAACGCCGCGCGATCGTGATGCCGAAGACCTGATCGATCAGGAAACCCGCAAGCAACCCTACGCCACCTATTATCTGGCCCAGGCGGTCGTCGTGCAGGAAAAGGGCCTTGAGGCCGCGTCCAACCGCATTCGTGAATTGGAAGACCGCATTCACGAGCTTGAAGCAGCCCAGGGCGAACACCGTCAGGCGGAACAGGGCGGCGGTTTTTTCAGCTCGATCTTCGGCTCGCAGCAGCCCCGCCAGCAATCGTCAGCTCAGGCCTCTGCCCCTTGGGGCACCCGCCAAAGCTACGAGGGACCGCGCGGTTATGACGACGGTTACCGCGCCCCTCCACCCCCGCCCCCACCCTATGGCGCGCAGGCATCTGCTTCCCAACCTTTGGGTCCCTGGAGCAGCAACGCCTATCGCGGCCCCTCTGCCGGCAGCAGTTTTCTGACCGGCGCACTCGGCACCGCGGCCGGCGTTGCCGGCGGCCTGCTGCTCGCCAACTCCCTGTCCGGCCTTTTCAGCAGCCACATGGCCGGCGCCGGCCTTGGCAACCCGCTCGCAGGCGCCAGCGCCTTCGGCGCCTCGGAACAGCCAGCAGTCGAAGAGACCGTGGTCAACAACTATTATGGCGACGACGCGATCCGCGAGACGTCCGACAATTCTGGCAACGACAATAACGACAATGACGCGTGGCAGCGGGCCGATTATTCGAATGACGATAATGGCTCGGACTTCGATAATAACGACGACAGTTTCGACGTCTGAAATCCATACTGAACAAACGGAAAAGCGCCGGACAGCGATGTCCTCGGCGCTTTTTTTGTCGCGATTGAGTAACCGGCCCCGGCCGCTCGCTTGTGCTCGGTGCGTTCGCAACTGCAATCGGTAGACCGGATCGATTGCTCGGGCTTAGCCGGATCGTTCCTCAGCCACGTCCGCGATAGGTCGGCACGCCCTGATCCGGCAGCCAGACGCCTTCCGGCACCGCACCCGTCTGCCAGAACACGTCGATCGGAATGCCGCCGCGCGGATACCAGTAGGCGCCGATCCTCAGCCATTTCGGTTGCAGCAGCTCGACCAGCCGCTTGGCGATATAGACCGAGCAATCCTCGTGGAAGGCGCCGTGATTGCGGAACGAGGTCAGGAACAGTTTCAGCGACTTGGATTCGACCAGATAGGCATCCGGAATGTAGTCGATGACGATGTGGGCGAAATCCGGCTGCCCCGTCATCGGGCAGAGCGAGGTGAATTCCGGCGCGGTGAAGCGCGTAACGTAATCCATCCCCTGATTGCTGTTCGGAACCCGCTCCAGAACCGCTTCTTCCGGGCTCTTCGGCGCGTCCACCTGTTTTCCGAGCTGCGACAGCCCGCTGACATCCGTCATCGTCATTTTACCATTCCTTCCGAACTGATATGTCCTTCGACTTCGACCTTCTGTCCATGGGCGCGCTCGCCTTCGGGCTCCACATGGATGGCCAGTGAGGAGCCGGGAATAACCTCTTTGATCGCATCTTCCAAGCGGTCGCAGATGTCATGCGCTTCACCGACCGTCATGGACGTCGGCACGACGAGGTGGAAATCGATAAAGGCGACAGCCCCTGCGCGCCGCGACCGAAGATCGTGAGCGCCGAGCGCACCGGCGGAATGGGCGGTGATTGCGTCACGCACCGCAGCCTCTTCGTCCGGCTCCAGCGCCTTGTCCATCAACCCGCCGAGCGAATGGGAAATCACCTTGTATCCCTGCCACAGGATGTTGATCGCCACGAGGATGGCGAGCAGCGGATCGAGGATCGCGTAACCGGTCACGACAGCGAGAATGAGTCCGACGAACACACCGGCGGATGTGACGACATCCGACATGATGTGATGCCCATCGGCTGCCAGCGCCGGTGAACGATGCGCCGTGCCGACCCGGATCAGGATCGTCGCCCAGACTGCGTTGATGACACCCGCAACAGCGTTGATCGCAAGCCCCAGCCACGGCGCCTGCATCGCGGCCGGCGAAGACAGTGCGCCCCACGCCTCCTGAATGATCAGGATCGCCGCCACCACAATCAGCACGCCCTCGACAACCGCGGAGATATATTCTGCCTTGTGATGACCGAACTGGTGGTCGTGATCGGCCGGCCGCTGAGCATAACGAATGACGAAATAGGCAATGAAGGCAGCGGTCACGTTGACGAAGGATTCCATGCCGTCGGACAGGAGCGCCACCGACCCCGTCACCCACCACGCCAGCATCTTCAGGCCCATGATCCCGATCGAGAAGGGAATACCCCAGAATGCAAGCCGTTCGACAATCGCCCGATTTTTGTTAAGCGCCGTGTTCACCGGTTTGTCCTTCATTGGCGGCGCCTGTTACAGACGCCTTTTTGCTGGTGAGAATGACTTGCAGAAGCCATGCCCCGAAACGACGAAACCGCCACGGCGAGCGGTCTCGCAGAAGCGGTTTCGGATGAAGCAGCATATGGATCAGTCGGCAGAATTTGTCAAAGCGCTTTCGAGCATCATCCTCTTGCGAAGAAAAACATAGGCAGTTATATAACAGGGTATGTAAAATTGGGAAGATGCGCATGCCGCAGGATATCGTCCGTGACTTCGGTTACCTGACATTGGGAACAAGGCTTCGCCGCCTCGGAGAAATGGTTCAAGCCAATACGCAGTTGATCATGCAGGAGAACGGCATCGACCTGCCGGCGGCACATTACCCCTTTCTCGCAGCGATCGACCGGAATGGACCGCTCACGGTCGGCGAACTCGCGGATGTCATCGGCATCTCGCAACCCGGCGCCACCCGCACGATCGGACAATTGGTCGAAGCGGGACTTCTCGACCTGTCCGTCGGCGAAGGTGACCAGCGCCGCAAGCAGGTCTCGCTGACCAGCGCCGGACAGGATCTCGTCACCTATTCCACCCGCGAAGTCTGGCCGGGCGTCGAGACTGCAGTCAGAAACCTCTGCACCGATCTCGACGGCTCCTTCCTGGAACAACTCGCGTCTATCGAAGACGGCCTCAAACACCGCCCGCTGATCGAGCGCATGAATAACGACAAGGAACTGAAATGACCCATATCCTCGATCGCCCCGCCTGGAATGCGCTGGCCACCGTTCACGCAGCCTTTGCCGAAGGCACGCTGCATGCAAGGCGTTACGCCCCCTCGATCGTGCCCTTCGCCGCGATGAAGAACGATGCGCCGGAAAGCATTACCGCGATAACCTCGCTGCCTCTGGCCGGAGAGACAATCGCCTTGGTCGAGGCCCGGCCGATCCCTGAACTTGCCGGCTTTGAAACCATCATCGATGACACGCTGGTGCAGATGCTGGCCGAAAAGCCGTTCGACAGGATCGAAGATCCCCGCATCGAAAAACTCGGCGAGCGGGATGCGGCAGACATGCTGGCGCTGGCAACGCTGACCAGGCCTGGCCCCTTTACGCTGAAGGCGCAGTCGCTCGGCACATTCTGGGGCATCCGCATGGATGGCCGGCTTGTCGCTATGGGCGGCCAGCGCATGCGCCAGCCCGGCTTTGCCGAACTAAGCGGCCTCTGCGTCCATCCCGATATGCAGGGCAAAGGCCTAGGCAAGCTGATGCTGCGCTTCGTCGCCGGCGAGATTTCCGCCGGCGGAGAAACCGTCTATCTGCATGCCTACAAGCATAATGAAGGCGCTGTCGGCCTCTATCGCTCGCTCGGCTTTGCGATCCGTAGCGACATGCATTTTCGCGTCGTGAAGCGGGCCGAGTAGATCAGTCGAAAAGCAACGCCATCTTGACGCTGTCGATATAACGGCCGTCGATCTTCACCGCATCGCGGGCAATACCTTCGTGCTTGAAACCGACCCGCTCATAGAGCGCAATGGCACGGAGATTGTGCGCATGTGCGTTGAGTTCGACCCGGTGCAGGCCCGCAGCCTTCGCCGCATCGAGCGTGGCGATAATCAATCGCTTGCCAAGCCCGCGGTCGCGATAGCCGGGAACGATCCCCATACCGAGTGTGCCGCAATGCGATTCCGCATCGCGCGCTCCCCGGCGGATATCGCACCATCCGACGACCTTGCCGTCGGCAACCGCCACCATGTGCGGATGGCCGGCTTCGATATTGCCCCGAACGAAGGCAAGCATCGCCTCGATCGGCGGCGCCTCGAGAAAGATCAGATATTCCCGCTCACGCGCCACGATGTCGAGGGCATCGCGAAACCCCTCGACATGATCTTCTCGTATCGGCTCGATCACGATTGTCGAATTTTCAGTGCTGTTCATTATCTTCCGCTGTCTTCGTGGCCGCCCCTCATCCGCCTGCCGGNNCCCCGTAATGACGGGGAGAAGGAAGCAAGCCGCAAGGTTCCGTCCCCTCTCGAACATTTCGCAAGGCTCCGTCCCCTCTCCCCGCATGCGGGAGGCCGTAGGACGGGCGAGACCCGTGGCTCGCCCCGTTAAGGGTTAGGGGCAATCCTTACCTCGCTGGCAGGTTAAGCTGAGGGCAAATCGCGCCCGGAGAAACCCTAAGCCGCCTTCGTCTCACGTTTCCGCGCCAGATGCGCCACGACGTTTTCGATCATCCGCATCCCGGCATCGCCGCCCAGCGTCATGATCGATTCCGGGTGGAACTGAACCGCCGCGATCGGTTCCTTGGCATGCTCGATACCCATGATCGTGCCATCCTCGCTCTCTGCGGTGATGATGAAGTTAGGATCGAGCGTCGCCGGATCGGCAAAGATCGAGTGATAACGGCCAACCGTCACTTCCTTGGCAAGACCGGAAAAGACGATCCCCGGCTCCAGAACCCGGATGCGCGACGGCTTGCCGTGCATCGGAATGGCAAGATGTCGAAGCTCGCCGCCATAGGCCTCCGCCAGCGCCTGCAGGCCGAGGCAGACGCCGAAGATCGGCAGATTTCTGGCACGCGCCGCCTTGATCGTCGCCTTGCAGTCGAAGTCCTTCGGATTGCCCGGTCCGGGAGACAACACGACGAGATCGGGATCGATCCGCTCGAACACCTCCTCCGGCACCGGCGTACGCACCGTCGAAACCGTCGCCCCCGTCTGGCGGAAATAGTTGGCAAGCGTGTGGACAAAACTGTCCTCGTGGTCGACGAGAAGGATCTTCACCCCCTCGCCCACACGGGCAACATCGCGGGAAACCTTGCCGGAATTGCCGGCACGCGCATCACGGATTGCTGAAATCATGGCGGATGCCTTCAGTTCGGTTTCTGCCTCTTCCTCTTCCGGATTGCTGTCATTGAGCAGCGTCGCTCCGGCGCGTACCTCGGCAATACCGTCCTTCACACGGATGGTTCTGAGCGTCAGCCCCGTATTCATATCACCATTGAAGCCGACCATGCCGATCGCCCCGCCATACCATGCACGCGGGCTGCGCTCATTCTGCTCGACGAAACGCATCGCCCACAGTTTTGGCGCACCGGTAACGGTCACCGCCCAGGCATGCGACAGGAACCCGTCGAAGGCATCCATGTCGGGCCGCAACCGGCCTTCGATATGGTCGACCGTGTGGATGAGGCGCGAATACATCTCGATCTGCCGGCGGCCGATCACCTTCACCGAACCCGGCTCGCAAACGCGGGACTTGTCGTTCCGGTCGACATCGGAGCACATCGTCAGCTCCGACTCGTCCTTTTTCGAATTCAACAGCTTGAGGATCTGCTCGCTATCGGAAATCGCATCTTCGCCGCGCTTGATCGTGCCGGAAATCGGGCAGGTCTCGATCCGGCGACCGGAGACGCGCACGAACATTTCCGGCGATGCGCCGATCAGATATTCCTGGTTTCCGAGATTGATGAAGAAGGAATAGGGCGACGGGTTGATCGCCTTCAGCCGGTTGGAGATCTCCGAAGGCTTGCTGTCACAGCGTTCCATGAATTTCTGGCCGGGCACGACCTCGAACAGATCGCCACGGCGAAAGCTCTCCTTCGCCCGGGTAACGAGCTGCGCATATTCTCCGGGCTTGTGATCGCCCTTAGGCGGCGTCACCGTCGTGCGCTGGAACGGGTCTGGTGCGATTTCCTGGCCTTTGCCCTCGGTCGTCACGCCGCCCTTGGCGAAATCATAGCGATCGATCCAGGCCTTGGCCGCATGGTGGTCGACAACGAGAATTTCGTCGGGAAGAAACAGCACCATGTCGCGCTGGTCATCGGGCCGCTGCATCGCCAGCTTGATCGCGTCGAACTGAAACGCAAGATCGTAACCGAAGGCGCCGAACAGGCCGATCGCAGAGTCGGCTTCGGAATGGAAGAGATCGACGACCGCACGCAAAACGGTAAACACCGTCGGCATTTTCGAACGCTCTTCCTCGGTAAATACGCGAGAAGGCTGATTGACCGTCAGATCGAGGCGGCGACTTGTCCGTTCGCCAAGCGTCAGGTCCTCGACACCTGCCAGCCGGTCGGCAACGAAGCCGAGCAGCACTTCGCCGCGTTCGTTATAGGCCTCGATCCACACCTTGCGGCCGTTGCAGGTGATCCCGAGCGGCGGGTCGACGATAGCGGTGTCCCAGCGGGTATAACGGCCGGGATATTCGTAATTCGACGAGAAGACCGCGCCGCGGCGCTCATCCAGCCTGTCGACATAGGATGAGATGGCCGTTGCATATTCCGCCGGCCGGCGGGCGCGGCTGACGGTTATACCGCCTCGCGTCTCGTAGGTCTCGGAACCGTCCTCGCGAATGATCGTCACCATAGTAATGCCCTTGCCTCTTCGATCTGGTTCGCCCGTTCCGCAAAGCGGCCAATAAAAAAGCCGCCTCGGTTCTCGGGCGGCTTGGTCTGGTCTTGTCGATGGACATGACTGGTCAAGGCCGCGTTAGCGTGCCCACCACCAGTTACCATTGTTGTTCATCGAAATCGTCATGGGCGGAATTGTTAGCGTGGCTCTTCTCCGCACGCAAGCGCAAAAATATCGCGTCCCGATGCGACCAAAACCGGGTGATCCGCGTTGCCCCTCTCGCCCGGCATCCGATCCGCCTCGGCACAACGCAGAACCGGTCCGGAGGATAGACAGGCAATGAAGCAGTCAACCATACTCCTCGCGCTCGCAGCGCCCCTCATGCTCGGTGCAGCCCTGCCCGCCGAACGTCCCGTCGTGCCGAAAGCCACCGCCGACGTCATCGACGTCAATGTGATCGACCGTTTCCTGAAAGATACCGGCATCCGCAAACAGTCCGCCTCGTCGCAGCGACCTAAACCCCGCACGCGGGCTGCGCGCAACTCCATCCCCAAACCACCGCCGCTCGCTTCCGTTCCACTGCCGATCCCGAAACCGGCCGAAACCGCACAGGCGGCAACGGAAAAACCACCCGCTCCCGAGGAGCGCCCGGCCACGCCCGAAAGCCCGGACGCGCAGGAAAAGGCTGCATCTCCCGATTCCGGTCCGATAAACAATGAGGCCCAAAAGCCGGCATCAGCCGAAGCCGAAAAAACTGAAGCAGCCGCGCCCGCCCCGCCACAAGAAACCGGGACGAAAGAGCCGGCGGAACCGCCTGTGATTGAGCAGCCGGCAACGGCAACCGAGCCGGCGCGCGCAGCCGAGGTTCCGAAACCGACACCCAAACCCGAAACGGACAGAGCGGACGATAAGACCGGCGAACAGGCGAACCGGGACGATCCCGCCGAAAAACCGGCAAAGGACCGGCCCGATCAGGCTGAGGCGAAACCGGATGGCAATCAGGCAGAGGAAGGCGAACAGGAAAAGGCCGAAACACCGCCGCCCCCACCTCTCGTGAAGGAAGATCCGCAGGAACTGCAGGCCTGCCTCGCCGACCTGAAGGCGATCGGCACAAAATTCGAGACGACCGATCCGATCAATGAAGGCGATGGCTGCGGCATCGAAAATCCGATCGACGTGGCTGAAGTCCTGCCCGGTGTCGATCTCGGCGGTGCGACCATGCGCTGCAAGACGGCTCTCTCCATGGCCCATTGGCTGAAAGATACGGTACAGCCCGCCATGAACATCGCCATGCCCGGCCGCAGGGTCGTCGGCCTTGTCCCCGGTTCCACCTATCAGTGCCGTCTCAGAAACAGCGCCTCGACCGGCAAGATTTCAGAACACGCGCGCGGCAATGCCTATGACGTCGCCGCTTTCAAGCTGGATAATGGCGAGAAGATCGAGATGAAACCGCGCGATGAGGATTCGACGCTGGAAGGCGCCTTCCAGCGCACCGCCACGGCCGGCGCCTGCCTGCACTTCACCACCGTCCTGTCACCGGGCAGTGATGCGGCGCACGAAAATCACCTTCACCTCGACATTCTCGAACGCAATGGCGGCTATCGTTATTGCCGATAACCGCCTTCGGTCATGCAATCGAAAGGCTCAGAACAGGCCCTCGATCTGCCCCTCGTCATTGAGGAAAATCCGCTCGGCGGACGGCGAGCGCGGCAGGCCGGGCATGGTCATGATTTCACCGGTGATCGCAACGATGAAACCGGCACCCGCCGAAAGCCTGACCTCGCGGACATGCACGACATGCCCTTCGGGCGCGCCACGCAGCGTCGGGTCGGTCGAGAAGGAATATTGTGTCTTGGCGATGCAGACCGGCAGGTTGCCGTACCCCTGCTCTTCCCATGCCTTCAACTGGTCGCGCACCGCCTTGTCGGCAGTCACCTCGCCCGCATGATAGATTCGGGACGCAACCGTTTCGATCTTATCGAAAAGCGGCATCTCGTCGGGATAGAGCGGCTGGAACTTCGCCTGCCCGCTATCGGCAAGCTCAACCACCTTGTAGGCCAGTTCCTCGATACCCGCAGCCCCTTGTGCCCAGTGGCGGCAGACGATCGCATCGGCGCCCAGACGATCGACATAGTCCTTGATTGCCGCGATCTCGGCATCCGTATCCGAAATGAAATGATTGATGGCCACCACCACCGGCACGCCGAACTTGCGTACATTGGCGACGTGGCGGCCGAGATTGGCGCAGCCCCGCGTCAATGCCTCGACATTCTCTCTGCCAAGATCCTCTTTTTTCACCCCGCCATTCATCTTCAGCGCCCGGATGGTCGCGACGATGACCGCCGCATCGGGCTTCAGCCCCGCCTGACGGCACTTGATGTCGAAGAATTTTTCGGCCCCGAGATCGGCCCCGAAACCGGCTTCCGTCACCACATAGTCACCCAGCTTGAGTGCCGCCTTGGTGGCGATCACCGAGTTGCAGCCATGCGCGATATTGGCGAACGGCCCGCCATGCACGAGCGCCGGATTGTTTTCCAGCGTCTGCACCAGGTTCGGCTGCATCGCGTCCTTCAGGAGCACGGCCATCGCCTTGTCGGCTTTCAGATCGCGCGCATAGACCGGCGAGCGATCGAGCCGGTAACCGATAACGATCTGGCCGAGACGCCGTTCGAGATCGGTGAGGTTTTCGGCCAGGCACAGGATAGCCATGACTTCGGAGGCAACCGTGATGTCGAAACCGCCCTCGCGCGGAAACCCGTTCCTCGCGCCGCCGAGCGACATGACGATCTCGCGCAGCGCCCGATCGTTCATGTCCATCACCCGCCGCCAGGTAATGCGGCGGATATCGATATTCAGCTCGTTGCCCCAATAGACATGATTGTCGATCATCGCCGACAGAAGGTTATGCGCCGAGGTGATCGCATGGAAATCTCCGGTGAAATGGAGATTGATATCTTCCATCGGCACGACCTGCGCATACCCGCCGCCGGCGGCTCCGCCCTTTGTTCCGAAACACGGGCCAAGCGATGGCTCTCGTACGCAGATGACAGCCTTTTTGCCGATCCGGTTCAGCCCGTCCCCAAGCCCAACCGTCGTCGTTGTTTTCCCCTCGCCCGCAGGTGTCGGGTTGATTGCAGTCACGAGGATAAGCTTGCCGTCCCGCCTGCCCTCGAGCGAAGCAATGAAATCCGCACCGATCTTCGCCTTGTCGTGACCGTATGGAATGAGATCATCGGACGAAATTCCGAGCTTTTCGCCCACCACCGCAATCGGCCTTTTGCTTGCCGCGCGTGCAATCTCGATATCCGACTTCACATCTGCCATGTGCTTCCCTCTCGGCGATCTCTAGGAATGTTTTGTGCGGCCATGCTTATCGAAGCCGGTCCAAGCTGTGAATAGCAGGCTTTTCCGCGTCCACCGCCGATCCAAAGAAAAAGGGCGATGCGCATACACGCACCGCCCTCGACTGGAGATTTTGAACGAACCGCTTCTGGTTAGAACCGCTGCGTCAGCGAAATCTTGAACGAACGGCCCGGCTCGGTGAAGTAATCCTCCGATCCAGTCGTGACATTGGCATCCTTGGTGTTGAGCGCATCCCAATATTTGCGATCAAACACATTGTAGATACCTGCGCGAATGCTCAGACCTTTTACCTGCTCTGGCTCCCACCACGCGGTAAGATCGACAAGACCGTAACCCGGCGCCTTGAAACTTGCGGTAGACATATTCGAAACACGTTTTACTCCGGTCCAAAGAGCGTCGACGCCCCATGTATCGGTAGCATACCCCACCCCGATAACAGCCTTCAGCGGCGCGACCGAATTGAGGTACCGGTCCGTTTCCATGTTGATGCCACGCGTGAAGGCAAGGCCGGCGCGAGTATTGAAGCCGTTCACAAAGCTTTTGTGGAGGCTGAATTCGGCACCGTAAATCTTCGCACGAGCGATATTCTGGTAGCCGGAAACACCGAACGGGAAGGCATCGTAATCATACCCCGCATCTTCGGTTTCGTCCCGCCCATAGCTTCGGCTGTCGATAAAGTTCCTGTAGCGGTTGTAGAACAGGTTGACCGAGCCGCCGAAATCGTCGTCGCCAAGACGTGCACCGACCTCGAATCCGTTGCTGGTCTCCGGCTTCAGGTCAGGATTGCCGATCCGCAAATAGCTGCCGGTACCGCCATAAGTCAGATACATTTCGTTGGACGTCGGCGAACGGAAGCCCATGGCCCATTGACCGAAAAGGGTGATGTCCTTGTTGAGTTCATACTCGGCAAGGATTTTCGGAGAAAACGCGCTATCGCTAGAGCCGTTCGGCAGGACAGGAGTGGCCGGATTGCTCAGATATGCAGGCGTGTTTTTTGGCGAGTGATCGTACCAGTCAAAACGGATGCCCGGCGTAAGCGAAAATCCGCTGTCACCGAACACCATCCGGTCTTGTGCGTAAACGCTTACTTTCGAGCTGTCGACATCCGGCATATCCGACTGGTTGGTGTGCAGCATGCTGCAAGGCGGAAACAAAGAGGTGAAAGGCGTGCATGAATCCACCCCGGCGGAATACTGCTCAGCCTTGGAGAAGAACATGCTCGTCCCGAGCGTGAATGTGTGATTGACCGAACCGGCCTCAAAACCGCTGTCGAAGAAACCGTTGAAACCGAAGCCAGCCTCGGAAATCTCGTTGTTTCGCTTGAACGGGCCGGCAAGGCTGCCGAAGCGTATCGAGTCCTGGCTGTCCACCCGCTCCTGCTTCTGCCAATAAAGCGTCGCTTTGGCGTCGTCGATCAACCCGTCTGCGCTCGGTGCCTCATATTCGTAATCGAGAGACACGCGTGTGCGTTCGCTCTCCTCACCGGACGTATGCTTGCCTTCCGGCCGATAACTACCGGCAGCCGTCTGCGCCTGTTTCAGATCGATATCCTTGTCAAAGCGGAACCGTTCCGCCGTCAGACCGAAGCGATGACCTCCCTCAACATCCTGACGCAGCTTGAACAGCATGTTGTACTGGTCGTAGTCAGCGGGATTTCTCTTTGTACGGTCGGAGCCATAACCACCGACACTGCCACGGTTGTCCAGTTCGTGACCCTTTTTGTACGAACCGAGGAACAGGACAGAGGTATTGTCGATCCGCTTCGCGACCGCGGCGCCGCCATACCAGCTGTTGTCCGCACCGTCGAAACCGGTACCGACCTTGCCGCCCCAATCCTTGCCGTCGCCGATCAGGTCCTGCGGCTCCAGTGTCCTGAACAGAAGCGCACCGCCCAGCGCGCCGTCACCGATACGGCTACTGTCCGCGCCCTTCACGACGTTGACGCTGGTCAGCGAGAAGAAATCGACGCTGTCAGCACCACCACTGGTTCCGCGAGCATTGTCGCTCAGGTAACTCAACGGAATGCCATCGACAAGCGTCGTGACACGATTGCCTTCAAGACCTCGAATGTTCACCGAACGAGTTTCGCGGTTGTAATTGACGCCCGGATCGAGCGAGCGACCGAGATCTGCAATCGATTGGACTTGTTTCTTGTCCAGCTGAGCTTCGGTCGTTGCTTTCGCTGTAGGAGTATTCTCCGCATCCCCGGCCTTCACGCGCGTCCCCTTCAGCGTAATAGGCCGCAACGCTGTCCCGCTCTGCTCTTCAGCGGTCGCAGCCTGCTGCGCCGTCGCCTCGGCAGCAAGGGAAAGCAACGCAAGTGCAGTGCAGGTGGTGAGGATAGATCGCAGACGCCGACTGGCCATAACTGTCCCTTTATATGGCCGCACGTCACCGACATCGCGCGATAGCACGATGGGACAGCCGACCGATTTTAAATTCGTCAAAAATGTGGCAGGCGGGAGAAATCCGCCTTATTCATGCCATTAGAAAACATGACTCTGGTTGTCAATTATTAAAACATGACGCAATGAATCATGTTTCTGTGAGCGGTTCCACGTGATTAAAATGCAACAAACCAGGACACCCCTGGTCTTGCGAGAAGCACCTTGGGCCTATTATGTGAAGCACCCCTGATTAAGCCGGAGAACACGCATGAAATCGCTGGAACTGCTGGTCGAGAAGATCATCCTCTCGAGCCGCTGGCTGTTGGTCGTCTTCTACATGGGCCTCGTCGCCGCGCTGGCGGTCTACGCGCTCTCCTTCGCCTTCAAGTTTTGGAAGATCGCCAAGGATGTCTTCACGCTTGGCGAAGCGGAAATGATTCTCGCCATGCTGGGCCTGATCGATGCTGCACTCGTCGCAAGCCTCATCGTCATGGTGATGATCTCGGGCTACGAAAACTTCGTCAGCCGCTTCGATGAAACCGAGGCTGACGTTTCCTTCCTCGGCAAGCTCGATGCCGGCAGCCTCAAGATCAAGGTCGCCTCCTCCATCGTCGCAATTTCGTCGATTCACCTTTTGCAGATCTTCCTCAACGCCAACCAATACACCGATACGAAGCTGATGTGGTACACCATCATCCACCTCACCTTCGTCGTGTCCGCGGTCATGCTTGGCTGGCTGGAACGCATTATGGCGGCCACCAAGGCCGACAAGAGCGAAGCCAAGCAGGAAGCGCATCTGTGATACGCTTCCGTCAGCCTTCGTTGAGAGGGAAATGAAGGCTGACGCACCGCTCGGCCGCTCGGATAATTGAATGGTAATTCATGTCGCTTATCAGGTGCCTGGACTGCACTGGAGAACGACATGACCGTAGGCCGCGAGAATTTGCTTTCCATCAACGGACTGCGCCTGAGCCGAGGGGAAAGAATACTTCTCGTCGAGGATTCCATTGCACTGTCGACGCTGCTGACCCAGCGCCTGGAAGAAGAAACCGGCGTGGTTGTCACGCGGTGCGGCTCCATGGCGCAGGCTCGCAGGAACATTGCCGAGGGCAGCTTCCTGCTCGCCCTCACCGGCCTTAACCTGCCCGACGCCCCGAATGGCGAAATCCTCGACCTGCTGGTGGAAAAGGAGATCCCGACAATCGTGTTCACGGCGATGTTCGACGCCGAGACGAGAGACCGCTGCACCGGCAAGAAGATCGTCGACTATATCGTCAAAGACGGTACGAAGACTGTCGACAAGGTGGTGCAGACCGTCACCCGCATCCTTGCCAACAGCGTACACAAGATCCTCGTTGTCGATGATGCCCGCGCCGCCCGTTCCGAACTCGTCGAAATTCTCATCCGCCAGAATTTTCAGGTTCTGGAAGCGCGATCCGGCCGGCAGGCGCTCGAAATCCTGACGGCGGACGAGGCGATCGACATCGTCATCACCGACTATCACATGGCCGACATGGATGGTTACGAACTCACCAGCCGCATCCGCCAGACCCGCAACTCGGAACAGCTTCGCATTATCGGCATTTCCTCGTCCTCCGATCGGCTCCTGTCTGCAAGCTTCCTCAAGGCAGGCGCGTCGGATTTCATCTATCGCCCGTTTGTGCATGAAGAGCTCAAATGCCGCATCGACAACAATGTCGAAACGCTGGCGCAGCTCAATCATCTTCGCCGTCTGGCGGAACGCGATTACCTCACCGGCCTGGCAAACCGGCGCCATTTCTTCTCGACCATGCGGCAGCATGGCAGGCAACCCATGCAAGGCTCAATCGCTCTTCTCGATATCGACCATTTCAAGACGGTGAACGACACCCATGGCCATGATGCAGGCGATGCAGTGCTCCAGACGATCTCGGCGGTCATGGCGGAGATGTGCGCGCCTGCAAAACACATGCCTGCCCGCATCGGCGGCGAGGAATTCGCCATCTACCTCAACCAGCTGGATGCGTTTCAGGCGCACTCGTTCTGTGAGGAATTGCGCAGCAGGATCGGGGGACTTGCGATTGTAGCCGGCAGCAGATCGATCTCGGCGACCATATCGATCGGTGTCGTCGAATTCGAGCCGGACGAAACGTTCGAAAATCAGCTCAACGCCGCAGACCAGCTTCTTTATCTTGCCAAGGCCAAGGGCAGAAATCGGGTCTATTCCACGCTCACCATCCCCGAAGCCATCACTCCGGCAGCAGCGCCCGCAAGCTGAAGCGGGAAGATGCCGGCTTGCCCCGGATCGCGCAGCGGCGAGCATTGCTTGCCGGGCACAACCGCCCGGTTTCAGGGCTGCCGTATTGAACGCCGATTCCGTTGTAACTGGCCGGATCCGTGCCCCTCATGTTTGCCACGCGGCGAAAAAGTCGAATTGAGCTTATTTCCACGCCACAGGCATTTGCCCGTAAGTCACTGAAATCAAATAATTAACATGATCAGTTATCATGAAACTTGTTAACTGGCGGTTTTCCGACGACTTTCCGCTGGCTATTCAACGTAATTAGTATATTTATTAACAATAACATAGCTCATTTGAACCTGAAAAACTGATGATAACTCACGAACGGCAGTCAGTGCTGAGCAGCGAGATATCTGCGGCCCACTCGCAAGAAGGCCTATTCTTGGCCTTGCGACGGGTGACGCATGAATTCAGCTTGCAGCACGTTACGTTGCTGTCGCTCAGCAATCCCGACGAGAAATTGCTGTCGCGGATGATTTTGCAGAGCAGCATTCCCGAGCCTTATTTTGCAGAGTTCGACAGAAAACGCCTTCTGGAAAAATGCGCCCTTGCCGATATCATTCTGCAGTCGAAACTGCCCTTCTGTTGGTCGATCGGCGACCCGTTGCCCTCTCGTCCGTTCGCGGTTGATAGCGGCATCGAAGATCTTCAGAGGCGTTACGGATTGATCACCAGCGTTGCGATGACCCTTCATTCCATCGAGGGAGAGCGCTTCATCATGCGTTTCGATGGCGCCCGCCCCCGCCTCACGCAGATAGAACTGAACGAGATCGGCATGATCATCCTGCATGCCTTCGACATGTTCGAAAAGATAAGGCGCAACGAGCGCCAGGCGACACCGTCCCCTCTTACTGTCCGTGAACTCGAAGTGGTCCGCTGGACGGCGCAGGGCAAGACCTCGGTCGAGATCGGCCAGATACTGACACTGTCCGACCACACGGTGAACGCCTACATGACCAATGCCATCAAGAAGCTCGATTGCGTCAACCGGACGCAGCTTGTGGCAAAGGCGCTAAGACTTAGACTTATTGCTTGAATTAACGACAGCCCCGGCTGGAGATCATCTGAAATTGGCATCCTGGATCGAGCATTCGCGCAAACCCTATGAAGCCCAGAACCGGCTCATCGGCTTGAGCGACACGGAAGTACTGGAACTTGTCGGCTCGTTCCTTCTGTGTGGCTTCTGGCGTTTCAACATCGACAGCGGCCATGTATTTGGCACTCCCGAATACTGCCAGATCTTCGACATCGAACACAGCGACGGACCGCTCGATCTCGTTCGGTTGAGCGCTGCGATACACCCGGATGATCTGACCGTGATCATGGAAACCTTCGAGCGCGCAAGCGCCTCGCGGCTGACCTTCCATAATCTCTACAGGGTCAGGAGCGGCTCCTCCAGTTTCAAGTTCGTCCGTAGCGTCGGCAAGTTCCGCGCGGATGATAGAGGACAGGGTGACGTCATCGGCATGACCTACGAGATTTTCCCGCAGGCAAGCACGACGATCGGCTTCATTCCCGAGGAGGACCTTCTGAAAGGTTAGGGCATTGCCGGCAAAGCGGGAACCGGTTTCGCGTTTTTCAAGGAAAGGCGGAAACGCTCTATCGATCGAGAACCAGCCGGATCTCCACCAGATTGGACCGCACACGCAGCGTGTAGAAGCCCATCACCGCCAGATGCGTCGGCATGATCCAGCCATCTTCCGCGCCGTTTGAAATGATCGCCGGCTGGATGCGCAGCGCCGCCTGCATCTGCTTCAGCATATCGGTCCAGAGCGGTGCAAGGTTACGCTCGCGAATGACCTGCGAGAAGTCGGCGCCGGCAGCGGACAGGATCGCGTAATAACCGTAGATCTGCCCATAGGCGAACCAGAAGCGATCGTCCGCCCGTGTGTCGAACCATCCGCCATTATAGTTTTCCGAGCGCTCGCGCAGGATGGCGGACGTGCCGCCCAGATCGTTGGCCACCCGGTCGATGAACTGAACGAGATTGTCGGCGCGGCTGTCGAATGTCGCCGAGCAATTGCCCAATTCGGCGTTGAACTTGTTGAGGCTGTTGATTGCAGCCCGATAATAGCTCGGGGTCGGGGTCTTCGGACCAAACGGGTTCAGCCCGAAATACCAGGAATATTCATCGAACTGCAGATTGCTGCGGGCGTCCTGAAGGTTGGTGTTGACGCCCGAAGTCCCCCGCATCCGCGCCAGCGTATCGACGAGCTCGACGGATGTACGGCGAACCGCCTGGTTCACGCCACGCTGGAACGATGCCTTGTTGTCGAGAAAGGGCGTATGGTCCCAGTTGACCCCGAAAAAGCCGAGACGATAGAGGAGCATGGAGGAAATCCATGCATTCTGGTTGACGTTCATGTCGGTGAGATCGACCGCAGCGTCCGCGATGGCGGATGTTTGGCATTGTCTCGCAGCCGCGGCCGTTGCACCGGATGTTCCCGCCGCCTGGGCCTGCGCTTCCACGCCGGGCACTGGCAATTCCTGGCCTGCCGGCATGTTGCGCTCCGTCCAGCGGTAGCTGTCGACGAAATTCGGATCGAACCCGCGCCAGACCTGCGTCTGCCAGATGAAATAGCCGTAGAAGGCGACCAGCAGGACAAGAAAGAGCGCGATAGGCCCCTTTACCATCAGACGGCGTCCCCGGTACCAGCCATGCGCGGCCATTACCGGCCAGACAAGCCAGGCGATCAATATCCGGACGCCGCGCCCTGCGGCAGCAGCCATGCCCTTGAAGAATCCGGTGATCTGGTCGCGCATCTAGTCCTCCTGGAAGCCGATCGGTCACCGCTGACATATGATGCCGACCCGCCGAGTACAACAGCTGCGAAGAGCTGTATTGGAACAATTTGGCCAGGGATAGGGTCGCATGCGCCTGTCGGCGGTCTCACGGACGATACGTCACGCGCCTTCGAACCGCTTGGCAAAGGCCAGATCGGTCCTTTGGCGGCTGCGATCAAGGCGGGCGCCGGGCAAAAGCTCGTGGCCGAGGCGCCATACCGACCGGGCAAGATGCGGATAGGCATCGGGGGAGAGGCAATGCGCCTCACGCTCGCGATCGAAGGAGAGCAGGACCGAATAAAGATCGAGCAGGTTTTCGATGTCGAGGCTCAGTTTCTGCAAGAGCAGGTTCAGATCGCGAACGCTCCCGTTGAATGCCCGCGCCACTGGATCGACAAGCCCGATCATTCTCTCGAGATCGTACTCTCCCGGCATATTTCCAATGCCATTCCCTCCCCCCGTCAACGCGCCTGATGCCTTGATCGCCCGCAGCTCCGCCAAGGCAGTCAGGGCATCTTCGGCCGTCGTCCGTTGGCCGATCACCGCTCGACGATGAACCTCCATCAGCCCCGCCAACCTGTCGGCCCTGCCAAGAGCAGTTCGCAATCTTTCGATACCGCCGCTTGTCCCCGCGCGCTGCTCGATCCGCATGCGCATCAGTCTTTTCGAAAAGAGCCCAAGCACCACGTCGCCCCGCTGCGGATTTTCCCGTTGGACGAAGATTGCCCGCTCGTCATCGACGGCATCACCGATCCTCGTCACATGCGAGGCAAGTTTTCCGTAACAGGATTTCTGCTGGATCAGAAACGCCAGACGTCGCTCGCCCAGTTCGGCAAAAGCCTCGCCGTCGAAAAGCCGGACGATATCTGCCGGACTCGGTATTGTTGCAAGCAATCCTTCGCCTGCTTCGAGCACGGCCTTCAGACCGGCGTCGATCTCTACGACAATGTCCTCGAAACGAATGGAAATGCCTGCCCTCACCGTCATCTCTGCCTCCATGCCCGGAAACAGAAATAGGGCCGCTGCGCATTTTGACGACAGCGGCCCTGCAATAATAACTAGGTGATAAAAAGGGTAATGATTAGGTAATGAAAAGGTCTGGCTGGAAAATTCGAAAGCTCAGAGACCGAGCTTTGTAATCTCTGCGTCGAGGCGTTCCATTGCCTTCTTCGGCATCTTGGCGGCCTTGACCGCGTCAATGTTGGACGGCGCGTCACCGACGACGATCAGCGCAATCATGCCCATGCCGAAATGCGGCGTGCACTTGAAGACATAGGCGCCTTCCTTATCGATGGTCACAACCAGATCCTGGCTGATCTTGCCCTTCATGTCGGCAACCCCTTCAGGGATCAGGCCCGGCATGGAGGCGGCGTCGTGCCCCTTGTCGACGGCAACGAACTTGATCGTATCCCCGGGAGCAGCCTTCACGGCAGCCGGTTCGAAGACCATGGCCTGCCCGTCGGAGCCCTTGTTGAGCATCTTGATCTCGATTTCGGCGGAAAGTGCGGGCAGAGCCAGCAGAACCGCGCCAGCGGCCAGCGTGGCGGTCTTCAGTATCGTTCTGAACATCGAATTCTCCTGCGAAGGTTCGCGGCACCACCGCGATGTCTGCGTTTTACCGCTGCAGGACTTTGACGCTTTGACTTTGGTCAATAGAAAGAAGGCTCCCCGATTTTTTAGGGGCCAATCACAGGAATGTCAGTCGCAGCGCATCTTTTCCTGCCAATGCCGCCGGCAAAGCGAAACGTATTTTTCGTTGCCGCCGACCTCGACCTGCGCCCCTTCGCGGATCACCTCACCACCCTCGTCGACCCTGACGACCATGGTTGCCTTGCGACCGCAATGGCAGATCGTCCTGACTTCACGCAGTTCATCGGCGATCGCCAGAAGCTCGTAGGAGCCGGGAAACAGTTTTCCCTGGAAATCCGTGCGCAGACCATAGGCCATGACGGGGATGCCGACCCGGTCGGAAATCCGCGCCAGCTGCCAGACCTGCTCTGCCGAAAGGAACTGCGCCTCATCGACAAAAACGCAGGCAATCGGCTCCTGCGCATGCATGTCTGCGATGGCGGCAAAAAGATCGTCGCCGGCGCCGAAGGGAATAGCCTCGGAAGACAATCCGATCCGAGACGCGACCTTGCCCTTGCCCGCTCGCTCGTCCAGCGCCGCGATGAAGATCACCGTGCGCATGCCGCGTTCCCGATAATTGTAGGAGGCCTGCAAGAGCATGGTCGACTTGCCGGCATTCATCGTCGCGTAATGGAAATAGAGCTTGGCCATGGCTGGCCTTTTCTTATCGTCCGGCGACGAGCGGAAGACTGGTCGCCGGATAACCACAGATATTTGCGTCGTTGATCGAGTAGCGCCTTAGCTCGAAAGGGACACGATCTTGTAGGTCACATAGGAGATCAGCGCCGCGGCCGGCATGGTCACGATCCAGGCGATGACGATATTGCCGGCAAGCCCCCAGCGCACCGCCGAGACACGCCGCGCCGCCCCGACGCCGATGATCGCGCCGGTGATCGTATGGGTGGTCGAAACCGGAATACCGAGCCATGTCGCGCCGAACAGGGTCAGCGCGCCGCCGGTCTCGGCACAGAAACCCTGCATCGGATTGAGCCGGGTGATCTTCGAGCCCATCGTATGAACGATCCGCCAGCCGCCGAACAG
>DLSX01000230.1 GCA_002500765.1 Neorhizobium sp. UBA7851
TTCCAGGCGGCGCTCGATCTCGTACTGAAGGGCCGCGAGCAGCCGAACGGTTATACCGAGCCGGTTCTGCACCGCCGCAGGCTGGAGCTCAAGGCAAAACTTGCCGGCTGACCATATTCGCCGGAAAAACAAAAAGGCCGCTGAAGGGCATCCTCGGCGGCTTTTTTCACGCAGTTTCAGGTGCTGATGATTCTAAGTGGGAATACCCCGCTCACCGCCCTGGTAAATTCGGACGCGACCTGCCTGACGAGCTTTGCCAGTTCGGGAACCCGCTCATTGGTAATTCGCAGCGTCGATCCGGACACGGAGAGAGCACAGACGACTTCTTGGCGACCGTTATAGACGGGCGCAGCAACGCATCGCAGGCCGGGACGGTATTCCTCATCGTCGATCGAATATCCCTCGGCTTCGATCACGGTGAGCTGATGATTGAGCGCATCGAAGCTGGTCAGGGTTTTCCGAGTTACTCGTTTCATGCCGTAGCGCGAAACGATCGAAGCCACCTCTTCCTTGGTATAGGATGACAGGAAGGCCTTCCCCATTCCCGAGGCTGTCATCGGCGTGCGCGCGCCCACCGCCGATATTGCCTTGCTGCTTTCACGGCCCGGCACCTGATCGGCGAGAACGATGTGGCAATCATTCACGATGCCGATGTTTGCGGTCTCTCTCGTCGTATCGCGTAATTGACGGAGGAAAGGCCTTGCGGCGGCGACGATGCTGTGCTCGCGCGTAAATGCCGAACCGACGGCAAATGCCCCTGCCCCGATGTGCCAGAGATTGTCGGTACGCGAACACTGAACGAATTGTCGCTGTTGCAGCGTCGTCAGCAGGCGGTGGACAGTTGTGAGCGAAAGGCCCGTGCTGCGCGCGAGATCGCTCAAGCGATAGCCCCGATCCTCCTGCCCGAGAGCCTCGAGAAGTGTCATCGCCCTGTCGACCGATTGAATGCAACCGTTCAGGTTCTTCTCCATCTCAGCATCCTCCCCGATACCGGACTTTGTAGACCGCATTGCCTGCGAAACATCTGCATTGTTGCATTAATGGTAGCGCTACCATATGTAGGCGTCAATAGCGCAGATCTGGCTCTATCCTTCAATTCGAATAAGAGGCAGGGTAGACCCTGATAATCGAGAGTGGGAAGCGCATGGCGAGGAAGCGATCCAGCAGCCGACCGACAATTGCCGACGTGGCCGCCCTTGCGGGGGTAGGCGCCATCACCGTCTCGCGGGCGTTGCGTGAACCCGAGAAGGTCTCACAACAACTCCGCCACACGATTGATGGCGCAATCCGCACTCTCAAATACATTCCGGACCACAATGCGAGGGCGCTGGCCTCCAGCCGCACCGATGTCGTCGCGGTGCTTGTTCCGTCACTGACGCAAAGTGTGTTCTCCGATGTCGTGCGGGGCATCTACGATGGACTCGAGGGCAGCAATCTCCGCATCGAGATCGCCAATACGCGTTACAATGACGCGATCGAAGAGCAATTGGTTCTGAACATCGTACGGCACAAGCCGGCGGCGATAATTATCTCGGGGATCGAGCAAACGGCGGCCACGCGAGAAATGCTCGAGAATGCAGGCTGCCCCATTGTCCAGATCATGGACCTGACGGACAGCCCAATTCAGAAAATCATCGGGTTTTCCCATGAGCGCGCGGGACTGGAAATGACCCGCCACCTTGTGGATGTTGGCTATCGCCGCATCGCATTCCTGACCGGGTGGATGAATACACGCTCAAGGGAGCGCCTGTGCGGTTATCGGAAGGCGCTTGAAGAACACGGTCTTTTTGATCCCGCCTTGATCATGAGGCGTGGTGCCGACAGTATCGAGCCGCCTCGCGTCACCGAACCGACGCAGAACGAGTTCCTATCGGCATCTATGGGGCGTGCGCTGATGGAGGAGACTCTTGATCGCCATCCTGATGTCGATGCCGTCTTCTGCAACAATGATGTCTTGTCGCTCGGTGCGCTGTTTGCCTGCCAGGCCCGCAATATCGACATACCCGGAAGGATCGGAATCGCCGGTTTCAACGACTTCGACTACATGGAGGCAGCGCATCCTGCGCTGACGACGGTCAGGATCCACCGATGGCGCTGCGGCCATGAAGCGATGCTCGCCGTGAGAGGCCAGTTGAAGGGCGAGGATATCGGCCCGCGTATCGTTGACCTCGGTTTCGATATCATGAAGCGGGCCAGCACGAACCGGAGCAGTCAGGCCGCTACCGAAAACGGTGTTCGACAGAAGTAGATCAGGACTTCCCGCCATTCGAGCCGGCGTCGTCGAAGTCTTGGACAATATGGTCGTGCCCCACCCGGCGATATGTCCGCTTGGGAGGTACATAGTCCAAGGGACGGATCGGGCTCTTTATTTCTCCACCGGGGACAGTCCGGAGTTCGTTGCGACGGGAAGGATCGGGTATCGGCACAGCTGCCATGAGACGCTTCGTATAGGGGTGCTGGGGATTTGCGAACACCGATCGGGCCGGACCCATTTCGACGATTTCGCCCAGATACATCACTGCGACCTTGTGGCTCATCCGCTCGACTACCGCCATGTCATGGGAAATGAACAGGTAGGAAAGGCCGAGCGATTGCTGGAGGTCGAGCAGAAGATTGACGACCTGCGCCTTGATGGAAACGTCGAGTCCGGACACCGACTCGTCGGCCACGATTACCTTGGGTTCGAGTGCCAAGGCACGGGCAATGCAGATGCGCTGTCTCTGGCCGCCGGAAAACTGTTGCGGATAGCGATTTGCGATATCCGGTGACAAGCCGACGCGAGTCAGGAGATCGGCGACCTTCTCTCGTGCCTGCTTTTTTGTGCCGAGCTTATAGGTCAGGTATGGCTCGGCAATCGCATCACCGACGCGGATGCGTGGGTTGAGGCTGGCAAACGGATCCTGAAAGATCATCTGGATATGACGCCGCGCGCCGCGCATGGCATGCCGGCCGAGCGTCAGGATGTCCGTTCCATTGATGACGATCTCGCCGCTGAACGGCTCGATCAATCTCATGATGGTGCGGCCCGTCGTCGATTTCCCGCAGCCGCTTTCACCGACCAAAGAAAGGGTCTCTCCCGCCCTGATGTCAAAGGAGATGTCTTCGACGGCATGGACACGCCCCCGTGACTTGCCGAGAAATTCACTGGGCAGTTCGAAGCGCTTGACGAGGTTTTTGACGGTGAGCACCGGCGGGCGATCGTGATCTACGGTATCCGGCCGATCAACCGGCTTCCGCAGGTTGCCGGTCTCGCGGTCGACGACGGGAAAATGCTCGGGCGCTCCCTTGTTACTCATGGATCCGAGGCGTGGAACGGCCGCCAGAAGCGTCCTCGTATAGACATGCTTCGGATCCTCGAAAATCTGACGCGTCGTGCCGCCTTCGAGGATTTCCCCGCCGAGCATCACGACCGTGCGATCGGCGATTTCCGCAACGACGCCCATGTCGTGGGTGATGAACAGGACTGCCATGCCCTCATCGTTTTGCAGTTCCTTTATGAGTTGCAGTGTCTGTGCCTGGATGGTCACGTCGAGTGCGGTGGTCGGCTCGTCCGCGATCAGGAGCTTTGGCTTGCAGATCAGCGCCATCGCGATCATCGCTCTCTGGCGCATGCCGCCGGACAGGCTGTGTGGCAGGTCTCTCGCCCGTTCCTTGGCCGCCGGTATCCTGACCCTGTCCAGCATGCGGATGGCCTCCGCCTCCGCGGCGCTGCCGGTCAGTCGGCCGTGTATGACAAGCGCTTCCGTGATCTGGTCACCGATCGTCGCGAGCGGGTTGAGGCTTGTCATCGCCTCCTGAAAGATCATGCCGCTCCTTTGCCCGCGTATTTTGCGCATCTCTGTCTCAGAGAGCGTCAGGAGCTCTTTGCCCGCAAGCTTGATCGATCCCTCGACACGGCTGGAATGGGGAGGCAGGAGGCGCATGATTGACAATGCCGTCACACTTTTGCCCGAGCCGGATTCCCCAACGACGGCCAGAGTTTCCTTTTCTGCGATATCGAAGGAAATGCCTTTCACGATCGGCTTCCAGACGCCTTCGCTGAAAAACGAGGTCCTGAGGTTTTCTACGCGCAGGACCTCCTCCGGCGCGATCGCATCCACTGTGGTGTCGATGACATTCGGGGAATTCGCTTGAGACATACTGTGCTTCCGCTCACTCGGCTGTCGTGGGATCGATCGCATCTCGGATCGCATCGCCGATCAGGTTGAACGACAGGACCACCAGGGTAATCGCCGCACCCGCGCCGATGATCGGCCAGGACGAACCGAAGATGTTGTTGAGACCATCGCGGATGATGTTTCCCCAACTTGGATTGGGTGGCTGCGTCCCGATGCCCAGGAAGCTGAGCGAAGCCTCGAGCCGGATCGCCGAAGCGACCCAAAGGGTCATCAATACCACGATCGGCGCCATGATGTTGGGAACGATATGTTTGCAGATGATGACAGGCGTGCTGACGCCCATGGAAATTGCCGCCTCGACATAGGGCTCCTGGCGGACAGAGAGCGTCTGCGCCCGTGCCACACGGGCAAACCCGGGAATGAATGCGATCGTAATGACGATGATCACGTTCCAGAAGCCGCCGCCGAGCACGGCGGCGATCATGATCGCAAGCAGGAGCTCGGGAAATGCCAGGAGCAGATCGATCAGCCGGGAGATTATGCGGTCAGCCAAGCCGCCGAAATACCCTGCGATCACTCCAATCATCGTTCCGACGACTGCGGCCGCAAACGGCGAGACCAAACCGAATATTAAGGAATTTCTCGAGCCATAGATCATCCTTGACAGCACGTCGCGACCAAACTGATCGGTGCCCAGCCAATTGTCCCAGCTCGGCATGCGGTTGATCCTGAGGATCGACTGCGTCAGCGGGTCGTAGGGCGCGATCAGCGGCGCGAAAATAGCCACGCAGGCGAGTGCTATCACGACGATGGTCGCCGCGATCGTTCCCGGCCGTCGTAGGATGATGGCTCCAAGTGCCTGGAAAGGGCCCGGAGCGGGGGGAAGAAGATGCTGGGAGGTGTCGATCGCCGTGCTCATCACTGCATCCTTATTCTCGGGTCGACGACAATGTAGAGGAGGTCCATGATCAGGTTGATCAGCACCACGCACAGCGCGAGCACCACGATCCCTCCCTGGATGATGGCATAGTCGCGCTCGGCGATGGCGCTGATCAGAAGCTTGCCGATGCCGGGGCGATTGAAAACCATCTCGATCGCGACGGAACCGGAGAGCGTTGCGAGCGTCGACAGGCCAAGACCGGTGGTCAGCGGTAAGAGGGCATTGCGTAGTCCGTGACGGTAGACGACCCGGTTTTCGCTCGCCCCCTTTGCCCGCGCGGTGCGAACGAAATCCTTGCTGAGCACTTCAAGCAGGGAAGTCCGGCTCAGCCGGCCGATGAAAGCCGCCTTGACCAGTGCCAACGTCAATGCCGGCAGGACAATGTGATACATGCGGTCGACGAAACCCTCGCCGCCACCGTTGATCGGGAACCAGCCGAGATTGAGCGCGAAGACGATGAGCAGCAGAGCGCCGAGGTAGAAGTCCGGGATCGCATAACCGATCAGCGAAAATCCTCTGACGAAACTGTCCGGTGCCTTGTTGCGGTTCCTCGCCGCAAACACCCCGAGCGGCAGCCCGATCACCACACCCATCAACATCGCGACGACGGTCAGTTCGATCGTGTAGGGCAGATTGTAGAAGATCAGTCCGACGACATCCTGGTTGCTCATCATCGAGTTTCCAAGGTCGAGCGTCACCACGCCCTTGAGGAAATTCAGGAACTGCAGCCACAACGGATCATTCAGGCCCATGCGTTCCCGAAACAGCGAGAGCTGCTCCTGCGTAGCGCTGTCGCCGAGTGCGGCTATGGCCGGGTCTCCGGGGAGAATGCGCATCGCGACGAATACGAGCAGAAGAACCAGAAAGACGGTGGGTATGGCGTCCGCAAGGCGGAGCATGATGTAGCGAGCCAATATCGCCTCCGCTCGATTAGGCCACCCGAAGGTCCGCTGGCCGTTGCAAGGCTGTCAGATACGGATCGTTCGCCAGGTCGGGATCAAGCCCCGGAACCATGACCGAGCGACCGCCGCTCTGGAAGCTGATGAAGTACTGGAGGTGATAGTCCGAGCGCGTGTAGTCGGCCGGAATATTGGCCACATAGGCGCCGTCCGACTTCTGCATCCCGACCGATCGCCATCGCTCCGCCTGGTTGATGTGACGGTAATGCAGGGTCGGGGCAATGTCGTCGGCAGCGTTGAAGGATACGCGCAGAGGTTCGCCTGCGATCAGTTCGCCGGTTACCATCTGGCTGGCCGGCTGAGACCGCGTCGGCTTGCGATACAGGAGTGCGGTAATCGCCGCACGCAGACGGTCGTCCGCCTCGACAGTTTCGGTTCCCCCATACCCTCGCAGAGCCTCGAGATCGAGAAGCTCGGCTTGCATTTCCGGCAGGCGGCCGTGCCAGGAGCCGCGCAGCCATGACTGGGGACCATAGGTGATGTCGTCGTCGTAGACGCCCTTTGACACGGATGCTATCCGTTCCCATGACGCGACGGACTTCTTCGCATGTTCGATCAGCGGTGGCAGTAGACAGGAGGCCCGCGTTGCGACGAACAGTTCGGCCCAGCACGCCGCTCTGAATTTCTCGGCAAAGAACCTCGCGATCGAACCGAGTATCTCGATGTCCTTCAACATCCTGGTGGCCTCCGGCAGACTGCCGTCGGCAGATGCAGCCGCGCTCGCCAAAGACGCCTCGCATCCGCTCGCCATCTCATCCAGCCAATCGGCGACATCGAGTGGTGTGTAACGGCTGGACGGCTGCCCCTCCAGCAGGAGTTCGGCATATTCGCGGGCATTTGCAAACAGAACGGGGTCGAATGTCGGCGCATTGCCGAAGCGCCTCGGTCCATCCATGTCGGACGAATAGGCACGGCTGCCTGCTCCCTCGACATAATTCAAATTTGTGTAGATCTCAGGCCAGTAGTGATTGTTGGAAGCCGATGGGCCATGGGCCAATGTGACAAGCGGCAAGACACGGCTTGCCCAGCGCAGCCCGGCCTCGCAATGTTCCGCTACGTCGCCGCAGACCATGGTCAGCCAGCGCATCCAACTCTGTCTGGGTGCATTCGGATTGTAGAGAAGCCTTCCCCAAATCCGGTACTGGTAGTCGTATTTCTGCCAGTCCTGATCGGTCGGCAGCCCGTGCTGCTGGTAGGAGTAGCGCTGGCCCGGTATGCCGGTTCCCATTCGCCCTTTGAAGCTCTGCGGCTCGCACCATTCCACCCCGTTGGATCCGGCGAACATCGAACTACGCGCGTATCCGGCCGCAAAGGCGGGGTCACCCCACAGCAGCACCCGCTGGGTTCCCGCCCAGATCCGGAAGATCACCTTGTAGTCCTTGTCCTTCGTCAGGAGGTCGCCATACGAATAGCGAAGAAATTTGCGCGAGCCTTCGCTCAGCTGCTCGCGCTCGCTGCGCGCCGTTTCCGGTGGATATTCCCGCTCGCGAATGGCCGACTGGTGATAGGGAAGCCCCATATGTTCGGCCAGGTATTTCGGCGAGGCGGCGACCGGCATGCCGGTACGCCGGGCAATGTCGATTGTCCGGAAATCCAGTCCTTTGCCATGCATGTCGATCTCGACCGGCCGCCCCGCTGCGGCGACGCCGGCAAAGGCTTCCTCCCAGAACGCATAGTCGCCTTCAGCAATACCGCCCTCGACATGAACGCGGAATGTCAGCCCTCCGATCTCGGGGACATGTTTCAGGAGGTGGGTTATGGCGTCGCGACAGTATGGCGCAAGATTTTCCTCCGTGATCCCGCGGACGGTATAATTTGCCCGAGGTACGTCGTCGAAGTCATAGCGTTGCGTCCACAATGCAAGCTGGAAGTCCAATCCCCGTCTGGCTGCCTCCTTGCCGATGAACTGCAGCATCTCGAGATTGAGGGCCTGTTCTTCGCAGCCCAGTTCCTTCACATCGACATCGTATCCGTCGAGCTTGAAGAGGAAGGGATAGGGAAAGTAGAAATAGACGTCGGTGATCCACGGATTGTGGTAGGGATAATTGTATCCCATGCCGAGTGTTAGCGAGAAGCGATTGAACCTGTTGCTGGCCAGCATCGACAGATAGTCGCGCCATTGGGCCTTGTTGTAGAACCAGAGCTTGTCCTCGTGTTCGGCACAGAACAGGCGCGCGATCGATCGAACTTCGACGGCCGGGGTTTCGACAAGCGGATACTCGCCTTCGAACAGGTCGTTACCCGTTGCCGTGCGGACCCGATCGGCGAGCTCCGTCAACGCGTAGACGATACCACGGGTATCGGCACCCCAGGCCATGATGCCGGCTGACCGTCTCGACAGCGCCATGCTTTCCGGCACCCTCGGCAGATCAATTTCATCTCCCAAATTCGCGGGGCCGGAAAAGACCCGCACGAAAGCGTTCTCGTCGGCGTCGACGATCCGCCCCTCCGCGCCGCGCAGACCGAGGGCCTTGACGACTTCTCCGGCGGCCCAGAGGACCGCGCCTGCAGGGTCATGCAATGCAGCCGGCACTGCTATCGTGACTGGATGCGACATGGTCATTCGACCCTCCTCCTCACGCTCGTCGTGGCCGATCGGACATTCACGAGCCGGCACGCTGTTAAATGGTCAATCAGCTCACACGGGCCTGGGATAGCGGCCAATTGACGTAGCCGGATTCGACTTTGTAGCCGAGGTCGAGCTTGGCCGAGCGCACGATCATGAAGCCGTTGGTGCAGACAGGCAGAATGGCGACGTCTCTCAGGATCTGGGTTTCCATCTGCTGGGTGAGGGATACGCGTTTTGCAAGATCAGGTTCGGCCAGCGTCTGCGCCAGAAGGTCGTCGATGCCTGGCATGGCGGAGCCATACCGGCTGAAATTCTCGCCCCCCTTCCCGTCCGGCTTAACGGCGCCGCCGGCCGTGAGATAGGTAACGATGACCTGGGTTGGCACAGGCGGGAATGCGGATGATTGCTGGGCCAGCGTGTTGGAACCAGTGCGCTGATCGGCATGGAAGGCCGTGTGATCCTTTATGTTGAGTTCCATATTGACGCCGATCCGGCGCAACTGGTCCTGAATCATCAGCATCACCGCCGAGTAATCCTCGCGCTGGGACGTGTCGACCGTGAAATTCAGGCCGTCTGTGAAACCGGCTTCGGCCAGAAGCGCCTTGGCCTTGTCGGCGTCGTATTTGTAGGCAACCTCGGCAGGGATTGTCTCTGCGTTGAACGCGCCGGGAAAACTCGGTGGATTAAGGCCATAGGTTCTCTTGCTGACAGGCGCGATGGCGTTGGCAATCTCATCCCGATCGATAGCATAGCAGAGTGCCTGCCGGACCTTTATGTCGTCGAACGGCTTTTTCGTCAGGTTGAAATGAACCGTAAAGAAACTTCCCGGGCTGACGACGTCGAAAATGAGACTTGAATCGCGTTGGCGCATGCTATCGGCCCAACCCGGTGCACGCACCCCTTCGATAAGCTGGACATTGCCGCCGAGCAAAGCGAGGGTTCTCGCCGTCGTGTCAGCGATATAGAGGCATTGAAGCTTCGGCGTGACGGCCGGTGTGTCCCAATAGTCCTGGTTTGCCACCAGGGTGACGCCCTGTGATGGATCGGAATGGACCGTCTCCAGGGCATAAACGCCAGTTCCTACCGGGTTGACCCCGATCTTCTCCTCTCCGATCTCGTCGACCGCTTTCTTGCTCATGATACCGGCATCGTAGTCGGTCAAGACGCCGAGCATGAAAAGTGGATCGGGGTCCTTGAGCTTGAAAATCGCCCTGTGCGGACCGTCCGTATCGACGGCGACGATATTGAGGAATTTCGATCGTACTCCACCGGCACGGACGGGATCTATGGCGCGCTCGAACGTGAACTTTACGTCCTCGGAGGTGAAGTCTCCGTAGTCTTTGTGGAACTTCACACCCTGGCGCAGCTCAAGTGTCCAGGTCTTGGCGTCTTCTGAACTCGACCAGGCCGTGGCCAGCCTCGGGACAAGCTCGTCCTGATTTTCCGGAAACCGCCATCGGGGAAGGTCGACAAGCTTGTCGTAGATCGCAATGATCGCCCAGGCATCCACCCCCTGAATGGATTTCAAAGGATCGATCGTTCGCAGGCCCCGCGCGCCGAAGGCGATCTTGATCGTGTCGGTGCCCTGTGCAAAGGCCCGGCCACTCATCACCGTATGCAACGTCATGGCGGCAGTTGCCGCGCCGGCGGTCTTCAGGAATTCACGCCTGGTGCTCATCGCAGATTTCCTCCCTGCAGCTTCGCGCCATCCGAAGGCCTCGCTCCTCCCATCGAATGCCGGCTGCTTTCAATCCAACGGTAGCGCTGTCATGTTTATCTGCAAGCCGGTGTGATGGCCCTTTTCCGCATCGTGGAAGACTTCCGCAATTTTCACCCTCCGTCTTCCGCATGGCGGAAACGCATTAGGATCGGTCTGGCCTGGCGTGACATTTTCGGTAGCTCTGACCTCCACAACCGTGGCTATGGAGGAAAGAAATGAGCGAACTGCCCTGGTATAAAAGTGCGTTGAGATGGGGACAGACCAATCTCGTCGAATGCGATCCGGTCCGCTATGATAACGGCTGGTGGAGAGAGCACTGGCGCAAGACGCTGGTTCAGGGCGTGATCATCAATGCCGGCGGTATCGTCGCCTATTATCCCTCAAGGTTCGGCCTGCACCACCGGGCCGAGAAGCTGGGTGATCGCGATCTCTACGGCGAAATCGTCCGGGAAGCCCGGGAAGAAGGCCTTGCCGTCATCGCAAGAATGGATTCCAACCGCGTGGCGGAGGACTTCTATGAAGCGCATCCGGAATGGATCTGCCGTGACATCGAGGGTGCGCCCTATCGCGTTGCCGACAAATACGTCACGTGCATAGGCTCGGAATACTATCGAAACTATCTTCCATCCGTCATGGAAGAGATCATCGAGCGCAGCCGCCCCGACGGCTTTGCCGATAACAGCTGGACCGGGCTGCCCCGCAAGCACATCTGCTATTGCGACAGCTGCAAGACGCAATTTCGCGAGCGAGCCGGCGCGGATCTGCCCAGGGTCCATGACTGGTCAGATGCAAATTATCGGGAATGGGTCAGGTGGTGTTTCGAACGGCGCACTGCCCTCTGGACACTCAACAACACGGTGACCCGCAAGGCCGGAGGCGAGCACTGCGCCTGGATGGGGATGATCGGTGGCGAGACCATCTATAATTCCCAGCGTTCCATCGATCTTCAGGGCATCCTGTCCCAGACGCCGATCGTCATGCTCGACCACCAGCGCAGAAACGCATTCGACGGGTTTGAGCAGAATACGGAAGCGGGCAAACGCCTGCACGAGCTCGTCGGATGGGACAAGCTGATCCCGGAATCCATGCCGCAATACCAGCTCGGCGCTCCTGTCTTCCGGCTTTCTTCCATGCCGGTGCCAGAGGTCCGGCTATGGGCGACAGCGGGCTTTGCCGGCGGGATACAGCCCTGGTGGCATCACATCGGTTCAAGCCACGAGGATCGTAGGCAGTATCTGACCGCGGAACCGATCTTCCGCTGGCACGCGGCGAACCAGGACGTGCTTGTCAACCGTGAGCTGACACCTGACGTCGGGGTCATTTGGAGCCAGCAAAACCAGGACTTCTTCGGGCGCGATGAGGCGGTCGAAAAAACCCTCGCGCCCTATCGCGGCGTCGTGAAGGCGCTCGATCGTCACGCCATTCCTTACGTTCCCCTACATGCCGATGACATTGCGACGGCCTTCGAAAAGGTCAAATGCATAATTCTCCCCAATGTCGGAGCATTGAGCGACAAACAGATCGGACACATCAGGTCGTTTGTCGCTCAGGGCGGCTCGGTTGTTGCCACGGGCGAGACGTCGAGCACAACGCATTACGGTGATGAAAGAGGTGAGCCTGCGCTGGGAGATCTCTTCGGTCTGCGTATGGGCAATGGGAGCGTCGGAGGTACCGGCCCGATCAATCCGGATATCGAGACCTGGGACAGGCACACTTATCTGCGTCTATCACCCGAGATCCGGTCCTCGACCTATGGTCCTTCGGATGCCACGGCGCCGGCGCAAGTCGAGGCGCGGCATCCTATACTCAAGGGACTGGAAGAGGCCGACACAATACCTTTCGGCGGCTACCTGCCGGTGATGGAAGCCGCCTCCGGCACACAGGTCCTTGCAACCTACATTCCCGACTTTCCGATCTTTCCGCCGGAGACATCTTGGATGCGAGAACCCATATCAGACATGCCGGCAATCACCGTCAGAGACAGTCCCGAAGGCGGCAAGCTCATCTGGCTGATCGCCGATATCGACCGTTGCTTCGCCCGCGATGCCAATCCCGACCATGGGCGGATCATTGCCAATGCCGTTGACTTTGCTCTGGACGGCAGGCGCAAGGTCAAGCTCGAAGGGGCCCACGGCTTGGTAACGGCCGAATTGTATCGGCAGGGCAATCGCCAGATTCTTCACCTGAACAACCGGCTGTTGCTCTCGAACGTGCCCGGGCGTCAATATGACCTCGTTCCGATTGGACCGGTCCGGGTGGAGATCACCGGTGGATCCGTCGGCGCCGAGATCGATCTTCGCGTCGCGAAACGAAAGGTCGAGGGCGATTTCGAAGACGGCGTCCTCAGGTTCACTGTGGACTCAATCGGGGATCACGAGGTCATAGTCATCGGCTAGTTTGCTCGAAAGACGGTTCGGCTCGGACGCCGCCGGACCGTCACCACCCGTGACCGCACCAGCTCGCGCCTGAACTCAAGCGGATCAACTTGCAACGTGCTTTATAAGCAGGAAAATCGGCTTGAAGGGCCGCAAAAATATCAACCGCTAAACGAGCTGAATTCGCACAAGGCTTTGGAATGCTGCATAAAAGCGAATGAGTTGCTTGGCTTGGATGTTGGCTGCAGCCTACGTCCGAACCGACCATCGTCGTTTCGCCTTGAACCGATACGAACCATAGACCCATACCCCAAGTCCCGAACTATCGAAATCAAAGACACTTTTGAGATCGAACTCCAGTATTATGCAATCTCGATACCGGGTTTTGACTATGGCGCGACATTGGCGCCGCAAGTTTCAGCTTGGCGGCCTTTAGACCGAAAGATAGATGGTCGATTTATCCGCCTACCTAAGCCGTTCCCCGAAACCTCAAGTGCTCGACAAGCAAGGCGAATGCGGGAGATGCGAGGCGCCGGCTGGGGTAATAGAGATGATAACCGGGGAATGGCGGACACCAGTCTTCCAGCACCTGCACCAGCCGCCCCTCCCTCACCAGAGGTCCAAGATGATCATCGGGCAGACAGGCCAGGCCCAATCCCTGAAGCGCGGCATCGATGATCATCGGCACGTCGTTGCAGATAAACTGGCCATCGACGCGCACATTCAGCGGGCGCCCGTCACGCTCGAACTCCCACGCATACAATCCGCCAAGCGTGGGCAAACGCAGATTGATACAGCTGTGCTGCGTCAGATCGTGCGGTGTGGCGGGCTTTTGGTTTCGCTCGAAATAGTCCGGCGAACCGGCGACCACCATCCTGAGTTCCGGACCGATCCGGACCGCGATCATGTCCTTTTCGATGCTTTCGCCGAGGCGGACGCCGGCGTCATAGCGTTCGGCAACCAGATCGACGAAACGCTGCTCGATCGAAATCTCGACATTCACGTCCCGATAATCGCGCATCAGCCGCGTGACGGCCGGCATGAGGATTGTCTCGGCGGCGTGACGGCTGGAGGTTATCCGCACGGTGCCCCCCGGTTGCTGGCGCATGGCGCTCAACGCATCGATCTGGCCGCGAATTTCGTTGAAGGCGGGGCGCAAGGTTTCCATCAGCCGCTCGCCGGCTTCGGTCGGCACGACGTTGCGTGTCGTGCGCACCAGCAGACGCACGCCCATCCGTTCCTCCAGCCGCTTCACGGTATGGCTCAAGGACGATTGTGACGTGCCCAGCTGGGCCGCTGCGCGGGTAAAACTCCGCTCTTCCGCTACCGTCAGGAATGCGACGAGGTCGCCCAGTTCATCGCGTTTCATTCATGAATCCAGAATATAGGTTTATGCGTGACTTAACATCTAATCGAATGGACCCACTAGGTCTAAATCTCCATCCAACGACGAGTTGATCGCACGTGATCACCAATCATCGTGAATGGAGACAGAAAATGAAAAATCGTACTCTCGGAAAAGCGGGCCTGGACGTTTCCGCAATCGGCTTCGGATGCATGGGGCTCGATTTCAGCTATGCCCACAAGCTCACGAAACAGGACGGCATCACGCTGGTTCGGCAGGCTGTCGATCGCGGCGTCACCTTTTTCGATACGGCCGAGGTCTATGGCCCCTTCACCAACGAGGAAATGGTCGGTGAAGCCCTGAAACCCGTTCGCGATCAGGTGGTGATCGCCACCAAGTTCGGCTTCAATATCGTCGACGGCAAGATGTCCGGCACCAACAGCCGCCCCGAGCATATCCGCGAAGTCTGCGACGCATCGCTGAAGCGGCTGGGCATCGATGTCATCGACCTCTTCTACCAGCATCGGGTTGATCCGAACGTGCCAATCGAGGACGTCGCCGGTGCCGTGAAGGACCTGATCGCCGCCGGCAAGGTTCGCCATTTCGGCATGTCCGAACCCGGCGCCCAGACCGTGCGCCGCGCCCATGCCGTACAGCCGGTCACCACACTGCAGAACGAATATTCGCTGTGGACGCGCGGCCCGGAAACCAACGGCATCCTAGAGACATGCGAGGAGCTCGGCATCGGCTTGGTGCCTTACAGCCCGCTCGGCAAGGGTTTTCTCACCGGCACGATGAGCAAGGATACCAAGATCGATGAAGGCGATTTCCGCAGGATCCTGCCGCGCTTCACGCCGGAAGCCATGGAAAAGAACCAGGCGCTGATCGATCTTCTGAAAAGGATCGCAGACGGCAAGGGTGCCACGCCCGCGCAGATCGCACTGGCCTGGCTGCTGGCGCAAAAGCCATGGATCGTTCCGATCCCCGGCACGACCAAGCTTCATCGCCTGGAAGAAAATATTGGTGCGGCCGATGTGGAACTGACCGCAGCCGACCTTGCGGAGATCGAAACCGCTGCCGCCGCCATCCAGATCGAAGGCGAGCGTTATCCGGACCAGTTGATGAAAACCACCGGCCTCTGACGGCGCCGACAAGCGCCCGCACTCAGTCTCCGAAAGAAGACCGGGAACCTGAACGGTCCCGGTCCCCTTGCGAAAGCCCCGGTCTCCATGTCCCTGCAATCCAAGTTACGGTCTCACCCGTCGAAATCCGATGGCGCGCAGAATGCTGCCGCGCCGCGCTGGCAGATTCTCGCGGTTCTCAGCGCATTGATGGGCTTTGCCTCCATCTCGACGGATTTCTATCTGCCCGCCATGCCGGCCATGGCCGAAGCACTGGGCGCGACGGCCGGCAGCGTCGAATATACGATATCCAGCTTCCTGATCGGTTTCAGCCTTGGACAATTGTTCTGGGGCGCCGTCAGCGACAAATACGGACGTCGCATTCCGGTGGCGATCGGCCTCGTGCTCTTCGTGATCGGCTCGGCCGGCTGCGCCATGTCCCAAAACATCGAGACGATCATCCTCTGGCGGATCGTGCAGGCATTCGGCGCCTGCGCCGGCGTCGTGCTGTCGCGCGCCATGGTCCGCGACCTGTATCA
>DLSX01000227.1 GCA_002500765.1 Neorhizobium sp. UBA7851
TTGGGCAGATCGAGCGCAGCGACCTGACGCCCCTCGGAGGCTTCGGCAGAAACTGCCGGAATGCGTGGAACAGGCGTCGCGGGAGCTGCCGGCGCCGTCTGGGCGATCAGGTTGGACCTGCCGCCGCGGCTCGCCTTGGGAAGGTATTCGGCAACCAGCTTGCGCATGGTCGCATCACGAGCGGCACTCGAACGTCCACCAAGCACCACTGCGACGATGGAACGGCCGTCAAGTTCCGCCGAGGTCGCGAGATTGCTGCCTGCTGCGCGGGTATAACCCGTTTTGAGACCGTCGACGCCCTTTACCGTACCGACGAGGCGGTTGTGGTTTCCGATCGTCACCTTGCCATACTGGAAGGAGCGGATGCCGAAATAAGGATAGTATTGCGGGAAATGCTGGCGCAGGGCCATGCCGAGACGGGCCTGGTCGCGCGCCGTTGTCATCTGCGCGGTGTTCGGCAGGCCGTGGGCGTTGCGATAGGTGGTACGCGTCATGCCGAGGGCACGCGCCTTGTTGGTCATCAGCTGGGCGAAGCGTGCTTCCGAACCGCCGATATATTCGCCGAGTGCGGTCGCGATATCGTTTGCAGAACGGGTCACGAGAGCGCGGATCGCCTGGTCGACCGTAACGCTGCCGCCTGCTTTGACGTAGAGCTTGGAGGGCGGCTCCTTGGCCGCATTGGCCGAGACCGGCACATTGGAATCGAGGCGGAAGCGACCGGCTTCAAGTGCCTCGAAGGTCAGGTAAAGGGTCATCATCTTGGTAAGCGAGGCCGGATAGCGCAAGCCGTCCGGATCTTCGCCATAGAGGACCTTGCCCGACTTGGCATCGACCACGATGCCCGCATATTTGGGGTTTGCATGCGCCGGCTGCGCCATGGCGGATAACGACAACGCAATTGCGAAGAAGTATCCGAGGCGTTTCGCCTGGGCTTTCACTGCCCCCTTGGGGAGGGATGCCGGGAACATGGATTTTAACACTGCCGCACTCATCGATTTTGACATTTTTCAATAGATCCGGACGTGCCCCCACCCCGGATTGCTAAGCACCCAATCTAGGAGAACAGCGTTACCAAGAGGTTTATGATGAACGGCGACTTACTTCGATTTGAAGCATTTTAGTCGCCTTTCGGGGCGGAGTTGATGATTGTGGCATCCAGCCGCGCGCCGACAAAGGACCTAACTGCGGCATCAATATGATCCCAGTCCTTCAAAAGGCTGCTGGAGAATCGATAAAGAACGGTGAGGTCGCGGCCGACATGGATGTCCCGCTGGCAATCGCCGCCGGTGGCGCGTTCGCCTGCCGACGGCAGCAGGCACCTTACGGCGAAAGCCGGTTGGCCGGGGCGCTCCGCAGTCAGCAGGACTTCCTGCCCGTAGCCGCTGGTGTTTTTGAGGTGGTGGAGCGTCAACCCGTTGCCATATGATCGCGGCTCGCCATCGAAGAGCTGGGTATAGATCGGGTCCAGGCGCCCGGACATGTCCTTCGACATCGTGCTTTGGGAAATTTGCAGGAACAGCAGCAGGTCGGAGCGTTCGATATTGTCGAAACTGTCGCGCCGCTCCTGGCTGTAGCCCGCCATTCCCGGCCATGTGAGGTAGAGATCGATTCGCTCGGTGGGACCGGAGCGGCGCTGCTCGGCGAAGCGGATCGTGTTTTCCGGAATTCTGAGCGTATCCTCGCCAATCGTCATGGAGAGGATGGTCTCATTTTCCGAATGGCCACCAAGTGCCATGCGTTGGCCAAGCCAGCGGCCGCCGATGCTGATTGCCAGCGTGATGATGATCAGAAGGACGACGGAAAGGGTAAGGCGCACCAGCAGTCGATCGGAAACCAGCGGCAGGTTTTCCTGCGGCTGCGATGCAGCGCGGCGTGTCATGGTCTAGCCCCGTGTCCAGATGTCGTTAAGCGGGACCGGAACAGGATACGGGGTCCAAACGCCTCTACCCGCGATAGTCTCGCGGGTAGGGTTAATTTTCGGTGAATTCGGTCGGTCCGCTTACTGGCTGACGCTGCCGACGGCAAGCGCGCGACCGTCCTGGAGCTTGACCCAGCGCGACGGGTCGGCGGTGTCCTGGCGCTTCAGGTAGGTATATTCTGTATCGGCCCAGAGAAGTACCTTGTTGCGCATGTTGTCGAGCACATAGTCGCCGCGATCCGTGCGAACGGTCAGCACGGCGTGGCCTTGGCCATTCGGCTGCAATACGACGGTGATCAGCAAGGCGGATGCGTCAAAACCCTTCTGTATCAGCATCTTGCGTTTAATGAGAACGTAATCCTCGCAATCGCCGGCAGTGGTCGGGTAGGTCCAGAACTCCTCGACCCCGTAGAGTTCCTGATCGGTCATCGGGGCAATTTCGGTGTTGGCCGTATAGTTGACGTCAAGCATCGTACGCCACTTGTCTTCCGTGAGGGCGATCGGGCCGGCATCGCGCTTGAGCGGCTTGCATTCGCTGGCATAGCTCTTGCAGAACTCATAGTGGCCGATCGGCGGGCTGGCCTTGCCGATGATCTGCATGGCGCCTGCCGGCATTGCAAACGATGGTGCGGCGGCTGCGATGGCGATGGCGGCGGTCAGGAATACCTGTGCAACTCTTTTCGGAAGCGTCATTTTTCTGTCTCCCCGTGGTTGGTGAGACAGTGCCGGAAAGGCTTTGAGCGAACGCAAAATAGCGTCGTAAAATCAATCGCTTATTGTAATCGATATTGACGAAAAACCGAATAAAACACGCACAGTATTCGAGTAAAAGACAACGAAAATTCGCGACAAATTTAGCTAAAATTAGAGGTAAATCTGCTCGACTGCGGTGTAAGTCATTGGATTTTCGAGATGTCGGCGCGTTCTCGTATTCGAGGGCCGAGTGCTGTCGGCGGATCGGAATGCTTCAGGCGATATGTGAAATGGGAACTTGGAGGGCCCGAATGTGGCTGAAAACGCGCCTGAAGGCCGTGAGAACCACCTCGAAAAAAATCCCGAAAAGATACATTTTTTTCGAAAGTGGCCGATTTTGGGAGTGGCGCACGGAAAAAACGCCCGTGCCGTACCAATTCTGGACACGGGTCGCGGGCGTTGTGTCGGCTCAAATCGAGATCTGGAGCTGGTATCGGATGACTTAGAGGAAGTCCTGCAGGGCTTCGCGCGACTGAACCGAAGCGAATTCGATCGCCACGCCTTCCATGAAATGTCGGACGACGCGGCCGCGCATACTGCCGAGTCGTACCGCAGTTCCGATGACCGGGCGAATCTCGATGTCGACGGCGGCGCCGGACAGCGAAAGGTCCATCAGGCGGCACGTGTAGCGGCTGCCGTCTTCAAGTGTCAGTTCGGTCAGCGTGTTGCGCGGTGTAAGGCGGTCATGGCGACGGTCTTCCGGCAGTCCGAGCTCGTGCTTGTTGGCGATCCAGGTCAGCTGGGCCGCCAGCTTTTCGCGTTTGCGCTCGGTCGCATTGATCGACATGACAAAGCCGTCGTTGGACAGGCTGAGCACGTTGCCTTCAAGGCGTCCGAGGTGATCGAGATAGGCAATCACGCGCTCGTTGAGCCGTGGCTGACCGACGCAGACGAAGCTGACGTCGCCTGGCGACATGTCGATGACCGAGCAGGGATATTCCTCGTGATCGGCCAGCATCAGCCTTCCTTCGACATTGACCGTGACGCGCTGAAACGAACGCTGGGCAGCGATCGCGTGCGTCGGTTGGGTCTGTGCCGGCTGGAAGGAATACATGTCGTTCTGTCGGGCTCTGAGCTGATATTGAGCCAGATAGATAGCATTAGGCGGTTAACAGATGGTTGTTCCGACGCTTGGTGCTATCGCCCGGGTTGGGCAAAACGCTGGCCCACCAGCCGTCGGAAGAAGGTGACCGGCATAGCGGTGGAAATATGGCCATCGGCGCTGATCGTCGGTCGTGTTCCGTCGGGTTTGATGAAGCCCCAGCTCTCGAAGGCAAGCCCGCGCACCGGTAACGCGCTGAAGGGAAGAGCGGCTTCGCGGGGCACGAGCGCACCCAGCACGCGATCGCTTCGATATCCCTGCGAGCGCAGCGGCATCAAAAGCAGGTCGTGCGCATAATCCTGCTCCGCATGCGGCAGATGAATGTCCAGAAGAGCCGGTCGTTCATAGAAGAGAACATGGTTCAGGATCTCCGTCGGCGTATCGTCCTCGGCACCCAGCCACATGGACGCGTAATCGAGGCCACGAAGTTCGCGGTCGAAGAGTTCACATATGCGTGTACCCGCGAGCGCGAAAGTCGGGCTGTCAGCGATGGTCGCATTGACGATGAACAGATGTGGCAGAAAACGGCGCAAGGCTGACGGATCGATCTCCGAGCGCAGCGGAGCCGGCCGACTGCCTCTTAAGCCGTTCCAGTAGTTAAATATTTCTTTTGTTGCCGTATTCAACATATGCCGATCCTGTCCGATAATGACCCAGAATCCCCTTTGGAAACGCGTGGATGGGGTTTGATCAGCGAAAATCGTGCCAATTGGCCCGGTAACGGCGGCAGAGGAACGTGCGGCGGGCTCTTCACGCCGCTTTTCAAGCCCCAACTGCTGCTGTATGCCTGACCCACTGCTGATGACGGAAGGATTGGCCATGGACAAGAGGCCCGACATGGCCCCGGAAGATGACGTGTTTGCGGAAAATCGTGAGCGCGTAAGGCAGCCGGCCTTTAACGTGCCGGGCGTTCTTCTTGCCAGTCTGGGACTGCTGGTGGCGCTTTATCTGGTTCAGGAATATCTCCTGAGTGGCTACACGCGGCTGACCTACCTCGAGATGCTCGCCTTCATTCCTGTCCGCTATGTGTTTCCGCTAACGGAGCAGGGATATGAATGGCTCTGGACGCCGGTCACCTATTCGCTTCTGCATGGCAGTGTCGAGCACATCGCCTTCAACGCCCTGTGGCTTACCGCCTTCGGCACACCCGTCGTGCGGCGAATCGGGGCTTTTCGCTTCCTGGTCTTCTGGGTTCTTTCGGCAGCCGCGGCGGCTTTCTTTCACGCCGCATTGGATTGGGGCAGCGAGATCCCGCTGATCGGCGCGTCCGGCGTCGTGTCGGCGCTGATGGGGGCTGCCTGCCGTTTCGCCTTTCCCGATGGCGGCGGTTATGATCGCACGAACGGTCATCTTTATCCCCGACAGTCGATCCTCGGGGTTTTTTCCAACCGCACGGTGGTGATGTTTACCGCGATGTGGTTCCTCGGAAACATCCTGATCGCGGTCGGCTTGCCACTGATCGGCAGCGATGCCGGCAATATCGCCTGGGATGCCCATATCGGCGGTTTCCTTTTCGGTTTCCTCCTGTTCGGATTTTTCGATCCCATTCGCTACCGTGAGGTGTAGCGGCTTCCGCTTGAACTCGCCTCAGGCCCGATCTACAATTCCAGATGTATGGAAAAGGTGCCGGAATTCTCGGAGGAGGAGAAGTTCGGCACGGTGATTGGCCATGTGGATTGGTAAGGAGAAGGCATGTCGACTACCGTGAAGATGATGCTTGATGCCAAGGGGCGCGCAGTTCAGACGGTCGAGCCCGACCGGAAATTGCTGGATGTTGCCGCAGTCCTGAACGAGAGGAAGATCGGTGCCGTGATCGTGGCCGGTTTGGAGGGACGTATCGCCGGCATCTTTACTGAACGTGATCTGGTCAGGACGATTGCGACCCACGGCGTTGCCGCGCTCGAAAAGCCGGTTCAGACGATGATGACGACAGGCGTGACGCGCTGTCATGAGGAACAGACGGTGGAAGAGGTCATGGAAATGATGACTGCGGGTCGTTTCCGCCACGTTCCCGTTGAAACCGACGGCAAGCTCGCCGGAATCATCTCGATCGGCGACGTGGTCAAGGCGCGCATGCGCGAGGTCGAGATCGAGGCTGAGCAGATGAAGGCCTATATTGCCAGCTGAGATGCGGCTTTGAAATTGGAGAACCCGATTCGCCCGCATCAGCGGGCGAATACTTCCTGCATGCGTTTCAAGGCGCCGATCTGCGCCATGGTTTCCTCATATCCGCGCTCGATCGCTTCACCGGCGCGGTGGAATTCCGACAGGCCGATATCGGCAAGCCGCGGGTGCAGCGCGAGATCCGGCGGATCGCCTGCCAGGCGTGCGCGGGAAATGCGTTCCTGGATGATGTTGAACGCCTGCACCATCGTGCCGGTCACCCCCACTCTCGCCTCATCGGATTTTTCGCGGATCACTTCGTCGAATGTCTGGACGCTTGCATTATGCTTGACCACTGCCGAGCGGCCGAAAATCTCGTAGTTCAGGTTGACGGCGACGACGAGCGGCTGCTCGTAGGCGCGGCAGACCGAAGTCGGCACGGGATTGACCAATGCGCCGTCGACCAGTGTGCGGTTGTTGCATTTGACCGGCTCGAAAATGCCGGGCAGGGCGTATGACGCCCTCAAGCCGGTGATCAGCGATCCGCTGGATATCCAGATTTCATGGCCGGTCAGAAGCTCGGTCGCGACCGCAACGAAGGGTCTGTCGAGATCCTCGATGGAAAGCCCTTCGAGATGTTCCTGCATCCGCTTGGTCAGCCGCATGCCGCCGAGAAGTCCGCCGCCGCCGATGGTAAGGTCCAGCAGCGCCGCGATACGGCGCATGGTGAGCGAACGGGCAAAGGCTTCCAGCTCGTCCAGCTTGCCGGACAGGTAGCAGCCGCCGACCAGCGCGCCGATCGATGTGCCGGCGATCATCCCGACTTCGATGCCGGCTTCGTCCAGCGCCCGCAACACGCCGATATGAGCCCAGCCGCGGGCGGCACCACCGCCGAGGGCGAGCGAAAGCTTGGCTTTGCGGGGAGGTGGTATTGCTACCGGCGGCGCTGGATTGTCCACACCCGTCGTCACCGCGTCCTGCGACATGGCCTGACGATCCGTCCGGTTCCAACTCCAGTTCAGCATTGATCCATACCCTCCTGAGCCGATCATTGCGCAATCGCTAATTAACGCATCGGATGGTTTCGAAAGCGTTTACTCTGGCGACAGCTGGATCGGAACGAGGCGGGTCACCTATTCGGTCGGCTTGGCTGAATATACGGCTTCAGGATCAAAATGACGCGCATCGTCCCTGATTTCAAGGATGGTACGGTCGTCATCTTTTGTTACCGCCCGATAGAAACAGGAGCGGCGGCCGGTATGGCAGGGCGCGGCATGGGCTGCNNCGGCCGGTATGGCAGGTCGCGTCATGGCCTGCAACGGAGACTTTCAGCCAGATCGCGTCCTGATCACAATCGGTGCGGATCTCATGCACGGTCTGCAGGTTTCCCGAGGTCTCGCCCTTCTTCCAGAGCGATTTGCGCGAGCGGCTGTAATAATGGGCGATGCCGCTATCGACCGTCAGGCGCAGCGCTTCGGCATTCATATGCGCGACCATCAGCAGTTCGCCATCCCGCGCATCGGTAACGACGGCGGTAATCAGGCCGTTGTCGTCGAAACGCGGCGTGAAGATGCCCGCCCCCTCAAGCTCGGCCTTGTCGGCGGAGGGGGCAGGGAATTCTGAAAAGTTCATGGCAGATACCTGTGCGGATCACCGGTTGCGGGCAAGCGTGAAGAAACGTGCCTGCTCGGTCGGATTGGTCTTGAACTCGCCGGTAAAGGTCGTGGTCAGCGTGCGCGAGCCCTGCTTCTGCACGCCGCGCATTTCCATGCACATGTGCTCGGCCTCGATGAGAACCGCGACGCCGCGCGGCTTCAGCGTGTCCTGAATGGCATTGGCGATCTGCGCCGTCAGGTTTTCCTGCGTCTGCAGCCGGCGTCCGAAGATTTCCACCACGCGGGCGATCTTTGACAGGCCGAGAACCGGACCGTTCGGCAGATAGGCGACCGTCGCCATGCCCTTGATCGGCAGCATGTGATGTTCGCAATGCGAGAAGAACGGAATTTCGCGCACCAGCACGATATCGTCGAAGCCCGACATTTCCTCGAATGTGCGGCCAAGAACCTCTTCGTAGGATTGCTCGTAGCCGGCAAACAGTTCGCGATAAGCCTTGGCAACGCGGGTCGGTGTATCCAGCAGGCCTTCGCGGGCCGGATCGTCGCCTGCCCAGCGCAACAGCGTGCGGACTGCCTCTTCGGCCTCCTGCTGGGTCGGACGGACCGGCTGCTGGGCCTTGTCCTTTACCTGTTCCTGGCCGGCGGCCGGAAAATTCTTCACAATCGCATCCATCTATTGTCTCCCGATGCGGTTCAAGGCCGCATCCGACATACATTCGGGTGTGTCATTACCGGCATTCCGACGCCTCGCATAAGCAAGTTCGCGCCGTTCAAGCCTGTCTCAAGGCCCGTATCTGATCGCTGACGGCGCTTTTGACAAGGTATTCTCTTCCGTCGACGCTCAAAATTGGCAAAAACCTGTTTTATTGATCATCGCTTCGCGGCATCACATATAGTCAGATATAGGCGCATTCCCAAGAGCCTTTACGTGACGATCCGTTTACCGGATCACCGCGGATCACGACGAAACGGACGCATCGCATGGACGACATCTATAACAACAAGATCCTCGAATTTGCCGGCAATATCACACGCGCAGGCGCGATGACGAACGCGGATGCGACATCCGAGAAGCTCTCGAAGCTCTGCGGCTCGAAAGTTCGGGTCTATCTCAAGCTCGATGGTGACGTCGTGTCCGACTTTTCCCACGAGGTGCGTGCCTGCGCGCTCGGCCAGGCGTCTTCGGCCGTCATGGCGTTGCATGTCATCGGCGCAACAGCCGCTGAACTGCGGCAGGCGCGTGCCGACATGCTGGCGATGCTGAAGGATGGCGGCGAGGGTCCGTCCGGCCGTTTCGAGGACATGCGGTATCTGAAGCCGGTCAAGGACTACAGGGCCCGCCACGCCTCGACGATGCTGACGTTCGATGCTGTCGTGGATGCGATCGATCAGATCGAGGCGAGGCAGGCGGGTGAGGTGGAGGCTTGAGTTGAGCCTGATGTTGCGACGTTCAGCGCTTTCGCTGCCCCTCATCCGCCTGCCGNNTCTCCCCGCAGGCGGGGAGAAGGGATATGCCGCGCCGCCTCGTGCCATCTCACCCGAGATACCGGCACAAGATTAGATGGTGTTGCTGGCCTTGCCGCGAGTGTCCTTCTCCCCGTCAAGACGGGGAGAAGGTGGCGGCAGCCGGATGAGGGGCAGGCGCCGACCTTTGTCATACACGATGCCAATAGTGGGCTGCGCTGATGTGCCCATCGTGTTCGCCTTCGGGTGGCAATGGCGGGAAGCCCGCCCCGCGCTTCTCCCGCAACTGGCAAGGCCCGTTCCGCAAAACGCCCGGCCGCCTCATCGGCATGGGCTTCATCCGCCTCTACCAACTCACCCTGTCCGGCTTCATCGGCAATTCCTGCCGCCATATCCCCACCTGTTCCGAATATGGCTATGAGGCCTTTGCCCGGCACGGTTTCTGGTCGGGTTTCTGGCTGACGCTGTTTCGGGTCGGACGGTGCGGCCCGGGCGGAACTTCCGGGCTCGATCCGGTGCCGGAGGAACTGGAAGCCGGATATCGGCAATGGATGCCGTGGCGGCTCTGGCGTGCGGGGCGAAAGGCCTCGTAACCTTTACTACGCCGCGATTTTTGACTATCACGCACGCGTTCGATGCCGCGCCGGAAAAAACCGCGCGGTCCTTTTTTGACCACCCGCATTCGTTGGCGGGACTGGACAGGAGAATTCAGATGTCCGTTTCCCTTACATTTCCCGATGGCTCCGTCCGCGCGTTCGACGCCGGCACGACCGGCTTTGCCGTTGCCGAATCCATTTCCAAGTCGCTGGCTAAGAAGGCTGTTGCGATCGCACTCGATGGCGAGCTGCGCGATCTCTCCGATCCCGTCACCGACGGCAAGATCGAGATCGTCACCCGCACCGATCCGCGCGCGCTCGAACTGATCCGTCACGATGCCGCCCACGTCATGGCGGAAGCCGTGCAGGACCTGTGGCCCGGCACCCAGGTGACGATCGGCCCGGTCATCGAGAACGGTTTCTATTACGACTTCAAGCGCGTCCATCCGGATAGCCGCGAAGACTGGCCCTTCACGCCTGAAGATCTGCCGAAGATCGAAAAGAAGATGAAGGAGATCATCCAGAAGAACGCCGCCTTCACCAAGGAAATCTGGTCACGCGAAAAGGCCAAGGACGTGTTCGCCGACAAGGGCGAGGCCTACAAGGTCGAGCTGGTCGACATGATTCCTGAAGGCCAGGAGCTGAAGATCTACAATCAGGGCGGCTGGTTCGACCTCTGCCGTGGTCCGCACATGGCCTCGACCGGCCAGATCGGCACCGCCTTCAAGCTGATGAAGGTAGCCGGCGCCTACTGGCGCGGCGATTCCACCAAGCCGATGCTGACGCGTATCTACGGGACGGCCTGGGCGACGCAGGAAGAGCTGGACCAGTATCTCCACGTTCTCGCCGAAGCCGAAAAGCGCGATCACCGCAAGCTCGGCCGCGAGATGGATCTCTTCCACTTCCAGGAAGAAGGTCCGGGCGTGGTGTTCTGGCACGGCAAGGGCTGGCGCATGTTCCAGACGCTGACGGCCTATATGCGCCGCCGTCTGGCCGGCACCTATGAAGAGGTCAACGCACCGCAGGTGCTCGATGCCTCGCTGTGGGAGACGTCCGGTCACTGGGGCTGGTACCAGGAAAACATGTTTGCGGTGAAATCGGCTTATGCTTTCACCCATCCGAAGGACGAGGAAGCGGATAACCGCGTCTTCGCGCTGAAGCCGATGAACTGCCCGGGTCACGTGCAGATCTTCAAGCATGGCCTGAAGTCCTACCGCGAACTGCCGATCCGTCTTGCCGAATTCGGTCTCGTGCATCGCTACGAAGCTTCGGGCGCCCTGCACGGCCTGATGCGCGTGCGCGGCTTCACGCAGGATGACGCGCACGTCTTCTGCACCGACGAGCAGCTGGCGGCGGAATGCCTGCGCATCAACGAGCTGATCCTGTCGGTCTACGAGGATTTCGGCTTCGAGGAAGTCGTGGTCAAGCTGTCGACCCGCCCGGAAAAGCGTGTCGGCACCGACGATCTGTGGGATCGCGCCGAAAGCGTCATGACCGATGTTCTGAAGACGATCGAGGAACAGTCGGGCGGCCGCATCAAGACCGGCATCCTGCCGGGCGAGGGCGCGTTCTACGGTCCGAAGTTCGAATATACGCTGAAGGACGCAATCGGCCGTGAATGGCAGTGCGGCACGACGCAGGTCGACTTCAACCTGCCGGAACGTTTCGGCGCCTTCTATATCGACCAGAACTCGGAAAAGACCCAGCCGGTTATGATCCACCGCGCCATCTGCGGTTCGATGGAGCGTTTCCTAGGCATCCTGATCGAAAACTTCGCCGGCCACATGCCGCTGTGGTTCGCGCCGACGCAGGTCGTCGTTGCAACGATCACCTCCGATGCCGACGACTACGGCCGCGAAGTTGCCGAGCAGCTGCGCGAGGCCGGCCTGCAGGTCGAAACCGACTTCCGCAACGAAAAGATCAACTACAAGGTCCGCGAGCACTCGGTTGCCAAGGTCCCTGTTATCATCGTCTGCGGCCGTCAGGAAGCGGAACAGCGTTCGGTGAACATTCGTCGTCTCGGCTCGCAGGCGCAGACGTCGATGTCGCTCGACGAGGCGTTGGCATCGCTCACCGATGAAGCCACGCCGCCGGACGTCAAGCGCCGCAAGGCTGCCCGGATCAAGACTGCCTGATCTTTCGAATATCGACAGCGCCCGTGATGCATGGGCGCTGTCAGAATTTTGTCATTGATCTGAAATATTCTGTTCTCCTCATCAATGGCGGAGACCCCGCGGAGTCCGAATGCGCTTCAAGGAACTCTCCTACGCCAACGAGCGGGACCCAAAGCTGAAACGCTGGTTCATCCGCTCGATCGAAGGCCTCTCCGGCCGCGACCGTTATGCCCGCCTTTATGACATCTGGCGCAAGGACATCGTCGGCAAGACCGATCGTGTGTTCGGCAAGATGCTCGACCTCATCGATGTCGAACTGGACGTGCAGGGGGAGTGGATTCCGGTGGTGGGGCGGGAACGTCCGCTTGTCATCGTCGCAAACCATCCTTTCGGCATCGGCGACGGGATCGCAATTCTCGCCATGGCCGAACAGCTCGGCCGGCCGTTCCGCGTTCTGATCAATGACGAGCTGCTGAAGGTGCCGGAAATCGCACCCTATTCGCTGCCTGTCTCCTTCGAGGAGACGAAGGAAGCGCTGGCGATCAACATGCAGACCCGCCACGAGGCGCTGAAGCTGTTGAAGGAAGGCGTGACGATCGTCATCTTCCCCGCCGGTGGCGTCGCCACGGCGAAAAAGGGGTTCGGCATGGCGCAGGATCTGCCCTGGAAGATCTTTGCGGCAAAGCTCGTGCAGTCGGCCAAGGCCGATGTCGTGCCGATCTATTTCGAAGGACAGAACGGCCCGCTTTTCCATATTGCCAGCAAATTGTCGCTGACCCTCAGGCTGTCGCTTTTGATCCGCGAGTTCAAGCGACTGTCCGGCAGCGCCATCCGCGCGCGGGCAGGCGCAATGATGACCTGGGAAGACCTGTCCGGCATCAAGGACCGCAAGGACCTGCTGACGGTCCTGCATGACGCGGTGTTCTCGATGCGCCCGGTCAAGCGCTCGCGGCTTGCGCGGTTCCAGGAAAAGAGACTGGCAGCGCAAGAGGCGCTTCGTGAAGAGGCGGCCTGATCCAGCTTATCGGTCTTGCTTCAAGGCGCGGTCAAAGGCGGTGACGACCATGTCGATCATCTGCTCGTGAATTTCGCCACGGCTTCGCGCCGCGCCATCTGCGCAGATGGGATCGCCGATGTCTTCCTCCTCGGCGATCTTCGCCGCGCCGGGTTTGCATTGTGCGAACATACTGTAATGGCTCGCGTCGCCGATCGGCGAATAACGTGCGTTCGGGATGGCTTTTGCAATCTCGCTCGCCTGCGTCGTCTTCGCAATCATACCGGGCTTGCCGAGATTGACGAGTTCGACCGGCATCGAGATATTGGTGAAGCTTTTGAAGTCGAATATATCAACGGGCGCAGGATCGATCGCCATGGCAAATCCGATGCGGGCATCCTTGTTGTCGCGGCCAGCTAGGCCCAGATCCATGGCGTGCAGATCAAGGCCGCTTTGCCTGAGCCATTCACAGAGTGATTGGTTCACCGCGTCGGTATCGCAATAGCGCGCCAGCCGGTGAGGATCGATCCGCGCACCCGCTATTGCCAGGGCGGTGCCGCCGCCCATCGAAAGGCCGAGCATGCCGACTTTGCCAATCTCGATATGCCCGGAAAACGCATTCTTCTCGCCGAATGCGTTCAGAGTTTCGGTTATATCCTGTGGCCGGATCCATAACTTCATCGTTTCTGCGGCAGAACGTTCCGGTCCGGAATTTCCGGGATGTGCCGGGGCGGCGACGATGAAGCCGTGTCTCGCCAGCGGCGTCGCAAGCCAGCTCAAGGCTTCCGGGTTCCCCGCAAGGCCTGCGCCGTGAGACAGCAGAATGAGCGGATATCGGCCGCGGCGGATCGGGGCATCTTGCATCGCCCGCGTGCCGACGAAAAAGACGCTTTCTCCGAGAGAGACGGCCTTGCCGCCTCGTTCCGCCGGGTACCAGACGGTGACCGCAAGATCGACGCCGCGCTCTTTGGAATGGGCTGCAATCTGGCGCATTCCGGTATCCCCGTCCGCCCGTGCGGGTTCTTCTGCTGTCAGGATCGAGATGGCTATCGCCACAATAAGGGGTATTGCGAAATTCATCCCGGTTCTCCCACACCATCACAATCGTCACGACCTGTCTTCGCGGACGAAAGTCTCGGACTAAGGATCGGATGAAACTTGAACAGGAGCGACCTCGATCATGATCAAGGTCGTTTTTTCAAGATGACCGCTGCCGCTCTACGTCATCCGTCACGCAGCAATTGCACAGATGACCATCCTGCCGCGCGATCTGTCCGCGCGGTGTTTCGCAAGGAGTTGCCTACTCCCTTACTCCAGATCCGTCTGGATCCATCGGGTCGAGTGGTGAATGTCGATCGTCTGCAGCCGTCCGGGCCCGAGGTTTTCGAACCGGTGGGGAACGCCTGCGGGGCCTAGAACCGCTTCCCCCGCAACAGCATCGATAACATCATTGCCGACAAAGAACCTCGCTCTGCCGGCGATGATGATAAAGGTTTCGTCATAGGGATGGATATGCAGCTTCGGGCCTTGGCCCGGCGTGTCGTTGCCATAGGCAAGGACGGTGACCGGCCCGTTGATAACCTCTCCGGGCAGAGAGCCGCGCCAGGCACCCTCCACCTTGGGATCAAAAATCACGCCCTTGGCTGCGGGACGGCCATCGGGCACGACTGTTTCGGGATCGAAATCTCGGCGTGTCATAGTCGTCCCTCCCTGACGGCATGATTGCTCACGTGCTCGAGTGCCAGCCTAGGGTCATCCCCGGCGCTTCGTCAAACAGATAGCCCCTCAATAGAAGTAGACCTTCGACAGATCGATTTCGTATGGGCTTTTGAGGATCAGGCTGCCGTTCTCTTTGTAGATCTCAAGTTCGGAAATTCTGCCGTCCGTCACATGCAGCGCCAGCCGGACGAGTTTTGCGGTGCCGATAAACGGCCTTTGATCAACGGGTTCATCGTCATAGAAGCCTTCAACGGCTATGAAGTCGTTCGCTCGTGGCGAAGGCGCATCATTGTCCTTCACCTTTGCCAAAGGCCCGCTCGTCCTGAGCTTCAGGCTTCCCTCCGAACCAGCCGGCATGACCTCCACTGAAGCCATCTGCTGTAGGATTTCTTCTTTTCCTTGAAATTCGCCTCTTAACAAGTGCAGCAGAAGGGCGTGTTCGGCTGGCGCAATTTCTCTCCAGCCTTCCGATGCATCGACCATATCGCGCCCCTTTCTCGTATCGAAATTTCGATAGAGTGCAAAAATCCGTGCCTCCGCATATGGTGGGACGAGCCGAGATCGAGAAACGTGACGCTTATGGCGCCGAGTAGTCAGTCCTGCGGCTCGACCGCGGCCGTCTCGCCGGTATTGCGCGGATTTCGCATCAGCACCTCGACATCGGTGTTGCGGCCGGCCTTGACGCTGAATTCGCGCTGATAGGTCTTGTCCTTGTTGCGGGCGACGGCAAGGTAATTGCCTTCGGAAAGCACCATGGTCGAAAAGGCGCTGACGCTTTCGTTGACCACGTCGCCGGCTTCGGTCAGAACCGACCATGCCGTATCGGCAATCGCTTCGCCGCCGGGCTGTGAGACGAGTTTAAGGGTGATCTGGGCCGCCTTGTGCTGCAGGACCGCCTGGGTCAGCTTGCCGGCCTCGACCTGGATATCCGCCCGCACGAGCGCGTTGACATCGCCATATTCCGAAACGACGTGATAGGTTCCGGCGTTGAGCCGCACGATCGTGTTGGGCTTGACGTCCGACATGACCAACGCGCGGTCGCCGTTTTCGCGAGCCTCTGAGGAATAGACCGAAAAGCTCAGCTGGCTCGGGGGGATCCGCTGGTCCGTTCCGGCAACCGCATTGAGCACGAAACCGCCGGCGTCGAGGACGATCGTCTGTTCGGTGACATTGCCCTCGGAAGGGACCGTCAGCTTTTTCGTCACCCCGGCGCGGCCGAAGGCGACGTTGACGAAATAATCGCCGGGCGTCAGCTGGAAATCGGCGGAGCCTCCATTCGAGCTTGCCACCAGCGGCAGCTTTCCGTCTTCCGCGGCGATCGGGCTGAACACCCGCCAGGCGAGGCCGTCCTGCATGACGTCGCCGTTTTCGGTCAGCTTGGCGCTGAAGCGCACGTCCTTGGCAATGGCGCTCTGCGGCAGGATCGAGGATGGAGAAAAGGCATTCAGCTTCGGCATTTTTGCGGAGCTGTCGAGCTGCCGGAACGTCTTAAACGCATCGCCTTGCTGAGCATGGCTTGCCGCTGCCAGGAGGAGCAGAAATGCTTCCGCAAGGATTACGACGCGTGCAAGGGAAATGCCTGACATTCGATGACCGGTTGACTCTTGTTTTGTGACTGGCCACTTGAAGACCATGGGGAAGGCAAATTCAAGGCCTCATTCTACCACACCCCATCTATTGGACTAGCACACCGTTTGGCACACCCCAAAAATGGACGTTTCGACATGAGACAAGACGTAAAGCTGATCGATTATCTGCGTGAACGCCACTCAACCCCGGTTGCGCAGATCAAGGGGCCGGCTCCGGATGCTGCTGAACTCGATGATATTCTCACCTCAGCCGTGCGCGTGCCTGACCACGGAAAGATCGCGCCCTGGCGCCTGGTCGTCTATCGCGGCGACATTTGCACCTCGCTCGGCGAAACCTTCCTTGAGATTGCCTCTGCGCAGAATGGCGAAATGACCGATGCTGCGAAAGAGGCGGAGCGGATACGCTTCACCCGCGCACCGCTGGTCGTCGGCGTCATCAGCACCGCGGCGGCGCATGTGAAGATCCCCGAATGGGAACAGGTGCTGTCGGCCGGCGCCGTTTGCCTCAACATGCTGATGGCCTGCGAGGCGCGCGGCTATGTCGCCAACTGGCGCACGGAATGGATTTCCTATGACGAGAAGGCGCTGAAGGCACTCGGCGTCAGGGACGGCGAAAAGGTCGCCGGCTTCATTCATATCGGTTCCAGCGATTTTCCGGTGCCGGATCGTCCGCGCCCGCAGCTTGCCGATATCGTGACCTATGCCTGAGGCAGGACATTGATGTTTTACCGGACGGATACGAATGATCACGGCATGGCGCACGATCCCTTCAAGGCGATCGTCGCGCCACGGCCGATCGGCTGGATCGGCACGAAGGGCAGGGACGGGTCGTTCAACCTCTCTCCCTATTCCTTCTTCAACATCGTATCCGACACGCCGAAACTGGTGATGTTTTCGTCCTCGGGCCGAAAGCACAGCCTGAGGAATGCCGAGGAGACGGGCGTCTTCACCGCAAGCCTGGCAAGCCGGCATCTGGCCGATCACGTCAACGCGTCCTCGGCCCCGGTCGAGTATGGCGTCAACGAGTTCGACCTGGCCGGATTGACCGCGGCGATGGGGCAGGTGGTCGATGCGCCTTATGTGGCACAGGCCTATACCGCGCTGGAATGCCGCCTGACCGAGATCATCCAGCCGAAGGGGCTGGATGGCGAGAAGTCGCAGTCGTTCATGGTCTTCGGCGAGGTTGTCGGCATCCATATCAGCGAGGAAATCATTCGCGATGGGCGAATCGCCATGGATCTCGCCCGGCCGATCGCGCGCATGGGGTATATGGACTATGCTGATGGCGGCACGGACGTGTTCCAGCTTGCCCGTCCGCGCCGATAATCCGGCCGGATGTGGCGGTTAATAAACGTGGTGAACCAATATTAACCTTTTCGATCTAGCGTTCGGCAAGTCGGGCCGTTGAGGCGTCGGCCAGATTTCCGAGGCGCATTGTGATCGTACAGGCATTTCTACGTTGGGCAGAAACGGCAAGGACCGGCGATCGGGCAAGGGCGGCGAGCGCGCTTGCCAAGGCGTTCATACAGTCGTCTCTCGGTGCGGAAGAACATCGCGCCGCGATGATGGCGATGACCTATCTTCTCGATGATCCATCGCCGAAGGTGCGGCTGTCGCTCGCTCAGGCGCTGGCATCGTCGGATGCGGCTCCGCGCGCCATCATCCTGTCGCTTGCTGAAGACCAGCCGGAGATCGCCTGCACGGTGATTGCCTGCTCGCCCGTGCTTCGTGATGCCGATCTCGTCGAGCTTGCGGGCAGAGGTGATTCGTTGACACGGTCGCTCGTCGCGGCCCGTCCGTCACTCGGTTACAGCGCTGCCGCCGCGGTTGCCGAGGTGGGCGATGGCGCCGAGATCATCCTTCTTCTGGAAAACGAAACGGCGTCGGTAAGCCGTATTTCCCTGCGTCGCATGGCGGAACGTTTCGGACATCTGGCGGATGTGCGTCATCTGCTGCTGGAACGTGGCAATCTTCCCGCGGATGCCCGGCATATGCTGGTTTCGCATGTGGCGGCGGCACTGGCCGGTTCGGATCTCGTTACCCGGACGATCGGCACCAAGCGGATCGGCATCGTGACACGGGAAGCGGGTGACGAGGCTGTTGTGGCGATTGCCGGCTCGATTGCCCATGATGAAATTCCAGAGCTGGTCGGCCATCTGAAATCGAGCGGACGCTTGACGCCGGCTCTTCTCATCCATGCGCTTTGCAGCGGCAAGGTGGACTTCTTCGCGTCGGCAATCATGTCGCTCGTCACGCTCGAGGAACGTCGCGTGCGCGCCATCCTGGCAACCGGCAGGATCCATGCGGTCCGGGCGCTGTTCGAGGCGGCCGGTATCGGGCGCGATATCGTTGCCGTGTTCGTCGAAGCCGTATTTCTCTGGCGCCGTGCCGCTGCAGGCGGCGGGACGGATACCTGCTATGGCGTGCTGCTGGAGCAATTCGAAAGCGCGCGCGGCGATGGCGGAGCCATCGGCCAGTTGCTGGACATGGTCGATCTGCTTCACCGCGGCGAGCTGCGCCGCAGCGCCCGTTCCTATGCCGCGGATGTTTCGCTTGTTGCCTGATCGGCCATAGGTCGAATGTCTCTGTCTTACCGATCGAACCTGCGGGCGACCCAGGAATAACCACCTTCCACGAGACGGACAGGCTTCGTCATCAGTGTTTTTACGCCTTCGGTGGTTGGTAGAACGGTGCGCACACGCTGAATGGCGCGCCCTGCGAGCGTCTCTGCCTCTTCCGGTGTCACTTCTGCGACTTCCGTTTCCGTCCCTGCCGTTGCGTTGGCCGTTTGATGTGGCGCATCCGACGACGGGCGCGCGGCTGGAACCGGTCCGATATTCGGCACGCCGGCAACCTGCGGATCCTGGCAGACGGCGATGAGAACCGCATAGGGCCGGTTGGCATAGGTGGGAAGATGGTCCTCGGAGACGGCATCGCACATTGCAACGGTCGGCCAGCGCTCCTGCGCCGTCGCGATATATTGGCAGTCGGTCCCGCTGTCGCTACAGCCGAGAATGGTCATGACAACGAGGGCAGCGTTCATTGCGATCTCCAACAGATTCGATCGAGCTTATGGCGAAGATCATGGCCCGATAAAGGCTCTCTGTCGGCTGATCCTGGCTTAGGGGCCGGAAACCTTGCGTACTGCCGGCAAATCTTCTTCGGCAATCACGGTTTCCGAATCGGCTAGGGTGTCCGCTTCCGACACATCCGCGATTTTGACCTCGCGAATCCACTCGCGCCAGATCGAGACGACGAGAGCCATCAGTACCGGTCCGATGAAAAGTCCGAGGAAACCCATCGTCTTGACGCCGCCGACAAGACCGAAAAAGGTCGGCAGGAAAGGAAGCTTGATCGGTCCGCCGACAAGGCGCGGCCTCAACGTCTTGTCGACGATGAAAAGTTCGACACTGCCCCAGACGAACAGGCCGACACCGGCAACATAGGATCCGTTGGCGACGAGATAGGCTGATACAAGCGTGAACGAGAGCGGTGCGCCGCCGGGAATGAGGGCCATGACGCCGGTCAGCACGCCGAAGGTGACTGGCGACGGAACGCCGGCGATCCAGTAGGCGATGCCGAGCACGATGCCTTCACCGATGGCAATCAGGGTCATGCCGGTGACGGTGGAGCTGATCGTGGCCGGAACGACGCGGGAAATCCGCTCCCAGCGTGTCGGAAAGATCCGTTCGCCCAGAAGGTCGATCTGGGTGCTGAAGGACGCCCCGTCGCGATAGACGAAAAACAGCGCGATCAGCATGAACAGCAGCGTCAGCATGATGTGGAAGGCGCTGTTTCCGGCGACAAGCACGCCGTGATAGATCGCGCCGATATTGGCGCCGCTGACCAGTTGCGCCAACTCGCCGACGGCACCGGGCGCCCCGATATGACGGGTCCACTGGGTGCCGAGCCATTCGCCGACAAAGGGCAGGCCGGTGATCCAGACGGGCGGCGGCGCGCCGTTTCTGTTGACTTCTACGGCCCATCGGAACCACTCCGCGACTTCACCGGCGGCGTAGGACGCGCCGATGCTGATCGGAATGACGATGAAGAGAACGATGAAGATGATCGCCAGCGTCGCACCGATCGTCGTGTTGCCGCCGACATGGGAAAGCAGACGGCGATAGAGCGGCCAGCTGGCAAAGCCGATCACCAGTGCGGCAAGAACCGGAACGAGAAAGCCGTGGAAGAAATAGATGGCGGCGGCGGCGACGATGATCAGCAGCCAGCGGGCGGCCGAGATCGGTGATATCAGGGCAACCCTGTTGGGGCTGACGGGGCCAAGCCAGCGCGGCTCGGTGCCTTTTCGATTGCTGCTGCGGTTCACCATGGATTCCTGTCTAAATCTGGCTCCTATATGGCCAGCGGAGATCTTGAAAACAAGCTTCGCACCGATTCATTAAAACGCTACTTCCTTACTTGCGGTAGCGCTTAGATGCGATAGAAATATGAAATTGCCAATTGGCGATACCGCTCCATTTAAACACGGGTATGTTTTAAACATCTTGCGGGTCTGGAAAATGACGCGTGAGGAAGAGGAGTACCGTGTGCCATCGGCGACACGGGAGCTTCAAGGGAAAATTGATGCGTCAGAATGAAGCGGTCACTCTCACGAACTGCGACCGTGAACCTATCCATATCCCCGGTTCCATTCAGCCGCATGGTTGTCTGATGGTCTGCGACAGCGTGGGCTCCGTCATTCTGCAGCATTCCGCCAATCTCGCCGAAATGCTTGGCATCGATTTTCCGGTGATCGGCGAGAGGCTGGAGGCGGTGTTGGGCGGTGAAGTTGCCCATACGCTTCGAAATGCGCTGGCGACATCCGACGACCCCGCCCGGCCTGCGCTGCGCCACGCGCTGAAGCTTGCTACGGGCAAGTCCATGGATATCGCGCTTCACCGCAATGGCGAAAAAGTGATCCTGGAATTCGAGCCGGCATCCAGCGATACCGATCAGCCGCTCGAGGTCGCACGCATGCTGATCAGCCGGATCCGCAATGTTTCCAGCCTCGACCGGCTGGTGCAGAGCGCGACGCGGCTGATGTATGCAATGCTGGGGTATGATCGCGTCATGGTCTACCGGTTCGAGCAGGACGGTTCGGGAAAGGTCATCAGCGAGTATAAAAGGCGCGATCTCGAGAGTTTTCGCGGGCAGTATTTCCCTGCCGGCGATATCCCGGTCCAGGCTCGGGCGCTCTACATCAAGAACACGATCCGGGTGATCTGCGATGCCAATTATGAGCGCGTGCCGATCGTGCCGGAACTCGACGAGGACAGCCAGCCGCTTGATCTTTCCTTCGCGCATCTGCGCAGCGTGTCGCCCATCCACTGTGAATACCTGCGCAACATGGGCGTCGGCGCCTCCATGTCGATCTCGATCGTGCTGGACGGCGAGCTTTGGGGGCTGATTGCCTGCCATCACTATTCGCCGAAAATTCTCTCCATGCCCCAGCGTGTCGCCGCCGAAACCTTCGGCGAGTTCTTCTCGCTGCATCTGTCGGCGCTGCGGCAGAAGGAACTGCACGAGACGGCAAGCACGGCCCGCCGTTCGCTGGACCGCTTCCTGCAGGAGGCTTCGCATCATCGCGATATCAGCGTTTTGTTGCGCAGTTCGATGGAGGCCTTTTCGTCGATGATGCCCTGCGACGGGGTCGGCTTGTGGCTCGATGGTGTCTGGACCAGCCAGGGAACTGCGCCGCCGGCCGAGATGATCGGCGAACTGGCGGACGAGATCGGCGGACTGACCGGCGGCAAGGTCTGGTCGACCTTCCAGCTTTCCCAAGCCGTGCCGCAATCCGGCATCTCGCCCGACGATGCCTGCGGGGTGCTTGTCATTCCGTTGTCGCAGCGGCCGAGGGATTATCTGTTCTTCTTCCGCAAGGAAGTGGTTCAGACGCTCGACTGGGCCGGTAATCCCGACAAGTCATATACGACGGGCCCGATGGGTGACCGGCTGACGCCGCGCAAAAGCTTTGCCATCTGGAAGGAAACGGTAAGGCTTCAGGCCCAGCCCTGGACCGACAGTGAGCGGGAGATCGGCGAAGCCATTCGCGCCGTTCTCGTCGAGATCGTCCTGCACCATAACGAAATGCTGGCCGACGAGCGCGGCAAGGCTGATGTGCGCCAGCGCATGCTCAATGAAGAGCTCAATCACCGCGTCAAGAACATCCTGTCGATCATCAAGGCGCTTGTCGGCCATCCGGTCGAAAGCGGACGCAGCCTCGCCGATTATGTCGGCTCGCTGAAGGGACGCATTCAGGCGCTTGCCTTCGCGCATGACCAGGTGGTTCGCGGCGGAGACGGCGGCGCACTTCTGGACCTGCTGGAAGCCGAATTGCGCCCCTATATGGAGGGCACTCGTTATGTGGCGCTCGAGGGCCCGCGCGTATGGTTGGACAGTCGGGCGTTTTCGGTCATGGCGCTGGTTCTGCACGAGATGTCGACCAATGCTGCCAAATATGGGTCGCTTTCGGTTCCGGGCGGCAGGCTCGACGTGCGCTGGACGAAACGCCCTTCGGGAGCTTGCGAATTGAGCTGGACCGAAAGTGGTGGTCCTGTGGTGACGCCACCGAGCCGCAGCGGGTTCGGCAGCGTGCTGATCGGGCGAAGCATTCCGTATGAGCTCGATGGCGAGGCGGAGGTGAACTATCCCGCAACCGGCATCGAGGCTCGCTTCCTGGTGCCTTCGAAACATCTGCATGGCGAGGACGATGTCACGACCGTTCGCGTCGGGCATGTTGAGCCCGCAGAGACGGAAAGACTGGCGACGCCGCAACTGGCCGAGAAGGAATTCCTGCTGGTTGAGGACCAGATGCTGATTGCCGCCGATGTCGAATCCATGCTGGCCGAATACGGGATCAACAAGGTGACGACGGCGCCTTCCGTTTCCGAAGCAATGCGCAGGCTGAGGGGCTTTACCCCAGATGTCGCGATCCTCGACGTCAATCTCGGCTCAGGCACGTCGCTTCCGATTGCCGAGGAACTGGTGCGGCGTGGCGTGCCCTTCGTCTTCGCCACCGGCTACAGCGATCGTTCGATCATACCGGCCAACCTGACAGCGCCGATCGTTCGCAAGCCTTACGAGGCGGAGGCATTGATCTCCGCCGTCACGAAGCTGCTCGAAACGCGCTAAGGCGGTTCCAGAAAAGGTGCGAACCGGTTTCGCGTCAGGAACCGTGCCGAAACAAATGCTCTAAAGCGTGGTTACGGCCAATGGGGCGGGGCGGGCGAAATCATCCTGCGCGGCGATCATGTTGAGTTCACGCCGCCCTGCCGCAAGCGTCTTTTCGAATAGTGCGAAGATGCTGGACGCGGTTTTCGACAGCGCCTGATCGAGCGGTGCGCCGGACAGGATGTGGCCGAGGAAAAGCGCCGACGTACAGTCGCCCGCGCCGTTCGGCGCCGGATCGAATTGCAGGCGCGGCGTTGTGGCCAGAAACTGCTCGCCCGATTTCGATGAGGCCAGCATCTGGATTTCATCGATGCGGGTTCCCTCGTGGATCAGCGATGTCAGAAGCACGATTTCCGGGCCGGTCTCGTGGATCATCCGACAGGCTTGGCGCGCATCGTCGAGCGTCCGGATCTGGCGGCCCGCGAGATATTCGAGCTCGAACTGGTTGGGGGTGATGATCGAGGCGCGGGCAAGCGCCTTCTGGCGGAAATAGTCGGGAATGCCGGGACGTACGAAAAAGCCGCGACCGACATCGCCCATCACCGGATCGCAGAGCCAGCGCGTGCCTTGCGGAAGTCTATCGAGAACCGCGAGGATGATTTCGCCGATCGCAGGATCGCCGAGATAACCGGTCAGAAGCGCATCCATCTTCTCCAGCGCTCCGAGGCTTTGCAACCCGTCGAGAATGCTCTCGATATGGGCGGCGGAAAACACCTCGCCGGTCCATTTCAGATAGCCGGTATGGTTGGAGAACTGCACCGTGTTGATGACGGTGACTTCGTGGCCGAGCCGCTGCAGCGGCAGGGTGGCGGCACGGTTTCCGACATAACCATAGGCGACGTGGGACTGGATGGAGAGGATCTGCTTCATGGCGGGGTGCTTCATTCAGATGATCGACAGACGATCTGTCCGGTGAAGCACGCCGCGCTTTCTCGCGCAATCCTTTCTGAAGCAATTCCAGCAAAAGCGAGAACCGGTTTTGCGTCCGGAATTGCGTCGCAACCGGGCGATGGAGCAATTTCGCGTTTCGAAGAAAGGCGGAAATGCTCCAAAGCCGATCGGGTCAGATATCGAGATTTTCGGCGAAGGCGGCGCGTTCCTGGATAAAGCGGAAGCGTGCCTCGGCCCTCGTGCCCATCAGGTTGTCGACCGCCTCGCGGGTGCCTTCGAAATCCACCTCGTCGATATCGACCCGTAGCAGCGTGCGCTTGGCCGGATCCATGGTGGTTTCCTTCAGCTGCGCCGCCATCATTTCGCCGAGACCTTTGAAGCGCCCGATCTCGACCTTCTTGCCCTTGAAGACAGTCTCCATCAGCTCGGCACGGTGTGCGTCGTCGCGGGCATAAACCGTCTTGCCGCCCTGGCGGATGACATAGAGCGGCGGCACCGCCAGATAGAGATGGTTGCCGCGGATCAGTTCCGGCATTTCCTGGTAGAAGAAGGTGATCAGCAGCGAGGCGATGTGGGCGCCGTCGACATCGGCATCGGTCATGATGATGACGCGCTCGTAACGCAGGTCTTCCTCGCGGTATTTCGTACGAGTGCCGCAGCCGAGCGCCTGCACCAGATCGGCGATCTGCTGGTTGGCGGACAGCTTTTCGCGGCTGGCGGAACCGACGTTCAAAATCTTGCCGCGCAGTGGCAGGATCGCCTGATTGGTGCGGTTGCGGCCCTGTTTTGCAGAGCCACCAGCCGAGTCACCCTCGACGATGAACAGTTCGGCGCCTTCGGCGGTGTTCTGCGAGCAGTCGGCGAGCTTGCCGGGCAGGCGCAGCTTGCGGACAGCCGTCTTGCGGTTGACTTCCTTTTCCTTGCGGCGGCGAAGGCGCTCTTCGGCGCGTTCTATCACCCAGTCGAGCAGCTTTGCCGCTTCGTTGGGATTACCGGCGAGGTAATGGTCGAACGGGTCGCGCAGCACGTTTTCGACGAGGCGCTGTGCCTCGACGGTTGCCAGCTTGTCCTTCGTCTGGCCGACGAATTCAGGCTCGCGGATGAACACCGAGAGCATGCCGACGGCCGAGATCATCACGTCGTCGGTGGTAATGTCTTTGGCGCGCTTGTTCTGGGTCAATTCGGCGTAGTTCTTCAGGCCCTTGGTCAGCGCGATGCGCAGGCCGGCCTCATGCGTGCCGCCTTCCTGGGTCGGAATGGTATTGCAGTAGGAATGCAGTTGCGGATCGCCACCATACCAGGTGATCGCCCATTCCATCGCACCATGGCCACCGGTCTTTTCCGTGCGACCGGAAAAAATCTCGCGGGTGACGGTAAAGTCCTTGCCGAGCGTGGCCGCCAGATAGTCCTTCAGACCGCCGGGGAAATGGAAGACCGCCTTTTCCGGGATCTCGCCGCCTTCCGGCACGACGCCCGGATCGCAGCTCCAGCGGATTTCGACGCCGCCGAAAAGATAGGCCTTGGAACGGGCCATGCGGAAAATACGGCCGGCTTCAAACCTGGCGCGCTCGCCAAAAATCTGCGGGTCGGGATGAAAACGCACGCGGGTGCCGCGACGGTTATGAACGTCGCCGAGTTCCTGCAGCCCGCCCTGCGGCACGCCGCGGGAAAACGTCTGGCGATAGAGTTTTCGATTGCGGGCGACTTCGACTTCGAGCACGTCAGACAGCGCGTTGACGACCGAGACGCCGACGCCGTGCAGACCGCCGGAGGTTTCATAGGCGTCGCCATCGAACTTGCCGCCGGCATGCAGCTTGGTCATGATGACTTCAAGCGTCGACTTGCCGGGAACCTGCGGATGGTTTTCCACCGGAATGCCGCGGCCGTTGTCGGAAACGGTCAGGAAACCCTCGGCATCGAGATGGACTTCGATGAAATTGGCGTGACCGGCGACCGCTTCGTCCATCGAGTTGTCGATGACTTCGGCAAACAGGTGGTGCAGCGCCTTTTCGTCGGTACCGCCGATATACATGCCGGGACGCATGCGCACCGGTTCGAGACCTTCGAGAACGCGGATCGACGAGGCGCCGTAATCTTCGCCGCCGCTCTTGAGCGGGGCGGGGCGGGGCGTGGACGGTTCGGCGGCAATGGCAGGCGCAGGCGCGGCAGCGACCGGTTTCGCGGTCGCCGGCTGGTTCGTCACCGGCTGGGCATTCACCGAGGTATCACCGAAAAGATCGTTGTTATTGTCGTCCATCTGGTCTTTCACTGCTGCCTGCCGAGGTGCCGAGGAGGAAGCCATACCCGTCTCATATTGTTTCGAATCACTTGCGATTCTGCCAGAAAACCGGCTTTTTCGCGATGCCGCGCGCGCGGCCTTTAGCGCCAGCAATGCTAGCTAGACCCTGCCATGGCAAGCTTTCAAGACCGAAGGACCCCAATGAAACCCCGCATGTCCACAGTTCATTTCGTTTTCGGCACGCTTCTCGCAGTCTGGATATCATCACTCGGTGACGTCGCAACAGCGCAGGAAGGGCCGATCCCGCCGTTCAAGGATAACCTCTTCTCCAGTCATAAGGTGCTCAAGAGTGATGATGGCGGCGCTTACGAGGTGATGGATTATGACGAGCTGCGCGACATCAACGAACGCGACCAGGAGCCGGAGCGACGGGTGCGCGGCGCCTATGTCGATCTTTCCGTGCGCCGGAGCCAAGAAAACGAGACGCTGGCGCTTGGCGGCCGCAATATCGACGTGACCCGGGTCGGTCCTTCTTCGGGCGAACGCTTTGCCGTGATCTTCATCCATGGGCGCGGCGGAGATCGCCGCCTCGGCGTCAACGACTATTCGTTCGGCGGCAATTTCAACCGGCTGAAGAACCTCGCCGCCCGCAATGGCGGCACCTATTATTCGGTCAGCGTTAAATCCTTCGACGACAAGGGATCGGCCGATGTCGGCGCATTGGTCCGCTACGCCTTCGAGCAATCGGCCGGTCGGCCGGTCATTCTTGCCTGCGCCTCGATGGGCGGGATCATCTGCCAGAACATCGCGCGCGACAAGCAAACCCTCGGTTCTCTCGGCGGCATGGTTCTGCTCGGCGGCCCGCCGGATGGCGGGCTTGCCGGAACGCCTTTCGCGAAACTCAAGCTGCCTGTCTATTTCGGCCACGGCAGTGCCGACAGCGTCTACAAGGCCGAAGACCAGGAGAAGGTCTTTCGAGGATTGCGCGCCTCTGGTTATCCGGCGCGATTCAGCCTTTTTCAGACCGGAGGCCATGGAACGCCGATCCGGATGGTGGACTGGCGCAAGGTGCTCAATTTCGTGTTGACTGCCCGAAACTAGGTGGCATGCGCCATGAAATTGCACCGACGCCCGGCCGATCGAATATCTGAAAAGCCATGAGGTTTTATCTCGACCTGCGGCCGTATGGCCGGTTTTGAAGCGAGCGCTTGAACCACGGTCGTTTTTCAGCGTACGAAGGAGGCCGACCATCCGGGCGTCCGGATTTTGCATGCCGTGATTGTGATCTTGTCTTGAGATTGCCGATAAATTGAGGAGGAAACTGCCCGATGACCCCAGACGTTCGCCCGCTCGTGGCTGGAAACTGGAAGATGAACGGTACGCGTGACGCGCTCGGCGAAATCAAGGCTATGGCCGAGGGAGTGGTCGGTCCTTTGGCAGATCGCGTCGACGCGCTGATCTGCCCGCCCGCGACGCTGCTTTATGTCGCGACGGCGCTTTGCACCGACAGTCCGCTGATGATCGGCGCGCAGGATTGCCATCAGAAGGTTTCGGGCGCGCATACGGGCGATATCTCGGCCGAGATGATTGCCAACTGCTTCGGAACTCATGTCATTCTCGGTCATTCCGAGCGCCGCACGGATCACGCTGAAACGGATCATCTCGTTCGCGACAAGGCTGTTGCTGCCTATCAGGCTGACCTGACTGCGATCATCTGCATCGGCGAAACGGCGAGCGAGCGCGACAGTTACCAGACGCTGGACGTGCTGAAGCGGCAGCTGGACGGCTCCATCCCCGATGGCGCGACGGCTGAAAATACCGTCATCGCCTATGAGCCGGTCTGGGCGATCGGATCGGGGCTGACGCCGACGAACGAGGACATTGCGGTGGCACATGCCTTCATGCGCTCCGAGCTGGCCAAGCGCTTCGGCGATGAAGGCAAAAAGATGCGGATTCTCTATGGTGGTTCGGTCAAGCCGGGCAATGCCGAGGTGCTGATGGGCATTGCCAATGTCGATGGCGCATTGATCGGCGGCGCGAGCTTGAAAGCGGCCGACTTCCTCGCCATCTACTCGGTCTACGAGGGGCTGATCGCGGAAACCTTGTAATCAAGGCTTGGAAACAGCGATAGGCTCATGTAAAGAGCCGCCAAACTCTAGATTGTTGCCCGTGTAGGGCAGGGACCCGATACATGCAGACCGTTTTGATCGTCATCCATCTCATGATCGTGCTTGCGCTCGTCGGCGTAGTGCTTATCCAGCGCTCCGAAGGCGGCGGGCTTGGCATCGGCGGCGGCTCCGGCTTCATGTCGGCACGCGGCACGGCCAACGCGC
>DLSX01000237.1 GCA_002500765.1 Neorhizobium sp. UBA7851
GTTGACGTTGATCGCCGGGAAGGGCAGCAGTCCCTTCTTGGACAGTTCATAGAGGCGGTGAACGCCGGTCGTGGTTTCTTCGGTCACACCCTTGATCGCGTCGCGCTGCTTGGTGAACCAGCCAGGCGATGCCTTGAGGCGCTTCTTGATCTGCGCGAACAGGATTTCTTCTTCTTCCGAACCCGGATTGGAGAGAACGTCCTCGCCGGCTTCGGCGCGGGCGCCGAGCAGGATATACATGGTGGCGTCGCCACCGTCGTCGAGGATCATGTTGGAGAAACCGCCATCGGTCCACTGGAAGATCTGGTCGGTATATTCCCAGTATTCGGTAAGAGATTCACCCTTGACTGCAAAGACCGGAATGCCGGCGGCAGCGATTGCCGCCGCCGCATGGTCCTGGGTGGAGAAGATGTTGCAGGATGCCCAACGAATGTCGGCGCCGAGTTCCTTCAGTGTTTCGATCAGCACGGCCGTCTGGATCGTCATGTGCAGCGAACCGGAGATGCGTGCGCCTTTGAGCGGCTTCGACGCGCCGAATTCGGTGCGGCAGGACATCAGGCCCGGCATTTCGGTCTCGGCAATGTCGAGCTCCTTGCGGCCATAGGCGGCAAGGTTGATATCCGCGACGATGTAGTCCTTTTCAGTGCTCATAAAGCTCTCCGATCACGTTGCATGGCGCACAGGTCGGGTCAGACCCGCTGGCTAAAACTCCCATGCGGTGTAGCAGGCTTCCCGATCGCTTGCAACGGCGATATAAAGAGGTCTTTATATGTTTATGTGACGCCGCCGATCAGGCTTCTTCGCCAAACTTGTTGGCGATCAATGCCTCGAGCGCGTCGAGTGCTTCTCCAGCCTGGACGCCTTCGGCAGACACGTCGATGCAACAGCCGGTGCTGGCGGCAAGCATCATCAGCCCCATGATCGAGGTTCCGCCGACGCTCATGCCGTCCTTCGAGACGGTCACCTGTGCATCGAAGCCTTCGACCATCTGCACGAACTTGGCGGATGCCCGGGCATGCAGCCCACGCTTGTTGACGATCACGAATTGGCGGGAGGAGGCTGACATCTATGCTTATGGCCTCACTTGCCGCTCAAGACGCGGCTGGCGACGTTGATATATTTGCGCCCGGCCTCGGATGCTTCCGCCAGAGCCTTCTCCATATTGTCTTCGCCGCGTATGCCGGCAAGCTTGATCAGCATGGGAAGATTGACACCCGCGATCACTTCGGTCGTGCCGCTTTCCATGACGGAGATCGAAAGATTGGAGGGGGTGCCGCCGAACATGTCCGTCAGGATGATGACGCCCTTGCCCGCATTGGCACGGGCGACCGCGTCGACGATATCCTGCCGCCGCTGGTCCATGTCGTCCTCGGGACCGATACAGACCGTTTCGATGAATTTCTGGGGCCCGACGACATGCTCTACCGCATGTCTGAATTCCTCAGCCAGCTTGCCATGGGTGACAAGCACCAGTCCGATCATGAAAATACGCCCCCTGATTTCAAAACTCGCGGCCCATATCGCAACGCACTGGTGCCGTAAAGCGGCGGGTTGCAATCTTCGCCAACTGGAAATGAAGTTCAAGTCAAAAAATCGGGCGCAGCGCTCACCAAAAAGGCGATTCCTGCCTCCAGGGGGGCATCAGGGCACCGATAATCGCCAGCGGATCGCTTGCCGTGTTGGCTATCCGGATCTGCGGCAGCCTGCCGATATCCCCGATTTCCCAATATTCGTTTTCGGGCGGAAGCCTTTCTGCACCGGGAACTGAGACCGGTTGGACGGCAAGATCCAAGACAAAGGATTGGACATGATCCATCCTGACGATCCCGCTGCCGCGCAACTCCATCAGGCCGGCAATGCTCGGCGGACAGGTTGCGATGATCCTGTCCTGATGCGGCGTAAGAAAAACCTGATCGTCGGAGATCAATGCCGAGAATACGCCTGCACGACGGGCGATGGCGAGGCAATTGAAGGCCATCATCGACTTGCCGATACCCGACGGCCCGATGAAGATCAGTCCGCGACCGCCCACAACGATGGCTGTGCCGTGGACATTGCGGGTCATGCCGCGTTACCGGCGGGAAGAGTGAGGGTAAAGCGTGCGCCGGTCGCCTCCTGCGCTTTTCCGTAGAGGTTCTCCGCGTTCAGGCTGCCACCATGCGCCTCGGCGATCTGGCGGCTGATGGAAAGGCCAAGGCCCGAATTCTGGCCAAAGCTTTCGCCGTCCGGACGGTCCGTATAGAAACGCTCGAAGATCCGGTCGATATTTTCGGCCTGGATGCCGGGGCCGTTGTCATCGACCGTGATGACAACCTTGTCCTTGTTACGGGCAAGGCGAATGGACAGCCGGCCACCCTTTTCAGGCACGAAGGAACGGGCGTTTTCAATGAGGTTGGTGACGATCTGGCCGAGACGCAGGTCGTGGCCGTTGACCACATGGATATGTCGGTCACCGCCCTTGTGATCGATGGCAAGATCGATCTCCACGGGCTTGCGGCCGCTGCGGATCTGCCGGGAAATATCGACCAGGTTGGTCAGCAGGGTTTCCATGTCGACCGGCGCCGAATCCGTCCGGGCAAGTTCCGCATCGAGACGGGAGGCATCGGAAATATCGCTGATCAGGCGATCGAGACGGCGCACGTCATGGAAGATGATTTCCGTCAGCCGCCGTTTCGAATCCTCGGATTTTGCCAGCGGTAGCGTTTCCACCGCGCTGCGCAGCGAGGTCAGCGGGTTTTTCAGCTCGTGGCTGACATCGGCGGCAAAACTCTCGATCGCGTCGATCCGGTCGTAAAGCGCATTGGTCATGTCGCGGACCGCGATCGAAAGATTGCCGATCTCGTCCTGGCGATAGGAGAAATCCGGGATTTCCTCACGTTGCTTGGCACCGCGGCGCACCCGGATGGCGGCAGCGGACAGTCGGCGGAGCGGATTTGCGATCGTCGACGAGAGAAGCAGTGACAGCACGATATTGACCAGTGTCGCGACACCGAAGACGCGCATGATGGCGAGACGTTCGGCATGCACGATCTTGTCGATATCGCCGGCCTGGGTCGACAACAGCAGAACGCCGAGAACCGCCCGGAAGCGCTGGACGGGAACGGCAACGGAGACGATCAGTTCGCCGCGTTCGGTAATGCGCACAAGGGCACCACGAACACCGGTAAGCGCATTCATCACTTCAGGATAGATCGAGCCGTCGCCGCCCGGCGCTTCTTTGTAGATCGGCAGGTTGCCCGGCTGCAGCAACCGGTTGAACATGCCCGACATCCACTCGCTCCAGGTCTGCGTTTCGTTCTCCACCGGAGGCAGATCGTAACGAAGAACCTGACCGCGCGAATAGAGATGGCGCGAATCGAGCAGAAGGTTGGCATCCGCATCGAAAAGGCGGGCACGTGTCCTGGTGGGCGAAATCAGACGGCGCAGCACCGGTGCAACACGTTCCGGGTCGATCGGGAAGTCGAGATCCTCGTCGTTCGGCACCGGCGTGATGCTCTGCCCGGCCTGCAGTTCCAGCAGCTTTTCGGGATCGATGGTAATCGAGTTGGTGTCGACCGAGGCCGAGGCGGAAATCGCGGCGGAGATGATCTCGCCTTGCGTCAGCAGGCTTTCCACGCGGGCGTCGATCAGCCCTTCGCGGAACTGGTTGAGATAGAGGATGCCGGCGACCAGTACGACGGTCGCGGCGATATTGAAGAACAGGATGCGCCGGGTAAGGCTCGAAAACACCGCATGGCCGAACAGGCGCCGGATAATGGTGAAGGCATGCGGCCAGTGCCGGCGAGCGTTACGCTTTGCCGGTGCTGTCTCCATCGCCTGGTTTTCGAGCAGTCTGTCTGCCACGTCTTTTCCTTCCACCGGGTCAATCTACCGCTGACCCGGTCGTGGCTTCAAGTTAACCTGTTGTAACGCTATGCCTCAGGCTGCTTCGCGGAAGCGATAACCGACACCATAGAGCGTTTCGATCATGTCGAAATCCGTGTCAACCATCTTGAACTTCTTGCGCAGCCGCTTGATGTGGCTGTCGATCGTGCGGTCATCGACATAGACCTGCTCATCATAGGCGGCATCCATCAGCGCGTCGCGGCTTTTCACCACGCCAGGCCGCTGGGCTAGCGAATGGAGGATCAGGAACTCCGTCACCGTCAGCGTCACCGGTTCGCCTTTCCAGGTGCAGGTATGGCGTTCCTGGTCCATTGCCAGCTGTCCGCGTTCCAGCGTTCTTGCGGCAACCTGATCGGCAGTGGGCTTCATGCCCGGCGCCTGAAGATCGCGGCTTCCGGCGCGACGCAGAATGGCTTTCACCCGTTCCACCAGAAGGCGCTGCGAGAACGGCTTGGTGATGAAGTCGTCGGCGCCCATCTTGAGGCCGAACAATTCGTCGATTTCCTCGTCCTTGGACGTGAGGAAGATCACCGGCAGATCCGATTTCTGTCGCAGGCGGCGCAAAAGCTCCATGCCGTCCATGCGCGGCATCTTGATGTCGAAAATGGCAAGCTGCGGCGGGCGGGCGACCAGACCGTCCAGCGCCGATGCGCCGTCCGTATAGGTCTCGACCTTGTAACCCTCCGCCTCGAGCGCGATCGACACAGAAGTCAGAATATTCCGGTCATCGTCTACGAGTGCGATTGTCTGCATACCGTCCATCTCCATTGCCATTTCGTGCGCATCTCCAGGTAATGACGTCTCGCCAATTCCCAGCCCTCGCCATGCGCTTCATGAGGAGAAAGGTGGAACAAATTGTGGCAAAGTTAAAGGGGCGACAATTTCCTTTCCCTCAGGATCGGTTCTCCGGGTGTCTGCAAATTGCCCATAATCAAGCGCATTAAAACGCCTGACTAAACGATTTAAAAAGAAATAAATTTCCTTAAATCGATTAAATAATTGATTTTGTTGACAGATTTATAGGGTGCCGCTTGCCGTTTTGAAAAACAGCAACTAGCTTCACGCCTCAATGCCAATCCCGTCAATTGTAATCTGAGGTGAGCGCGTATGGAGCAGCTTGGACTTTATAACCCTGCAAACGGCGTAGCAGCGATCGGCCTCGAAAAGGCTTCTCGCGTCAATTACAACCTCTCCGAGGTAGAGCTTTACGAAGAAGCCATTCGCCGTGGCGAAGCTGATCTGACTGCCGATGGCGCATTGCGCGCCGTCACCGGCCAGCACACCGGCCGTTCGCCGAAGGACAAGTTCGTCGTGCGCGATACCGTGACCGAAGACAAGATCTGGTGGGACAACAACAAGCCCATGTCTCCGGAGCATTTTGCCGCTCTGAAGGCGGAAATGCTGGCCCATGCAGCGGGCAGGGAGCTTTTCGTCCAGGACCTGATCGGCGGCGCCGATGCCGATAACGCGCTTCCGACGCGCGTCGTCACCGAATATGCATGGCATGCGTTGTTCATCCGCAATCTTCTGATCCGCCCGAAGCGGGATACGCTTGGCACGTTCGAGCAGAAGCTGACCATCATCAACCTGCCGAGCTTCAAGGCCGATCCGGAGCGTCATGGCTGCCGTTCGGAAACCGTGATCGCCTGTGATCTCGCAAGCGGCCTCGTCCTGATCGGCGGCACGTCCTATGCCGGCGAAAACAAGAAGTCGGTCTTCACCGTCCTGAACTACCTGCTTCCCGCCAAGGGCGTCATGCCGATGCATTGCTCGGCAAATGTAGGCGCCGAAGGCGATACCGCGGTGTTCTTCGGCCTTTCCGGTACCGGCAAGACCACGCTTTCTGCCGATCCGGCCCGCACGCTCATCGGCGATGACGAGCATGGCTGGGGCGAAAACGGCGTCTTCAACTTCGAAGGCGGCTGCTACGCCAAGGCGATCAAGCTGTCGGCTGAGGCAGAGCCTGAAATCTATGCGGCAACCCGCCGTTTCGGCACCGTGCTGGAAAACGTCGTGCTCGACGAAAACCGTGTACCGGATTTCGACGATAACTCGCTGACAGAGAACACCCGCAGCGCCTATCCGCTGCATTTCATCCCGAATGCATCGGATACCGGTCTTGCTCCGCATCCGAAGACGATCATCATGCTGACGGCCGATGCCTTCGGTGTGATGCCGCCGATCGCCAGGCTGACGCCGGAACAGGCTATGTATCACTTCCTGTCCGGCTACACCGCCAAAGTCGCAGGCACGGAAAAAGGTGTGACCGAACCCGAAGCAACCTTCTCGACCTGCTTCGGTGCGCCGTTCATGCCGCGTCACCCGGCTGAATACGGTAACCTGCTCAAGGAATTGATCGCCAAACACGGCGTCGATTGCTGGCTGGTCAATACGGGCTGGACCGGCGGCGCTTACGGCATCGGTCGCCGTATGCCGATCAAGGCCACCCGCGCGCTTTTGACTTCTGCCTTGAACGGCAGCCTGAAGAATGCGCAGTTCCGCACCGATGCCAATTTCGGCTTTGCCGTCCCGGTCTCGGTCGATGGTGTCGAAAACGCCATCCTCGACCCGCGCTCGACCTGGGCTGATGGTCACGCCTACGACAATCAGGCCGCCAAGCTCGTTTCGATGTTCATCAAGAACTTCGAAAAATTCGAGGCTCACGTCGATGCCAAGGTCAAGGATGCAGCGCCTGGATTGCTGATCGCGGCGGAATAAGCGCAAAACGTGTGATTCACGTGGAACCATCGGTCGGGAAATGCCCCGACCGATGGTTTTCTTTTATCCGGCTTTATGGGAAATATCGCGCACGTCGATAGAACCAGAAGACAATGGCCAGCAATCCCCTCATCATCAACAGCCGTATCACCATTGCCGCATGGGAACTGAGCGAGCAGTTCGTGCTGGCGGGTGGTCCCGGTGGCCAGAACGTCAACAAGGTCTCGACCGCGGTCCAGCTCTTCTTCGATATCGTCAATTCTCCCTCTCTTCCCGAGCGGGTGAAGACGAATGCGCTGAAGCTCGCCGGAAAACGGGTGTCGAAGGATGGCGTGCTGATGATAGAGGCGAGCCGGTCCCGCAGCCAGGAGCGCAACCGCGAGGATGCGCGCGAAAGGCTGAAGGAACTGATCCTCGAAGCTGCCAAGCCGCCACCGCCGGTGCGCAGGGCGACAAAACCGACCAAGGGTTCGGTCGAGCGGCGGCTGAAGGCGAAATCCGGCCGTTCGGACATCAAGAAGATGCGCGGCAAGCCATCGGGCGACTGAACAGGGAGACGAGCATGGCGACCTTGCTGAATGGAATCCGCCATCTACCCGGCTATCTGGATCGTACCGCGCAGGAAGACCTCGTCGGGATCATCCGCCGGATCGTTGCCGAGGCACCGCTTTATACCCCGGTCATGCCCGGCACCGGCAAACCGATGTCGGTGAGGATGACCAATTGCGGTTCGCTCGGCTGGGTGACCGACAAGGAGCGCGGTTATCGCTATCAGTCGACCCATCCCGCCACCGGAAAACCCTGGCCTGCCATTCCGGCAGAACTGATGGTGCTTTGGGAAAAGCTGGCCGGTTATAAAGAACCGCCGCAAGCCTGCCTCGTCAATTTCTATTCCGACGAAGCGAAGATGGGTCTGCATCAGGACAGGGATGAGAAAGAGCTTGCCGCACCGGTACTGTCGATCTCGCTTGGCAATACCTGCCTTTTTCGCGTCGGCGGATTAGACCGCAAGGATCCGACGGGTTCCTTCAAGCTGTCGAGCGGCGATATCGTGCTCCTAGGCGGGGAGGGCAGGCTCGCCTTTCACGGTGTAGACCGGATTTACGCGGGCACCTCGACGCTTCTGAAAAACGGCGGCCGGATCAATCTGACCTTGCGGCGGGTCAATCCATGACGCGAATCCGGCTCAAAGCTTCCTCAAAGAAACAGTCTCGATGAAATGATTACGGCCCTTGCGCAAGATGATGTCGGCGCGCGGACGGGTCGGGATTATGTTCTGGCGAAGGTTCTTCAGGTTGATGTTCTGCCAAAGTCCCTCGGCAACCGCCAGGGCCGCGTCCGCATCGATCGCCGCATATTTCTTGAAGAACGAGGTCGGATCGCGGAAAGCGGTCTCCCGCAGCTTCATGAAGCGCTGCACATACCATTGATGGATCTGCTCTTCGTCCGCATCGATATAGATCGAAAAGTCGAAGAAGTCGGAAACGATCGGCACGATCTTGCCGTCCGCCGGCAAGGGACGCGATTGAAGCACGTTGATACCCTCGAAGATCAGGATATCCGGCCGGTCGACAAGCGTGTGGGCGTCGGGCAGAACATCATAGGTCAGGTGCGAATATTGCGGTGCCTTGACATTCGGTTCGCCGGCCTTGATCGCCGACAGAAAGCGCAGGATCTGGCCGACATCGTAGCTCTCCGGAAAGCCCTTGCGCTGCATCAGGCCTTCGCTCTGGAGCACGGCATTCGGATAAAGGAAACCGTCGGTGGTGATCAGATCCACTTTCGGGCTCGAGGGCCAGCGCGCCAGAAGTTCCTTCAATACGCGTGCCGTGGTCGACTTGCCGACAGCCACAGACCCGGCAATGCCGATGATGAACGGTGTCTTAGAAGCGTCGGGCAGGGTGAGGAACCTGTTTCGCTGCCGAAACAGCTGCTGCGATGCCTCGACATGAGTGGACAGAAGGCGCGACAGCGAAAGATAGATCTGCCGCACTTCATCGATATTGATCGGGTCGTCGAGCGAGCGCAGGCGTGCAATTTCGTCTGACGCCAGCGTCAGCGGCGTATCGGCGCGAAACTTGGCCCATTCGTTTGCCGTGAAGTGATGATAAGGCGAATAATATTCTGTTATCGGGCCGGTTTCCGGCTCCTCGGCGGGCTGCGGTACGATACTCATGACTTGGGCCGGCTCGCCTTTTCCTGCAGGCCCGATTGTGTGGTCCTGCGTTGAAGTTCATCCAGTACATCCTGCAATGGAATCCCTGCAATATTCAATACGACTAACAGGTGATAGAGAAGGTCGGCGCTTTCCGAAGTGAGGTCGTGTCTGTTCTCCGAAAGCGCGGCAATCACCGTTTCCACCGCCTCTTCGCCAAGTTTCTTGGCAGCCTTGGTCTGGCCCGCGGCAGCGAGTTTGGCCGTCCAGGATTCATCCGGCGAGGCTTTTGCCCGCACCGCGATGATTTTTTCGAGATCGCTGAGAGTGAATTCGCTCAAGTCTTTATCCTCCGGTCTCGAAACTCAGTCGAGCCGCATGGCAATGCCATGATCCGTCATATAGCGCTTGGCCTCTCCGACGGTATAGGTGCCGAAGTGGAAAATCGATGCTGCCAGGACCGCCGTCGCATGACCTTCCTTGACGCCCGCCACGAGGTCGTCGAGATCGCCGACGCCGCCCGAGGCAATCACCGGCACGCGCACCGAGTCCGCGATGGCGCGGGTCAGTTCCAGATCATAACCGACCTTGGTTCCGTCGCGGTCCATCGAGGTGACCAGCAATTCGCCGGCACCACGCTCGACCATCCGCCCGGCAAACTCGACCGCGTCGATACCGGTTGCGTTGCGGCCGCCATGGGTGAAAATCTCCCAGCGGTTCGTTTCGCCGGTTGCCGACACTTTCTTCGCGTCGATCGACACGACGATGCACTGATTGCCGAACTTGTCGGCCGCTTCGGCAACGAAATCCGGATTGCTGACGGCGGCGGAGTTGATCGCAACCTTGTCGGCACCGGCAAGCAGCAGCTTACGGATGTCAGTAACCGCACGCACACCGCCGCCGACTGTCACCGGCATGAAGCAATGCTCTGCCGTGCGCGCCACGACGTCGAAAATCGTCTCGCGATTGTCGGAAGAGGCGGTGATGTCGAGAAAGCAGAGTTCGTCGGCACCGGCCAGATCATAGGCCTTCGCTGCCTCGACTGGATCGCCGGCATCGACGAGGTCGAGAAAGTTGACGCCCTTGACCACACGGCCGTCTTTCACGTCCAGGCAGGGAATGACGCGGGCTTTGAGGGTCATGCTGCACGACCTTTCGCGGCGCGGATCAGCGCCAGTGCTTCGGTGGGATCGATACGGCCGTCATAAAGCGCGCGACCGGAAATGGCGCCTTCGAGGCGGGCCGCGTCCGGTTCGAGCATCCGGCTGATATCGTCGAGCGAAGCAAGCCCACCCGAGGCGATGACCGGAATGGAAACGGCATCGGCCAGTTCCAGCGTCGACGCCCAGTTGATCCCTGCCAGAATGCCGTCGCGGTCGATATCGGTATAGATGATCGCCGAAATGCCGGCGCCTTCGAACTTTTTCGCCAGCTCTATCACGCCGAGTTCGGACGCTTCCGCCCAGCCCTCGACCGCAACCTTGCCGCCCTTGGCGTCGATGCCGACGGCGACCTTGCCCGGAAACTGCCTACAGGCCTCTATGACGAGTGCGGGATCGCGTACCGCAACGGTGCCGAGAATGACGCGCGCCAGACCGCGGGAAAGCCAGCTTTCGATATGATCGAGCGTGCGGATACCGCCGCCGAGCTGGACCGGGTTCTTGGTCGATTTCAGGATTGCGTCGACCGCGGCGCCATTGACGCTCTCGCCGGCAAACGCGCCGTTGAGATCGACCACGTGCAGCCACTCGAACCCCTGGTCTTCAAAAGCCTTGGCTTGGGCGCCGGGGTCTGGATTGTAGACGGTCGCCTGCTCCATGTCGCCAAGCTTGAGGCGCACGCACTGGCCGTCTTTCAGGTCGATAGCCGGGAAAAGGATCATCTTCTTGGTCCTTGAATAGATGCGCGAGCCTCAGGGCTTCCAGCGCAGGAAGTTGGAAATCAGGGCAAGGCCGAGCTTCTGGCTCTTTTCCGGATGAAACTGCGCGCCGGCAAGATTGTCGCGACCGACAAAGGCCGTCATCGCGCCGCCGTAATCCGTGGTGGCGATCACCTCGGCGGGATTGGCGGCTGCCAGATGATAGGAATGCACGAAATAGGCATGCAAACCGTTTGGTCCGGTGGCAATGCCGTCGAACAACGGGTGAGGGCTGTTCAGCTCCAGCGTATTCCAGCCGATCTGCGGGATTTTCAGATCCGGATCGGACGGCGTCATCTCGATGACATCACCCTTGATCCAGCCAAGGCCTTCGGTCGTGGTTTTTTCCAGGCCGCGCGACGACATCAGCTGCATGCCGACACAGATGCCGAGGAAGGGACGGGCCTTCTTTTCGACCACTTCGACCAGCGCTTCGTTCATGCCCGAGACGGCGTTGAGACCCGCACGGCAATCCGCATAGGCGCCCACACCCGGCAGCACGACGCGATCGGCAGCAGCAACGATATCCGGCTTGTCGGTAAGCTCGATTGAAGCATCGATGCCGGCTTCGCGTGCCGCCCTTTCGAATGCCTTGGTGGCCGAGCGCAGATTGCCCGAGCCGTAGTCGATGATTGCGACGCGCATCAGCGTCCTCCGTGATCGAAAAGTCCGAGAGCCGGACCCTGCCAGCCCGGAACGGGCGGCTGTTTTGTTTTGGCCCAATCAGCAGAAGAAGGCAGGGGCTGCGTCTCCTTCTGCGGCAGGCCGGAAAAATAGATTTCTTCAGCCGTCTGCCGATCCACGGCACTGATCACGCCTTCGAGCGTCCATCCGCGGCGAATGAGCGAATTGCCATATTGGTTGCGCCCTTCGAGCGCGACGAGAACATGTATCGCAAACCCGAGAAGCAGACCCGCAAGCGAGAAACCTGACATGCCTAGGAGCAATGCACTCCCGACCTGCAGGACGAGAGCAACGATCCCCGCAATCCAGAGCCGATGCCAGATGAGCCAGATCCAGGCAAACAGGAGCGCCAGCCACGAAAACGCGTCGGCCAGGAAAAGCGTCGAACGATGATCCTTTTCGGGACCACCCGGTGGCGTCAGAACGAGATAGCTTCTCAAGGATGATCTCCCGGAAGCGTCAGGCGAGCGTGCCCTTGGTCGAAGGAACGCGGTTGGCCTGTCGCGGATCGATTTCGATTGCGGTGCGTAAGATCCGCGCCACGGATTTGAAGCAGGTCTCGGCGATATGATGGTTGTTGGCGCCGTAATGGTTCAGGATATGCAGGGTGATCCCGGCATTCTGTGCCAGCGCCTGGAAAAATTCGCGCACCAGCTCCGTATCGAACGTACCGATCTTCGGTGCCGAAAACGCGACGTTCCAGACGAGGAAGGGACGGCCCGACACGTCGATTGCAGCCTTGGTCATCGTCTCGTCCATGGCGAGATCGAGCGAGGCGTAACGGGTAATGCCGCGCCGGTCACCGAGTGCCTTGGAAATTGCCTGGCCGATCGCGATACCCGTATCCTCGACCGTATGATGATCGTCGATATGCAGGTCGCCCTTCACCTTGATATCCATGTCGATCAGTGAGTGTCGCGAAAGCTGGTCGAGCATATGGTCGAAAAAGCCCACACCCGTCGAAATCTTTGCCACGCCGGTGCCGTCCAAATTGACGGAAACGGAGACGGAGGTTTCGTTGGTCTTGCGGGAAACGCTTCCCACGCGTGCGGCTGCGGTTTCGCCCATCAGGGTCTGCTCCATGCTTTTCTCGCCGCTCCTTATCAGCCGGAAGCTGAAATATCCAGCAAAAGCACGGGGCTTTGCGACACCTTGTCGATCGGAGAAGACGAGATTGTATTCGTCGGTCGGCCACTTACATAGGTGTCAACACGATCCCGGCAAAGCCAGCATGGTTTGGCGGGATTTCCTGAAGTGCAAGGGCCCGCTTTCAAAGGGGCAGACAGGTGTATTGATGACAACGATTATTACAGTCAGGAAGGGCGGCAAGGTCGTCATGGCCGGTGACGGCCAGGTGAGCCTCGGCCAGACCGTGATGAAGGGCAATGCACGCAAAGTGCGCCGCATCGGCAAGGGTGGCGACGTGATCGCCGGTTTTGCTGGCGCCACGGCCGATGCCTTCACGCTTCTCGACCGTCTTGAAAAGAAGCTCGAACAATATCCCGGCCAGCTGATGCGCGCCGCCGTCGAACTCGCCAAGGACTGGCGCACCGACAAGTATCTGCGCAATCTCGAAGCGATGATGCTGGTTGCAGACAAATCCACGACGCTCGCGATCACCGGCAATGGTGATGTGCTGGAGCCCGAACACGGCACGATCGCCATCGGCTCCGGCGGCAACTATGCCTTTGCCGCAGCCCGCGCGTTGATGGACAGCGACAAGTCGGCAGAAGACGTTGCCCGCCAGGCGCTCGATATCGCCGCCGATATCTGCGTTTATACCAACCATAATCTCGTCGTCGAAACGCTCGACGCCGAATAATCACCCATCCCTGAAAGGGTCCCGCGGACCGGGCCGACACGGCCGGCCGCAACGGGAAAGCCGAGAGGATACAATGACCAATTTTTCTCCCCGCGAAATCGTCTCCGAACTCGACCGCCACATCATCGGCCAGCACGATGCCAAGCGCGCCGTCGCGATTGCGCTCAGAAACCGCTGGCGTCGCCATCAGCTCGACGAGAGCCTGCGCGACGAAGTCATGCCGAAGAATATCCTGATGATCGGCCCGACCGGCGTCGGCAAGACGGAAATCTCCCGTCGCCTCGCCAAGCTCGCCGGTGCGCCCTTCATCAAGGTCGAAGCCACCAAATTCACCGAGGTCGGTTATGTCGGCCGTGACGTCGAGCAGATCATCCGCGATTTGGTCGAGATCGGCATCGGTCTGGCGCGTGAAAAGAAACGTTCGGAAGTGCAGGCCAAGGCGCATCAGAGCGCTGAGGAACGTGTGCTCGATGCCTTGGTCGGTTCGACCGCATCTCCGGCCACCCGCGACAGCTTCCGCAAGAAGCTTCGTGCCGGTGAACTGGACGACAAGGAAATCGAGGTCGAAGTGGCCGACAGCGGATCCGGCATGCCCGGCTTCGACATTCCCGGCATGCCCGGTGCCAATATCGGTGTGCTGAACCTGTCGGAAATGTTCGGCAAGGCCATGGGCGGCCGCACCAAGAAGGTCAAGACGACCGTGGCGAAGTCCTATGGCGAACTGATCCGCGACGAATCCGACAAGCTGATCGACAACGAGGTCATCCAGCGTGAGGCCGTCCGTTCGGTCGAAAACGATGGCATTGTCTTCCTCGACGAGATCGACAAGATCGCGGCGCGCGACGGCGGCATGGGGGCCGGTGTTTCACGTGAAGGCGTGCAGCGCGACTTGCTGCCGCTGGTCGAAGGCACCACGGTTTCGACCAAGTACGGCCCGGTAAAGACGGATCACATCCTCTTCATTGCCTCCGGTGCCTTCCACGTTTCAAAACCCTCGGATCTCCTGCCGGAACTTCAGGGCCGCCTGCCGATCCGCGTCGAGCTTCGTCCGCTGACCAAGGAAGACTTCCGCCGCATCCTGACGGAAACCGAAGCCAGCCTCATCCGTCAGTACAAGGCGCTGATGGGAACCGAAGATCTGTCCCTGGAATTCACCGAGGATGCGATCGACGCGCTTGCCGACGTCGCGGTCCATCTGAATTCGACGGTCGAGAACATCGGCGCCCGTCGCCTGCAGACGGTGATGGAGCGCGTGCTGGATGAAATCTCCTTCACGGCACCGGATCAGGGCGGCACCTCGGTGAAGATCGATGCCGAATATGTTCGCAAACATGTAGGCGATCTGGCGGCCGATACCGACCTGTCGCGTTACATCCTCTAATGCCCATGCGTGGCAGTCGGGCAACGTCCGGCTGCCACGCTTGTTTCGTTTGACGCTATTTTGAACGTCTTTATCTCGACATTCCGATATGTTTTAACGTATGGGTGACGCGCTTTCGCAAAGACGCGAGCGGCTCTCCGGATTTGACCTGTCACAGTTTCTGGAGCCGGTAGTGGCGCAGATAAAACGCTGGGACACGGAAAATCTTGAAACGCACCCTTATCGCATTGCTTTTGACAGTCGCCTGGGCGGCTTCCTCGACCGATCCGGTCATGGCCATGACCATCGTGCCGGAAGGCAACCGCAATGCCGTGCAGCCCAAAATTCCCGGTGCTTCCGTGCGCCGCACCCGCGCCGGCCGCACCACTTTCGACGACAAATACGACAAGATCCGTGATCTTCTGGCGACCGACAAGGCGCTCATCGGGAAGATAAAGTCCACGGCAGCCGCTTATGGCATCGACCCGATCCACATGGTCGGCGCGATCGTTGGCGAGCACACCTATAATGTCGATGCCTATGACCGATTGCAGAGCTACTATGTCAAGGCAGCCGCTTATGCGGGTAATGCTTTTCGTTTTGCCTATGACGGCGAGACCATCGCCGAGTTTCTGGCACGCCCGCAATTTTCCACCTGTGAAGGCAAGTCGGGCTCCTACGCGTTGTGGAACTGCCGCGAAGGCGTATGGGAAAAGTCGTTCCGCGGCAAAAAGGTCGACGGAAAGGCCTATCCCGACAACCGTTTCAGCGCGGTCTTCTTCCAGCCCTTTTACGCTGGCCAAACTTTTGGTCTCGGCCAGGTCAATCCGCTGACGGCGATGATGCTGTCCGACATGGTGGCGCGCACATCCGGTTATTCGAAGCTGGATGAAAACGACGCCGCGGAAGTCTATGAGGCGATCATGGACCCCGACAAGTCGCTCGCCTATATGGCGGCCAATATCCGCCGTTCGATCGATGACTACAAGCAGATCGCCGATGTCGATATTTCCAAGAATCCCGGCATCACCTCGACGCTCTACAATACCGGCGGTTCGGCCCAGCGCGCAGCGGCGCTCAAAGCCCGCGGCGGCCTGCCGGAAGAGAATTATTACGGCTGGCTCGTCAACGATAAGATCGCCGAGTTGAAATCGCTGCTCTAAGTCCTGATATCTTCTGGAAGCAATCCAGCAAAAGTGGGAACCGGTTTTGCGTCCGGAATTGCTTCGATAAGAGGAATTGAAGAGGAGGGTTGCTCTTGGATATGCGCCCCGATCCCTTTGTGCCACCGGCACCCATACCGCGCACCGTCCCGCCGTCGCGGCTGGAGATCATCCGCACGGTCATGCGCAACCCGCTGGAACTGTGGGGCGTGCCGTCCTACACGCTGCCCTGGATCAAGACGAAATTCTTCAAGGAACGCACGCTGATCGTCAACGATCCCGGCCTGATCCGCCATGTGCTTGTCGATAACGCCTCAAATTACGAGATGTCGGAAATCCGCCAGCTTATCTTGCGGCCTATCCTGCGCGACGGATTGCTGACGGCGGAAGGCCCGGTCTGGACGCGCTCGCGAAAGGCGATGGCGCCGGTTTTCACGCCCCGCCACTCCCGTGGTTTTGCCGGCCAGATGCTGGCGAAATCGCAAGAATATGCGGAAAAATATGCGATGGTTGGCGCTGATGGGGCGATCCACGATATCTCCGTCGACATGACGGAGATGGCCTACTCGATCCTGTCGGAAACGCTCTTCTCGGGCCAGATCGTTACTGAGAGCAACAGTTTCTCCGATGATGTCGACAGCCTGCTCCACCGCATGGGGCGCGTTGACCCGATGGATTTGTTGCGCGCGCCGGCCTGGGTGCCGCGCCTGACCCGCATCGGCGGCCGCAAGGTGCTCGAAAAATTCCGCAATATCGTCGCCGACACGATGAGAGAGCGGCAGAAGCGCATGCGCGAAACGCCGGACGCGGTGCCGCAGGATTTCCTCACCCTTCTCTTGCAGCTTGAGGGGCCCAATGGTCTTTCGCTCGATGAAATCGAGGACAATATTCTCACCTTCATTGGCGCCGGTCATGAAACGACGGCCCGCGCGCTCGCCTGGACGCTTTATTGCGTCGCTCACTCTCCGCATGTGCGCGAAGCGATGGAAAAGGAGATCGACCAGGTTCTTGGCACCGGTGCCGAGCCGGTGGAATGGCTGGAGCTTATGCCCTGGGTGCGTGCCTCCTTCGAGGAGGCGCTGAGGCTCTATCCGCCGGCCCCGTCGCTCAACCGCGCGGCGATTGCCGATGACAGGTGGACAAGCCCGAACGGCGAGAGTGTGGAGATCGAAGCAGGCGTCACCATCCTCGTCATGCCCTGGACGCTGCATCGCCACGAGCTTTATTGGGAAAAACCGCGCGCCTTTTTGCCGGAACGTTTCCTGCCGGAAAACCGCGTCAGGATCGGCCGGTTTCAGTATCTGCCTTTCGGTGCCGGCCCGCGAACCTGTATCGGCGCAACCTTCGCTATGCAGGAAGCGGTGATCGCGCTTGCAGTATTGATGAAGCGCTACCGTTTCGATGCCCTGCCGGGTACCGAAATCTGGCCGGTGCAGAAACTGACCACCCAGCCACGCGACGGCATGCCGATGCGGGTGAGCCTGAGACCCTGACGCCTCGAAAACCGGATCCGGTTTTCGCAAACTACGATGCGCAAATACCAGACTGCGACAGCCCACGTCTCTGACGGCTGATTGATCCTGACGCCCCATGCGCTATTGATTTCTCCGAATAGGCATTCGGGATCTCTTGCGTGGCTTCACCTCTTCTTCTCGGCATCGATACCGGCGGCACCTACACGGATGCCGTTCTTTTCCGCGACGAAGGGGGCGTGATCGCCAAGGCGAAGGCGCTCACCACTCGGCATGAGCTTTCGGAAGGCATCGCCGGCGCGGTCGGTGCGGCGCTTGAAAACGGCTGCGTTCCGGCATCGCAAATCGCCATGGTCTCGCTGTCGACCACGCTTGCCACCAATGCACTGGTGGAAGGGCAGGGTGGTCTGGCAGCACTCGTGATGATTGGTTTTGGCCCCGAGGATATTGCCAGAGGCGGCCTTTCCGAAGCACTCGGGAGCGATCCAGTGATCTTTCTGCCCGGCGGCCATGACGTCCATGGCAACGAGACACCACTGGATATGAGCGCTCTCGATGAGGCCTTGCCGTCACTTGGATCGGTAGTCTCGTCCTTTGCCGTCGCCGGTTATTTCGCGGTCCGGAATCCGGCTCATGAAATTCGCGTGAGGGACCGCATTCGCGAGATCAGCCATAGGCCCGTGACCTGCAGCCACGAACTTTCCTCAAAGCTCGGTGGCCCGCGCCGGGCGTTGACGACATTGCTCAACGCCCGTCTGGTCTCCATTATCGACCGCCTGATCGCATCGACCGAAGGGTTTCTGCAGAAATCCGGCATCGATGCGCCTCTCATGGTCGTGCGCGGTGACGGTGCGCTGATGTCTGCCGCCGAAGCGCGCCTGCGCCCGATCGAAACCATCCTGTCCGGCCCCGCCGCAAGCCTTGTCGGCGCGCGATACCTGACCGGGTTGGATGAGGCGGTCGTGTCCGATATCGGCGGCACCACCACCGATGTCGCCATCCTGCAGGGCGGCAGGCCGAAACTCGCGCCGGATGGCGCCGATGTCGGTGGACATAACACGATGGTCGAGGCTGTGGCGCTGCGCACCTATGGCCTCGGTGGTGATTCGGAAGTGCATATCGATGATCGGGGTCTGGAAGCGAAAATCACCCTCGGTCCCCGCCGTCTCCTGCCGCTCAGCCTGCTCGCCGCGACCCATGGTGAAAGCGTGCTGCAGGCCTTGGACATGCAGCTGCGCGCCAGCCATGCCGGCCGTCAAGATGGCCGTTTCGCCCTACGGATTTCCTTAAGCGATGCGCATGTCGAAGGCCTGCAGGCTCAGGAATTATCGCTTCTTGCGCGCATCGGATCGACACCCGCTCCCTTGAATTCGCTGCTGGTGATGAACTCGCAGAAAGCCGTCCTCGACAGGCTGGTGGCACGCGGGCTCGTGCATCTGAGCGGCATCACGCCTTCCGACGCGCTCCATGTCCTCGGGCGTCAGCGCCAGTGGAATGCCGATGCAGCGCGGCTCGGGTTGCAGATCGCGGCGCGTAGGAGAAGCGGCGCGGGTCGTCAGATTGCGGCATCCGCGGAAGATCTGGCAAGAAACATCGTCGACCGGCTGACCCGACAATCATCGGAGGTCATTCTTGCAGCCTGCCTTGCTGAGGACGGCGCAGAAGCAATCGATCCCGCAGTCTCGCTTGCTGTCGACCGGGCACTGAAGCGTGTGCCGGGCATCGCGCGGTTTTCCCTTGAACTCGATCGCCCACTCGTCGGCCTTGGGGCTTCGGCGCGGGTTTATTACCCGGCGATTGCCGACATGCTTGGTGCCCAATCGGTCATTCCGGCCGATGCAGATGTGGCCAACGCGATCGGTGCGGTCGTTGGCCAGATCCGCGTCGTCATCGCTGTTACGGTCACGTCGCCGGAAGACGGGATCTATGTCGTTGCCGGTGCGGGCGAGACGATGACGGTAGTCGGCGAAGCCGCAGCGCTGAAAACTGCGCGGGATCGGGCGACGGCTGGCGCGCGAGACAAGGCAGGGCAAGAGGGAGCAGGCGATATCCTGATCTCGGTCGACGAGAAGATTTCGGCCCCCGAAGTAGAAGGGTCCAGAAAACTGGTCGAAGCGGTGGTGACAGCCACGGCAACGGGCCGCCCGAGAATGACCCATGCGCAGGACTGAACCGAACCGTCTTGGGCTTTCGGCGCATTGACACCCGGTATGTCGCGGGCAAAGTGACGACACGGAAAACCAAAAGCATGTGAGGGAGAAGCCGCATGGCACGCAAGGACATCGCCGATCTCAAGATTGACGAAGAGCTCTATCGTTTCCTGGTGGAG
>DLSX01000002.1 GCA_002500765.1 Neorhizobium sp. UBA7851
GGCGCCAACCGGGCCGCCAACGATTGCACCGGTCACGGCACCGCCCACGGCGCCATTCACCGTGCTCTGCTGGGCGGCGGCACTGGTCGCGAAAGCTGCAAGGGCGGCGGATACCAGGATCATCTTTTTCATCACACAACTCCCTGTTTGCGATGGCAGGAAAACGTGGCGTCTGCAGAGCCGTTCCGCACCGGGACCTTTGCGTTCGGGGATGCGACTTTGGTCCGGCAGGGTAAAATAGCGATGCCGCGGCCCCATTGACGCCGCGAAGCCGAGGCTTAATTATCTTCTGCTACTACATCCCTCCGAGGCTTTCGTGCGCCTACCCAACGTTATCGCTTATTGGACCGGACAGTCGCTCGCCCGCCAGTTTCTGGTTGCCGGCGGGTTCATTTCGATTATCGCGACCCTGATCGTCGGAACACTGGTCGCCAGCCTCATCGAGGAAGCGGTGACCCGGAACTCGGCCGCCTCGACCGCACTTTACGTCGATAGCATTATCGCTCCGATCCTGCCGGACATGACGACCACGGAGAAGCTCGACGAGTCCATTGAGCGCGTGCTCGACGAAACGCTCTCGCAAGGCGCGCTCGGGCAGCGCCTAATTTCCTTCCGGCTCTGGCGCAAGGACGGCACGATCCTATATGCCAACGACAAGAAGCTGATGGGGACGAAACTTGCCCCGAGCGAAGATCTGAAGGCAGCCTTCGCCGGAAAAATGGTCTCCGAGTTCAACCGGATCGACCCCGAGGAGATGATCGCGCTGGGCCACCAGACGCAACCACTTCTGGAAATCTACAATCCCGTGCTTCAGCCCTGGTCCGGCGAGGTCGTTGCGGTATCGGAATTCTATGAAGTGGCGACCGATTTCGAGCGGAGCCTCCAGAATGCGAGATTGCGCGCCTGGCTGGCGGTCATCGCCGTGATCGCAGCAATTTTCTCCCTGCTTTCGCTGATCGTCTTTCGCGGCAGCCGGCTCATCGAACTGCAGCGTGGCCTGCTCAATGCCCGCGTCGGCGAGCTTTCGCATCTCCTCAAGCAGAACCGGGAACTGCATGCACGCGTTCAGAAGGCGAGCCAGAGAACGACGGCAATCAACGAACGTTTTTTAAGACGATTGGGAGCCGACCTGCACGACGGGCCGGCACAATTGATTGCCTACGCGTCTCTGCGTATCGACAGTCCCGCCATTTTGGGTGCTCAGGCGCTGCGCGAAACGCGCGAAGCCGAAGTCTCGTCCATCAAGACCAGCCTGCAGGAAGCGATGCGGGAAATCCGCAGCATCTGCCATGATCTCATTCTTCCGGAGATCGAAGCCGCAAACTTTCAGGATGTCATCTTGCAGGCCGTGCAACGTCACCGGGAACGGACAGGCATCCCGGTTGCCCTTACAATGGCCGCAGTCGAGTGGCAGCCAAGCCCGGCGGAAAAAATCTGTGTCTACCGCTTCGTTCAGGAAGCCCTGAACAATGGCTGGCGACATGCGGCAGGAGCGGGCCAGAAAGTGCTGCAACGTTTGGAGAACGATTGCGTTGTGGTGGATGTCATCGATACAGGCCCCGGCTTCGATCCGTCAAAGGTCAAACCGACAAGCCTCGGCATTGCCGGTTTGCGAGAGAGGATCGAAAGCCTTGGCGGCAGGTTCGAAATCGCTTCGAACAGCAGCGGTACGACTGTGACGATGACTTTGAAGATTTGCGAAACGGAGAAAGCTTGATGACGGATCTGCGGGTTGCCGTATGCGACGATCACCCACTCTTCAGGGAAGGCGTGGCACGTACATTGACCGAACTCGGCTTCGACATCGTCGCAGAAGGCGGAAGCCGTGACGATGCGATCGAAATCGCCCAGCGGCACCAACCCGACATTCTTCTGATGGATATCTCGATGCCGGGCGGCGGCCTCGGGGCAATCGCGCCAATCCTTGCCGAACGGCCCGACCAGAATATCGTGATGCTTACGGTGTCGGAGACCAGCGACGACATCCGACAGGCCTTGCAGGACGGTGCCAAGGGTTATGTGCTGAAGGGAATAGGATCCGGCTCGCTTGCGGAAATCCTTCGCTCGATCGCCGCCGGAGAAGGTTACGTGGCTCCGGCGCTTTCGGCAAAGCTTCTGTCAGAACCATCGGTGTCGGCCGATCAAGACAGCCTTTCCGCTGCCATGCGTGACCTGACGACGCGTGAACGCGAGGTTCTCGGGCTTGCCGCCGAAGGGCTCAGCAACAAGGCTATAGCAATCGAGCTCGACCTGCATGAAAAGACGGTCAAGCACCACATGACGCGCATCTTCGCCAAACTGGATGTCAGCAACCGAACGGCTGCGGCAATTGCCTGGAACGAGGCCATCCGTGAAAATTCGGGGCGGGCGGTTTCCTGATACTGTCTGACGCCCGGGCATCGTTTACTTGACCAATGAACGCAATCTGTCCAGATCGGACTTGGTCGCTGTCCTATTGACGATGGTTCTGCCACTCCGGTCGCGCATCACGTAACGACCGCGATCGTTGACTTCCTCCGCGATGCCGTTGCCGTGCCTTACCCGGATTTCGCTGCGGTCGGCGCTGACGGCACCACTTCGCGACCGACTGTCTCCGGTATCTGTTTCGGCCGCAGAGATTGAGCTGCGACCGCGATTGTTTGAGTTGCCGTTCCCGCGACTGTCACCGTTCCTGGAGCCGCCATCTTTGCCGGAGCCACCGCGATCACCGCTGCTGTCACCACCGCGGCTGCTCCCGTTTCCGCGTCCCTCTCCACCATTGCGCGCAATCGCGGAATTTGCGCCGAGCGGCGCAAGGCCCGAGAAAAGGGTGAGCATCAGGCCGGAAATGATCTGTCGGCGGGAGTGGATGGCAACCTCCATCAGACAAGAGTCAGCAATCGGATCGTACCATCATGCAACATCTGAACCCAGCCATAGTTCCGCCATGGGACCTTTGCGAATGCCTGAACTGGACCATAGTCCGACCATATTTACCAAAAATGGCCTCAGTCCGCCACGCTGCCATCGCCACGTCGCTCCTTTTCGAAAAGCGACCATGCCGAGATGAAAAGGGCTGCAATCAACGGGCCGATGACAAAACCGTTGACCCCGAAAAGCGAAATCCCTCCAACCGTCGAAATCAGCACGACATAATCCGGAAGCCGTGTTTCCTTGCCGACCAGTGGCGGCCGGAGGATATTGTCGATGAGGCCGATCACGAATACGCCGACGGCTACGATGACCACGGCTTTCAAAACCTCTCCCGTGACGGCCAGATAGATCGCCGTCGGCACCCAGACGAGCGCAGCCCCGACTGCGGGTACCAGTGACAGGATGACCATCAGAACACCCCAGAGAAGTGCCGGCTGAACGCCCAGAAACCAGAAGGTGATTCCACCGATCAGGCCCTGGAGAATGGCGATGATGATATTGCCTCTGACGGTTGCCCGCACGACCGAGGCGAACTTCCCCATGAATTGGGTCGTGTGCTCATCGCTCAGGGGCGCCGCGCTTCGGATTGTCGCCGCCAGAGAGCGCCCGTCGCGAAACAGGAAGAACAGGAGGTAGAGCATCAGGCCGAAGGCGATGAAGAATTCCGCAGTGCTCTGACCGAAGTTCAAGGCACGTCCGGCGAAGAAGCTCCCTCCCTGCATGAGGGAGGAAGAAAAGCGATCGCGCAAGGCTGCGAAGCCTCCGTTCTCGATAGTCTGTAGCCAATCCTGCATGAAGGTGGGAAGCGCCGTCACGACTTGGTTGAGCATTTGGTTGAGGTCTATCTGCCCGCTTGAAATCCTCTGGTAGAGGCCGGTCCCTTCCTGGATGAGCGAAGCGAGAATCGCCAACCCCGGCAGGATGACAAGGCAGAGGCAGATCAACACGGAAAGAACTGCTGCAATATTGCGTCGACCGCCAAGCATTGCTTCCAGCCTCGAATAGAGCGGGAAGAAGATGATCGCAAAGACCACCGCCCAGAAAACTGCGGAATAGAACGGAATGAGGACTGCGATGAATGCCAGCGTGACGAAGACGAGGAGAATATAAAAGCTGACGCGCTGAACCACGAATATCCCATCCTGCGACTTGTTTTTGCGCAGACAGAGATAACGCGCAAAATCGATCCGTCTACAGATCTTAATCTGCTGACGGATCGATCGCAGGTCTTTTACGTTTCGACGGCTGTCCGTGCCGCCGCCAACATCAGGCGAGAGTGTAGGCCGTCTTCACAACGGTGAAGAATTCGGCTGCATATTTGCCCTGCTCACGCGGACCGAACGACGAGGCCTTGCGACCGCCGAACGGAACGTGGAAATCGACACCCGCTGTCGGCAGGTTGACCATCACCATACCGGCTTCCGAGTTGCGCTTGAAATGTGTTGCATATTTCAGGCTTGTCGTCGCGATACCTGCGGACAGGCCAAACGGCGTATCGTTGGCCATGGCAAGCGCTTCATCATAGTCCTTGACGCGGATGACACTGACGACCGGACCGAAAATCTCTTCGCGGCTGATGCGCATTTCATTCGTCGCTTCGGTGAACAGCGTCGGCTGCAGGAAGAAGCCGGGTGTATCCCGTTCGAGACGCTCCCCACCGAAAGCGAGCTTTGCGCCTTCCTTGACACCGATCTCAATGTAATCGGTGTCCTGTTTCAACTGCCTTACATCGACCACCGGGCCGACATGGGTCTCGGGCTTCAAGGCGTGCCCGACCTGAATGCCCTTCATCCGCTCGGTCAGGGCATCGACGAACTTGTCGTGGATGCCTTCGGTGACGATCAGACGTGAAGACGCCGTGCAACGCTGGCCAGTGGAGAAGAAACCGGAATTTGCGGCAGCTTCTACGGCAACGCCGAGATCGGCATCGTCGAGAACGATCATCGGGTTCTTGCCGCCCATTTCCAGCTGGAACTTGCGGTTATGCTCGATGGAGGCTGCGGCCACGCGCTTGCCGGTACCAGTTGAGCCCGTGAATGTAATGCCCGCAATATCGGGGCTCTCGAGCATCGTCTGACCGACTACGGAACCCGGGCCCATCACCAGATTGAGCACGCCCTTCGGAAGACCGGCACGGTGAAGGATATCGACGATCGCCCAGGAGCAGCCGGGCACGAGCTCCGCCGGCTTGAAGACCACGGTGTTACCATAGCAGAGCGCCGGCGCGATCTTCCACGCAGGGATCGCGATCGGAAAATTCCACGGCGTGATGATGCCGATGACACCAAGCGGCTCGCGCGTGATTTCCACCCCGATGCCCGGCCTTGCCGATGGCAGGACTTCGCCCGCCAGACGCAGCGTCTCGCCTGCGAAGAAATCGAAGATCTGCGCGGCCCGCGTAACCTCACCGATACCTTCGGCCAGCGTCTTGCCCTCCTCGCGGGAGAGAAGCGTACCGAGTTCCTGCTTGCGGGCGAGGATTTCGTCCGCGGTTTTCTTCAAGATCCCATGGCGCTCGAGAATTCCGGAACGCGACCAGGCGGGAAAAGCAGCCTTTGCAGCAGCAATCGCTTGTTTGACGTCATCCGCACTTGCCTGCGCGTAAAGTCCGACAATGTCATTGGTGTCGGACGGATTGACGTTTTCCGAGCCGGTAGTGCCGACCCATTCGCCAGCGATGAGATTTTGATGGATGGTCATGCTTTTTCCTTCCCAAGCAGCCTGCTTCAAAACAACCTGTACGGCCGTGACGATGAATGGAGGGCGTCCGTGAACGATGTTATCAGCTGTCGTCCGGATGGCCAGCGCCCGCAAAGGCTCCGCCCTGATAAATAACCATGGGATCATTCGGGTCCTGAACACCGGTCGCGGCTTCCACCTCGACACGCCATTTGTCGGAACTGTCCTGAGGTTGCCAGCCGAGAAAATCTGCGTTGCTGTTATCCCACCACGACGTCTCGTTGGCGGATGCGCCATAAACGATCGTATGAGCCAATCGGGGCGCCAGAAACGCTTTTTCGCATAGAGAGACGAAGTCGCGATAGCTCAACCATGTCGCCAGCATGCGTGGATTTAGCGGTCTATCGAAACAGGAGCCGATACGCAGCGAAAGCGTCTCCTGGCCGAACTTGTCATAGTACATGCTGGCGACGGCCTCGCCGAAAACCTTGGAAACACCGTAGAGCGAATCTGGACGGGGATAGACCGTATTGTCGATTTTTTCATCCTGGCGATAATAGCCGACAACATGATTGGAGCTGGCGAATACGATGCGCGGCTTGCCCTGATGCCGGGCCGCTTCATAAAGATTGTAAAGGCCGATGATATTGCCCTGAAGAACAAGATCGAAGGATCGCTCGACAGACACGCCGCCGAGATGAATGATACCGTCAACTCCTTCCAGAAGCCGCATGACTCCCGGGGCATCCGCCAGATTGCATCTGACGAAGCTTTCCCTGGAGTTGAGATCCGAGACATCACCGAGGTCTGACAGCACGACCCTCTCCGCCAACCGCAACAGCAGCGGACGGATGCTCTGACCGACGCCACCTGCGGCGCCCGTCAGCAACAATTTCTTCAGCATATATCCTCCCCAGGACGGGCCTTACCGGCTTGCCGCCAGCCTTGTCATACATGACAGCAAAATAGATACTACAAGTGGGAGGTGTGGCGTCAACAAGTTTATCATCAACGCCTTAAATTCATGACGGAGCAACCGTCTGCGTCTTACCAGAGATCGGCGTGACGGTTGACGTCCTTGTAAAGGAGATAACGGAAACGGCCGGGGCCACCGGCATAGCAAGCCTGCGGGCAGAAGGCCCTCAGCCACATATAGTCTCCGGCCTCGACCTCGACCCAGTCCTGATTGAGGCGGTAAACCGCCTTACCTTCCAGAACATAGAGGCCATGTTCCATGATATGGGTTTCCATGAATGGAATGACCGCACCGGGTTCGAAAGTCACGATGTTCAGGTGCATGTCGTAGCGAACGTCGGAGGGGTCGATGAAGCGGGTCGTCGCCCAGCGCCCTTCGGTATCCGGCATCGGGTCGAGTACACACTCGTCCTCATGCGTGAATATCGCCGGCGGAGCTTCAAGCCCTTCCACGACCTTGAATGCCTTGCGCACCCAATGGAAACGGCAGGCTTTTTCGCCCTCGCCGCGCAACGTCCATTTCGAGCCGGCGGGAAGATAGGCGAACGACCCTTCTCGCAGATGATGCGCAGTACCCTCGAGCTCGATAGTCAGATCTCCCGTCACCACGAATATGGCCGCGGAGGCGCGGATATCCGGCTCCGGCCGGTTGCTGCCTCCGCCGGGCAGCAACTCGACGATATATTGCGAGAAAGTTTCGGCGAAACCAGAGAGCGGCCGGCTGATTATCCATGCCCGGCTCTTTTCCCAGTGCGGTAAAACGCTGGTGACGATGTCGCTCATGACCGTTCGGGGGATGACCGCATAGGAGGTCGTGAAGACGGCCTTGCTGGAGAGAAGCTGTGTCTGCGGCGGCAGGCCACCCACCGCACTGAAATATTTGCTGTCGGTCATGTCTGTTCCCTGATTATGCTGAATACGGTTTACGCGCGCCTCCCTGATTCATCAATCTGCAAACGAAAAGCCTCGTCCTCCTGCACCCCAGGCAGCGACGAAGTGCGCGTCGTGGCAGGCATGAGCGCGTGGTAAAAAGGAGATGTTGAAGAGGTAAACTCTCTAAAGGCAGGAGGAAAAAATGAGTGTTCGGGTCAAGGATATCATGACGCGGGACGTGGTCACGGTCTCACCGGAGGATACGCTGAAGGAGATCGCGGGGCTTCTTGTCAAACATTCCGTCAGTTCGGTTCCTGTCTGTGATGAAGCCAGGCAAGTCGTCGGGATCATCAGCGAACGTGACTTGCTACGCCCCTTTGGCAAGACGCTTGCCCAACGCCGGGACTGGTGGATCTCCGCCCTCGCCCAAGGCAATGACCTTGAGCCTCAATTCGAGATGTTGATCGGCGTAGACCAGCACCATGCAGCACTGTTGATGACAAATCCCGTCAAGACGACGACCGAGGAAACCGAACTGGCAGAGCTCGCCGAAACGATGTCGGAGAATGACATAAAGCGCCTGCCCGTTCTTCGTGATGGACGGCTCGTTGGTATCGTAAGCAGGGCCGACGTCGTTCGCGCGATAGCAGAATTCCCTGCAATCTAGTCAGCGGCCGCGCTGCGGCTCGCACGTATACGCTTGATTTCATCGACCAGGCGTTGCGGGTGATAAGGTTGTTCCAGCGGTCCCTGTTCACAGAGATCGCCGGCAACCTGCGCCGTCTTGACCAGAGATTGCGTCAGGATGATCTCGATCGGTTGGCGCATTGAGCGAATATGGGTGGAGAGGTCGAAGCCGGTTCCATCCTGCATTTCGGTATCCGAGACGACGATATCGATCTCGTAATGGCCGATTGCGGTTTTCGCATCTTCCAGACCCGTCGCCTCGATGACGCTGTAACCACATTCCCGGAGATATTTGGCGATCATGGACCGCTGCAGGGTATCGCTGCTCGCAACCAGGACCGTCTCGGTTTCTTCAGCTTGCATTTCGGTCAGCCTCCACCAGCTTGATCAGAGTTTCACCGACATTCCAGATCGGCTTGGTCAGCATGAGTTCGCACAGATGCGGATCGATCGAATGCAACTCGCGGCTTCCGGACATGATCACGATCTTCATCTCGGGATAGGTTGATCGCACGTAGCGCGCCAGATCGAGGCCGTCCGCCTGCCCCGGCATGTCGATATCGGTCAGAAGAAGGTCGAAGGTCACGCTGTAGCGAAGCAGTTCCATGGCCTCGTCGGCAGAGGATACTTCGACGACCTCGCAACCGAGACGTCGCATATTTTCTGCCGTATCGAGGCGCAGCAGAAACTCATCCTCGGCAATCAGGACGCGTATGGCAGCTTTCTCGGCACCCGCCGCCCCAGAGAAAAATGCAGGGAACATTCCACCTCGCCCTCAAAATCCGTTTTCAGAATTCCCGAGACCTTTTTTGGTTCCGCCATATCGAGATCACGAATAATGTCCGGACGATCTGCCAGGAGATATCAGTAGGGGACGATCATTGGCCGATCCGTCAACGGATCAGGCATGACCAGAGCTTTCAAGCCGAAAGCCGCCTGCAGATTATCCGGGGTGACGACCTCTTCCGGGGTTCCCTCTGCCACCAGACCATTTCCGCCGAAAAGAACGAGGTGGTCGGAAAACCGAACGGCCAGATTGAGGTCATGAAGCACCGTGACGACCGTCGTTCCATGATCACGATTGCGCTTCTGCAGCAGGGAAAGAACCTCAAGCTGGTGCGCGAGATCGAGCCATGTCGTCGGCTCGTCAAGCAACAGATAAGGTGTGTTCTGCGCCAGCACGAGCGCGATCCATGCCCGCTGGCGCTGACCGCCGGACAATTCGTCGATCGGCCGTTCGGCAAGCTCGCTCAACCCCACCTGCTCGAGCGCCTGCCGGCATATTCTGGCGTCCTCGTCGCTCCACGGCGCAAGCAGCCCGCGCCAGGGAGTACGGCCCCGTCTGACAAGATCGGAGACGGTAATCCCTTCCGGCGCCTTCGGCGATTGCGGCAGGATGGATAGACGGCGCGCCAGGGCACGCGTGTCGATCTCGCTCACATCGTCTCCGGAGAGCAGCACCTGGCCGGAGACCGGCGCGATAAGCCGGGCCAGAGCCTTGAGAAAGGTCGACTTGCCACAGCCGTTCGGTCCGAGGATCGATGTCACCCGCCGATCCGGCACGGCAATCGAAAGCTCGCGGATAACCACGCGCTCGCGGTAGCCGAGTGTGAGGGATGTGGTGGTCAGCCCGGTTTCGGTCATACTTCTCCTGCCTCCACTTCCTTCCAGAGCAGCCACAGCAGATATGGCGCCCCCATGATCCCGGTCATGACACCGACGGGCAATTGCAGACCGGGTATTGCCGAGCGCGATATGACTTCCGCCAGAACCGTTATCGTCGCCCCGGCTATCGCCGCCGCGGTAAGGCGCGAAGCAGGGTGCTTGACGCCGGCAATCCGCATGCCGAGCGGTCCGGCCATCATGGCGACGAACGGTACCGGCCCCGCGACGGCCACGCCGACGGCGGCAAGAAGAACGCCGGTGCAGATCAGCCC